>JAQGMZ010000027.1 GCA_028292045.1 Polaromonas sp. | reverse complement strand
CGCCCGAGGCCGACTCGCTCTGGCGGCAACTGCTGGCCAAGCTGGATGCGCGCGGCTACGGCAACAAGAAACTGATGATCGAGCCAGGCCGCTCCCTGGTCGGGAATGCCGGAATCTGCATCACGGAAGTGATTTACCTCAAGCCCGGCGAGCAGAAGAACTTCTGCATCATCGACGCCGCCATGAACGATTTGCCACGCCCGGCCATGTACCAGGCTTTTCATGCGATCGTTCCGGTCAAGGATTCCAGCGGCGAGGCCTCCGGGCTTGTTTATGACGTGGTGGGCCCGGTTTGCGAAAGCGGCGACTGGATCGGGCGTGATCGCCTCTTGAATATCAAGGCCGGCGACCAGCTTGCCGTCATGTCGGCTGGTGCTTACTGCATGAGCATGGCCAGCAACTACAACACCCGGGGCCGGGCCGCTGAAGTTCTGGTTGCGGACGGCGCTGCCCGGCTGATCCGTGCGCGCGAGTCGGCCGTCGATACTTTTCGCGGCGAATTGTTGCTGCCATGAGGCCTGTCAAGGCCTGAGAGTCAGCGTGCGCTGACCGCCTTCGTGCCGTGTGCGGGTTGGTGCGGCCTGGACCAGTGCTTCCATAGCCGCCAGCCGAGCAGCGCGGCGACGATGGCGGCATAGACAAAAACTTCATTGAAGTTGTTTTTCCCGGAGCGCATCCAGAAAAAATGCAGAATCCCCAGCCCGGCTATCAGGTAGACGAGCTTGTGCAGCATCTGCCATCTTTTGGGGCCCAGGGCCTTGATGGCCGCATTGAACGAGGTAGCCGCCAGGGGCGTCAGCAGCAGGAACGCAGAAAATCCGACCAGGATGAATGGCCGCTTGATGATGTCTTTCACGATTTCCGGCACATCGAAGCCCATGTCGAACCAGCTGTAGCTGAGCAGATGGACCACGACGTAAAAATAGGCGAACAGGCCCAGCATTCGCCGGAAGCGGGCCAGGGCCGGTGTTTTGCTGATCACCCGCAATGGCGTGACGGCCAGCACGATGCAGACGAAACGCAAGGTCCAGTCACCCGTAGCGCGAATCAGGGCTTCGGCCGGGTTGGCACCCAGCTGGTCGCTGAAAGCCTGGTAAAACAGCCAGGCAAACGGAGCCAGGCACAACAAGAAAACCAGCGGTTTGGCCGCAGGGTGCAGCAGCAGTTTTTGCCGCCCTGCCGTCCAGGCAGCCATCAGAAGTTTTTCTTGAGGTCCATGCCGGCATACAGCTGGCCGACTTGCGCTTCATAGCCGTTGTACATCAGCGTCTTGCGCTTCTTGGCGAACAGTCCGTCTTCCCCGATGCGCCGCTCGGTGGCCTGACTCCAGCGGGGGTGGTCCACCAGCGGGTTGACGTTCGAGTAAAAACCGTATTCCTGCGCTGCCGCCTTGTTCCAGGCAGTGCGCGGCTCCTTGTCGGTAAAGCGGACCTTGACGATGCTCTTGCCGCTTTTGAAGCCGTACTTCCAGGGCACCACCATGCGCACTGGTGCGCCATTCTGGTTGGGCAGCACTTCGCCGTACATGCCGAAGGTCAGCAAGGCCAGTGGATGCATGGCTTCATCCAGGCGCAAAGCCTCGACATATGGCCATTCGAGCACGCGGGAACCGACAAACGGCATGGTCTTGGGATCGGCCAGCGTGATGAACTCGACATATTTGGCGCTGCCCAGCGGCTCGACTTTCTTGATCAGCTCAGACAGCGAATAACCGACCCAGGGAATCACCATGGACCAGCCTTCGACACAGCGCAGGCGGTAAATACGCTCCTCCTGCGGGCTGAGCTTGAGCAGTTCTTCCAGGGTGAAGCTTCTGGGGTTCTTGACCATCCCCTCCACCGCAACCGACCAGGGCTTGACCGGCAGCGTCGAGGCATTCTTTGCCGGATCGGCCTTGTCGGTACCGAACTCGTAAAAATTGTTATAGGTGGTCGCGTCCTTGTAGTCGGTCACTTTTTCCATCGTGACCGCACCGGCTGCGGCAGACTTGGCGCCTGCCAGCGCAGCCAGCTTGCCGGGTTTTTGCACGGCCTGGGCCAGCGCCTCGCGCCCGGCCCAGCCTGCCAGTGCGGCGCCTGCCGTTCCGCTGGCCATCAGCTTGATCAGTTTGCGCCGTTCCTGGTAGATGCCTTGCGCCGTGATTTCGCTGGGAACCGGATGGTTGAATCCGCTGGAGTGGGTCTTGATCAGCATGAGGGGTCCTTTATATTTGCCAGTGACTGACAGTGGTACGCAGCAAGCCGCGTGCAGGATTCAACTTCAAAGACAGTCCGCCCGGCTACAGGGTTCCGTAGCTGTGCAGGCCCGACAAAAACATGTTGACGCCCAGAAAGGCAAATGTGGTGACGGCCAGACCACCCAGCGCCCACCAGGCGGCCACCGTGCCGCGCAAGCCCTTCATGAGCCGCATGTGCAGCCAGGCCGCATAGTTGAGCCACACAATCAGGGCCCAGGTTTCCTTCGGGTCCCAGCTCCAGTAGCCGCCCCAGGCCTCGGCGGCCCACAGGGCGCCCAGCACCGTGGCGATGGTGAAGAAGGCAAAGCCCACCGCAATCGCCTTGTACATCACGTCGTCCAGCACTTCCAGGCGCGGCAGGCGCGCGGCGATGTGCTTGCGGGCCAGCAAAATGCCGCCGGTGATCAGGCCGGCCACCAGCAGGTAGCCCATCCAGTAGTTGCTGCCGCCCGCTTCCAGCGGCGACTTGCGAAACACGATCGGCACGAAGCAGAGCACCACGCCCAGCATCCACAAAGGCGTCAGGCGGTACCAGCGGGTTTCAAGCGCCTGCTGCTTGATATGGTAGGACAGCGCCACCATGGCCGCCAGGGCAAACATGCCGTAGCCGATGAAGTTGGCCGGCACATGCAGCTTCATCCACCAGCTTTTCAGCGCCGGCACCAGCGGCTGAATTTCATGGGCTTCGCGGACCACGGTGTACCAGAGCAAAAAACCCACCGCGGCGCTGACCACCAGCATGACAAACGCGCCCAGTGCCCGGGTCTTGTATTCGGCTTCAAAGTAAAGGTAGAACGCCGTCGTCATCCAGCAAAACAGCACGAACACCTCGTACAGGTTGCTGACGGGAATGTGGCCGATGTCAGCGCCGATCAGGTAGCTTTCATACCAGCGCACCAGCGTGCCGATCAGCGCCATGCCGACGCCCGCCCAGGCGATTCTGGAACCCAGCGACTCCAGCGTGGCGCTGTGGCTGGAACCGACGCTGTTCGGCTTGTTGCTGGCGAACATGCCGAGCCAGTAAAAAATCGTGCTCATGAAAAACAGCATGCTCATCCACAGGATGGCCGACTGGCTGGACAGGAAATACTTGAGCCAGAACACCTGCTCGGCGCGCGCCAGGCTGCCCACGCCATCGACCTGGTAGGACGCGATGCCCAGCAGGGCGAAGCCGGCAGTGACGAGCATCAACAGTTGCAGCGGCCGCCAGAACCAAGCCATTGCCACGGTGGCGGGAATGGCTGCGAACAAGATGCCTTTTTCATAGACATCCATGTACGCGCTGTACTGCGCAAAGGCATACAGCAGGCCGCCGGCCACCAGCAGGGCAAAAAGCCAGTCGAGGGTATTGCGCCTGGCAAAGTAGCTTTTGTTCAGGCTCAGCGTGCCGCCCCGGTCTGCAGTCAGCGTGGTGGTGGTGTTGATGCTCGTCGTGGTGTTCATAAGGGCGCCTGCAGCAATTTTGTTTTCAGCATCTCGAATTCCTTGTCGCCGTCCATGGTTTTGCGGTTGACGGACAAAGCCAGGGTGGCCTGGCTGGTTCCGGCAGATTCTGACATCGAATCCGGGGTGGCGGTACCACCCGGGAAATTGGCCTGGCCACCGGCAGAAGCGGGCGCTTGCGGGGCCAGCCAGACCCACAGCCGGCGCTCCCGGATATACAGCATGCTGAAGATGCCCAGGATCAAAAAGGCGCAGCCCAGGTACACAATTGTCTTGCCGGGCGCCCGCGCAACCTGGAAAACACTGGCCTGCACCTGCTTGAAATCCTTCAGTTCAAACGCCATGGGCGCCGGGTAATGCGGCGCATCCGACAGGCTCAGCACCATCTGCGACATGAAAGCCTGGGTTTTCTCGTCCTGCGGCAAGGGCTTGAGGCCGGCCTGCTCGCGGGTCATGGCGGTCAGCTCATAGAGCACGCCATTGAGGATCCGGACCAGCACTTCGCCTGCGCGGTCGCGCTCTGCCGGAGGCACATTGGCCTCCATGAAATCGGAAATGGCCTGCAACCCGGCAACCGGCACCGCCTTGCTCCCAGGTGGGCGGGAAGCCGCATCGGTGCCGGCAAACAGGGCCAGCGCACGCGATGCCGATTCATCCAGCTGCCGCGCCAGCTCAGGGCGGTCGTTGCCGATGGCCAGGCGGCTGTAGCGCCTGACGGCCAGTTCGCGCTGTACCGGATCGGCCAGCGCAGCGCGAAGGCGCACAAAGGTGGCCGTGCTGCTTTCCGGGTCGGCCGGGATGCGCAGGTATTGAAAAGGATCGGCCGGCTTGTTGCGCACGCCCATCAGGAACAGGGGCGTGCTGTCGGGGTTGTCGTCCATCCTGACCGGCAGCATGTAGTTCTGGAACTCGCGCGCCTGGCCTGCGGCATCGCGCAGTTTGTAGGTCACGCTGGGGCCGACATTGCGCAATTGTTTCTGCGTCGCGGTCTTGTTGGCCGCGCCAAGGCGCTTTTCGATCGCCTGGTGCAGGTCAACCTTGCGCACATCCGCGCCCGAGCCCGAAGCCGTTGCGGCATTGGCTGCAAAGTTTTCGACGTTGATGACGCGCAGGGCGGTGTATTCCAGCGTGAGCTGCTCTGCGCCCGCGCTCTGGCCGTTGGCCAGCGCGCTGGTGCCGCCGATCGTTCCCTGGATGTCGAAAGGCCTGGTGGCTGCCGACATGGGAATGGCGCGCAGCGTGACGCTGGATCCGCCGTCGTCGAAGCTGGACTGGTAGATCTCGACGCCCTTGTAGCTGGCAGGGTGGTTGACCTCGACCCGCGCCGGCGTTTTTTCGCCCGTTGCCTTGTCGTGAATGACGATGTCGCTGGCGAACAGCTTGGGCATGCCGGTCGAATAGTATTCAACGCTGAATTTCTTCAGTTCCACGGCAAAAGGCAATTCCTGCAGCAGTACGCCGCCGGGTTGGTTCAAGATGGCGGTGCTCGACTGCGTACCCTCGGACACCAGCAGGTTGGCGCGAAAGGTCGGGTTGCGTTCGCTCAGCCGGTGCGCTGCCGGTACATCGGCAATCAGCCCGCCGCCGGTGTAGGTCGATTTGCCGTTGAGCAGCATCTGCGCACGCACAATCATGTCGCCGTCCAGCAGGCCGCCCACGCAGATCAGCACGATGGCGCTGTGCGCGGCGATGTAACCCAGCTTGTTGGCCGATCCCTTTTTGGCAGCCACCATCCAGCCGGTGCTGCGCTGCTGGAGCTTGACCTTCCAGCCGCTTTGCACCAGGGTCTGGCCAATGCGCTGCGCCGCCGCTTCGGATGATTCGGCGAGATTAGCCTGCGCCCGATGGCCAAAAGCCTTGAGGCTTTGCTCGCGCACATCTTCCTTGACCTGGTTGAATTCGGCCAGTATCTTGGGCGTGTTGCGCGCAATGCACAAGGAGGTGGACACCACCAGAAATGCCAGGATCAGTAAAAACCACCAGGCGCTGTAAACCGTGTTCAGGCTCGCCAGGCTGAAGACTTGCGCCCAGAACGGCCCGAACTGATTGACATAGTTGCTCAGCGGTTCCTGCTGCTTGAGGACGGTGCCGATGACGGATGCAATGCAGATGACCGTCAGCAGCGAAATTGAAAACCGCATCGACGACAGCAATTCCACCGACGCGCGCAGGGTGCGCGAGCCCCAGTTGACCTTCATGCCTTCGGTGGAAACTGTCATAAATGGAAATTGAAAACCAGAGTTTTTGGTAAGTAAAGCCGACAGCCGGTAAAAAACAAAAAAGGCAGGCTTTCTTTGGAAAGGCCCGCCTCGGTATGATTGTTTCTCAGGATTGAGGTTCAATGGCCCAGGTTAATTTAAACCCGGCCCGCCCGCTGGCACAACAAGCAGCCGCGCCCCGGTGATGCCTTAGCGCAGGCCGGCAATATAGTCGGCCACCGCCCGGATTTCCCTGTCGTTGAGCTTGGCGGCCACCTGGCTCATCTGCAGGCTGTTGGTGCGGATGCCGTCGCGGAAATACGTCAGCTGCGTAGCGGTGTATTCGGAATGCTGGCCGCTCAGGCGCGGGTACTGCGAAGGAATGCCACCGCCGGTCGGGCTGTGGCAGCCGGCGCATGCCGGCACCTGGCGGTCGGCTATGCCGCCGCGGTAAATGCGTTCGCCCAGCGTGACCAGTTCTTTTTCCTTGGCAAAGCCCGGCTTGGCCTGCTTGCTGGTGGCCCAATACGCCACGTTTCTCATGTCTGCGTCGGTCAGCGTGGCGGCGAATCCCTGCATGATGGCGTTTTTGCGCTTGCCTGCCTTGTACTCCTGCAACTGCTTGACCAGGTACTCGGGGTGCTGGCTCGACAGTTTCGGATAGGTCGGTGTTCCCGAATTGCCGTCAGCGCCATGGCAGGCGGCGCACACGGCGGTGAAAGTGGCTTCTCCCTTGACCAGATCAGGCTTGGCCGGCATGGCCGGTGCCGCCGCTGGCGCCTGCGCAGGGGCGGTTTCACCCGCAGCCAATGACGACATGGCGGGCAAGGCCAGCATGGCGGCCAGTAGGGAAGTAGCGAACAGCTTCATATCGGGACTTTAATTGGTTGGCGCACAGAACTTGGGCAGAGCGGGATTTTACAATGGCTTGACGCTAGACTTTATTATCGAGATTTGAAAAATGGCTATTGGCTGGCAAGTCCACGCTGGCTGCACATTTTTACCATTCATTGCCTGTTCTGCGCTACCCGCCCAGCTACCCACCTCCAGGGACCGCCCCATCATGACTTCACCAGTTTCCTCCCCTACTTCCACCATTGTTGCCGGGCCTGACCCCAAGATTGCCATGGGCTGGCTGCACACCGCCAAGTTTTTGACGACTGCGCCCGAGCTCAAGCACCTGCCGCGCATCGAGGTGCCTGAAATCGCTTTCGTCGGCCGCTCCAATGCCGGCAAGTCGACCTGCATCAACACCCTGACACAGCAGCACCGGCTGGCCTTTGCCTCCAAGACGCCTGGCCGGACCCAAAGCATTAATTTGTTTTCGCTCGGCAAGCAGGGCGTGACCGACGCGGTGCTGGCCGACCTGCCGGGCTACGGTTATGCCGCGGTGCCCAAGGAAGCCAAATACCGCTGGCAGCAGGTGATGGGCAATTACCTGCAGACGCGCGACAACCTGCAGGCCATCGTGCTGCTGTGCGACCCGCGCCTGGGGCTGACCGAACTGGACGAGATCCTGCTCGACGTGATACGGCCCCGCGTGGAAGACGGGCTGAAGTTTCTGGTGCTGCTGACCAAATCCGACAAGCTCAACAAGACCGATGCCGCGAAGGCGCTGCAAATCGTCAAGCTGCAGGCGGGCGGCGGCGACGTCAAGCTGTTTTCCTCGCTGAAGCGCCAGGGTGTCGAAGAGGTGGCCCAGCATTTGTGGGACTGGGCGCATCCCAGGGAAAAACCCGTCAAGGCGCCCAAGCCTGCGCCTGAGTCGCAAGCTGACATGGAACCAGGGCCGGAAGCCGCCTTGCCGTCCCCGGCTGATCCAGCCTGACAGCTGGAGCGCCCGCCACTTCAATTCAAGCAATTGCTGGCCCTGCCGGATGTCCTGCATGCGCGACCAGCCATCAACAAAATAGCGCCATGATTGAAACCGGTTTATGCGTTCTACCCCACGGCATCACGCTTTCATGTCGTTTCGCCGGCGAAAAGGGCCGGCCGGTGCTGATGTTCCTGCACGGCTTCCCAGAAGCCGCCTTTGTCTGGGACAGCCTGCTGGCGCATTTTTCGCGCCCTGAAAATGGCGGCTTTCGCTGCGTGGCGCCTAACCTGCGCGGCTACGAGAAGTCCAGCGCGCCCGGCGATGTGGCGGCGTACCGGCCCAGGCACCTGATGCAGGACATTGCCGCGCTGATTGACCACGAAGGCAGTCCGCTGGCCTGCCTGGTCGCGCACGATTGGGGCGGCGCCGTGGCCTGGAACCTGGCCGCCGCGCTGCCGGGCTGCATGGAAAAGCTCGCCATCGTCAATTCACCGCATCCCGGCATATTTTTGCGCGAACTGCTGCACTCGCCTGCGCAGCAAGCCGCCAGCGCCTACATGAATTTCTTGATACGCCCCGATGCCGAGGCACTGCTGGCCGAGGACGACTTTCGCCGCATGTGGGAATTTTTTACCAGCATGGGCGCGGTTGACGGCCCGCATGCCTGGTTGACGGACGCCCTCAAGGCGCAGTACCGCGGCATCTGGCAAGCCGGCTTGACCGGACCGCTGAATTACTACCGCGCCTCACCGCTGCGTCCGCCCCGGCCCGGGCTGCCGCACCATGACCCGGCGGCCGCAGCCGTGGTGATTCCACGCGAAAAGCTTGAAGTGAATGTGCCTGCGCTGGTGATCTGGGCCATGGACGACACCGCCCTGCCCCCGGCCCTGCTGGACGGGCTGGAGGACTTTGTGCCGCAGATGCAGCTGCACCGCATGGCTGGCGCGACCCACTGGATACTGCACGAGCAGCCTGCGCGGGTGATTGGCCATCTTCAACATTTTCTCGGCTGAGCCTTGCCAAGTCCGGCATGGACGGCCGGGCGCATGGCTCAGTACACGGAAGCCTCGCCGGCAGGCCGGGTCTTGAACCGCTTGTGCACCCAGTAATATTGCGACGGCATGGTGTCGATGTAGCCCTGCAACCGCGCATTCATGAGCGCAGTGTCGGCCACCGGGTCGGCGCTGGGAAAACCGGCCCAGGCAGGCATCACCTGCACCTCGTAGCCATCGGCGGTCAGGCGCGGCAGCAGGGGCACGACCTTGGCGCGACCCAGGCGTGCAAAGCGCGACAGCGACGGCACGGTGGCGGTGGACATGCCGTAGAACGGCACGAACACCGATTCATCCGGACCGAAATCCATGTCGGGCAGCAAATACAGCGGCTGGCCTTCGCGCAGCGCCGCCACAATGGGCTTGACGCCTTCAATGCGGCCGAACAGGCGCAGCAGGCCGAACCGCTGTCGGCCCTGCAATATCCATTGGTCCACCAGCTTGTTGGACTGGTCGGTGTAGATGGTGGTCGATGACCTGGGCACCGCCAGGGCTGTTGCGGCCCAGGCGGCATCCAGGCCAACAAAGTGCGGCAGAAAAATTACGGTGGGTTGATTGCCCGCAAGTTCCCCAACCGCGCCGGTCAGCCGTACACGCCGCTGAACCCACGCCTGGGGCGCATGCCACAGCCAGGCGCGGTCCAGCCAGGCCTGCGAAAAATGCACAAAGGTCTGAATCGCCAGCCTGCGCCGAGCGCCCGCCGAAAGCGCCGGGAAACATACCGAGAAATTGGCATGCACCACGCGCCGCCGCGCACCGATCAGGCCGTACAGCAAGCAGCCCAGCGCCACGCCCAGGCCGCGGATGACTGGGAGCGGCAAAAAGGCCAGCAGCTTCATGAACGCGATACCGCCCACGGTGGCGACATGGCCGGCCCGTTGTCCCAGGGTTTTCAAGCGGTTTCCTCACGCGGCGTTTTGTAGCGCGCATAGCCCCACAGGTACTGCCCGGGCTGGCTGAGCACGATCGCTTCGATGGCCTGGTTGATGCGCGTCACGACCTGCAGCAGGCTGGGCTTTTCACCGCCCTCCAGGCCGGTGATGGCCGGCCATATCTTCAGGAAATAGCCCCGGCCCTTCGGCAGGCGCTCGCAGCTGATGGGCAGCAGCACCGCCCCGCTTTGCAATGCCAGCCTTGCCGCCAGCGTCATGGTGTAGGCGGGCCGGCCAAAATACGGCGCCCACATGCCCCACCCGTCGGGCGGCACCTGGTCGGTCAGCATGGCGACGCACTGATTGGCCTTGAGGGCCTTGTGCATCTGACGGATGCCGCCCAGGCTGGGCGTCACCATGCTGAGCTGGTGGCGGTCGCGCGCCATGGCCTCCAGCTGCGCCAGCCATGCTTTGCGGGCCGGCCGGTAGAGAGCAGTGACCGGACCAAACAGCTCGGCAACCGCCTGGGTTCCCAACTCGAAGCTGCCGCAATGCGGCGCCACAAAAATAACACCCTGGCCCAAGGCAAAAGCCTGGCTTGCATGCGCCCGGCCTTCCACGCGAACATTGTCGAGGCACGATTGCAAGCGCGGCCGCATCCAGAGCTTGGGCAGTTCGCCGACAAAACGCCCGGCCTCCGCTATCGCCGGCCGGGCGGCCTTGAACGGCAAGCCGGCCTGGGCGACGTTGGCCCGGAACTGGGAACGGTAGTCCGCACTGGACAGCCAGACCAGCCAGCCCATCGCACCACCCAATCTTTGCAGGGCAGCCAGCGGCCAGTATGAGAAAAAACGAAATAACCAGAGCATGGAAAGGTTGATGTAGAGCGGGGGCAGCGGTGACGGCCGGGTCTTATAATTGGCCCTGTCGCCGAGTTACTGAACAACTTGCAGGGCGACATTAAACCAAACTGCTAAAGCGTTCGCCAAAGCACTTCCTGCTGGCAACGCGCCAACAAAACTTACGGAGTGTACGCAATGGCGAACGATTTTCTCTTTACATCCGAATCCGTCTCCGAGGGCCACCCCGACAAGGTGGCCGATCAGATTTCAGATGCGATTCTGGACGCGGTCTTCAAGCAGGACCCGCATGCCAGGGTCGCCGCCGAAACGCTGACCAACACCGGCCTGGTGGTGCTGGCAGGCGAGATCACCGCCCGCGAAAATGTCAGCGTGGACTACATCCAGGTGGCGCGCGACACGCTCAAGCGGATTGGTTATGACAATACCGACTACGGCATCGACTACAAAGGCTGCGCAGTCATGGTCTGCTATGACAAGCAGAGCAAGGACATTGCCCAGGGCGTGGACCACGCCAGCGATGACCACCTGAACATCGGTGCGGGCGACCAGGGCCTGATGTTCGGCTATGCCTGCGACGAGACGCCGGAGCTGATGCCTGCGCCCATCTACTACGCCCACCGCCTGGTCGAGCGCCAGTCGCAGTTGCGCAAGGACGGCCGCCTGCCCTTTCTGCGGCCTGACGCCAAGAGCCAGGTGACGATGCGCTATGTCGACGGCAAGCCGCACAGCATCGACACCGTGGTGCTGTCCACCCAGCACAGCCCGGACCAGAGCGAGACGCCGACGAAGATGAAAGCCTCGTTCATCGAAGCGGTCATTGAAGAAATCATCAAGCCGGTCCTGCCCAAGGAGTGGCTGCAGAATACCCGCTACCTGATCAATCCGACCGGCCGCTTTGTCATTGGCGGTCCGCAGGGCGATTGCGGCCTGACCGGGCGCAAGATCATCGTGGACACCTACGGCGGCGCCTGCCCGCATGGCGGCGGTGCTTTCAGTGGCAAGGACCCGAGCAAGGTCGACCGCTCAGCAGCCTATGCAGCGCGCTATGTGGCCAAGAATATCGTTGCCGCCGGCCTGGCGAGGCAGTGCCAGATCCAGGTGGCCTACGCGATTGGGGTGGCGAAGCCGATGAACGTCACGGTTTACACCGAAGGCACCGGGGTAATTCCGGACAGCCAGATTGCCGAGTTGATCAACGCGCATTTTGACCTGCGGCCCAATGGCATCATTCAGATGCTGGACCTGCTGCGGCCAATTTATGAAAAAACGGCTGCCTACGGACACTTTGGCCGTGACGAGCCTGAGTTCACCTGGGAACGTACCGACAAGGCAGCGCTCCTGCGCCATGCAGCGGGCCTGTAGTGGCCTGAAAGCCTGGTCAGCGTGCATCCGGGAGGCTGCATGCCGCTTGGCCGGGCAGGCCTTGTCAGGTAATGAAGTTGCCAATTTCCTTGCGAACGGTCATTGGCTTGTCGGCAGACGATGCCCTGAGCGCGCCAACGCCTCCTCTTTCAACGGTGAACGGCCAACGGCTTGGCATGTGCGCATTGGAGCCTTTTGGCGCTTCACTCCGGCCTGGCAATGGGCGAACGGACATCAGCACCCGGGAATCGGAAAAGTGTGAACTGTCTTTTAGCATGGTCGTTTCTTGCGCAAGCAGTCAAAAAATTTCAATGTAAGCGCGTTTGAAAAGCGCATCCATCGGAATAGGTGCAAATGACTGTAGGACATCGACAAAAAACTGCTTGTGCGCTTGCCGGGTTTTATGCCTTGATGGGCTAGCTATTTTCTTAAGTCGCCGGTTGTCAACGGACCGTAAGGAATGTGGGTTTTTCGGCCTTGGCGGGACAGTAGTCAAGCAGCACGCCATCTGCGGCCATTTCAAGCTGCACCCCTTCCACATCGGCCAGCGCCTGGACGTCGTCCCAGAGCAGCGCGCGATAGGTGGGTATGCGAATGGCCAAAGTGGCTAGGTCGTCTGACCCGCTGGGTTCCACCGTGATCTTCAAGCGAATGCCATTGGCTTCGTCATGGGCAGTCACCACCACGGCAGACGGCTGGTCAGCCATGTCCGTCAAGGCAATCAGGCTGGCGGTGAAAACGCTGCGAAGCATGCCTTTGGGAAGCCTGGCCAACGAGTCAACCGCCTGATTGTCCAGGGTAAAGCCGCGAAACGACAGCTCGGTGGCCATCAGGGAAAAAGACTCGTCCACTGCACTGTTGACAGGGATCAGTTCGTTGTCGACCGGCGCGAGCCAGGTCATCAGGTTCTTCGCGGTAGCAGCCGCTTCGCGCGACAAAGCGGTGAGCGCCTGCGTATTCTTGGCAACCTGCACCAGGTCGGGCGTCAGCGACTGGATGCGCCTTTCCAGCATGGCGGACATCATGCCGATAGGCTGCAGCGAACCCGCGATATTGTGTCGAATGGCGGGCAGCAGCCGGCGCATCAATGCATAGCGGGCCGCCTCGGCAAGGCGCTCTTTCAAATGGGGAATTTCGCTGGGCATGGAGGAAAGTGGTTCGGCTGGCTAAACATAATTGTCAAATAATAGCAGCGGCCCCCAACTGGCCGGCCTGTCTGGCGCACAGCCCGACACATGAATTAAAGCGGCGGGTCTTGAAAACACGCATGAATGCCCCTATCATTAGCACTCGATGGCGTGGAGTGCTAACAACAGGCTCACCCCTGCCAATTGACAGTCATCCGCTGATCAGCGGGTGTTTTGATTTCCCCAACCCATTGTTATAAAACAAGGAGCTTTTCATGAATCTTCGTCCTTTGCACGACCGCGTAATTGTCAAACGCGTGGAAAACGAAACCAAAACCGCTTCCGGCATCGTGATTCCGGACAGCGCCGCTGAAAAGCCGGATCAAGGCGAAGTGCTGGCCGTGGGCCCAGGCAAGAAAAATGACAAGGGCGAGCTCGGCGCCATGGCCGTCAAGGTCGGCGACCGCGTGCTGTTCGGCAAGTACAGCGGCCAGACCGTCAAGGTCAATGGCGACGAACTGCTGGTCATGAAAGAAGAAGACCTGTTTGCAGTGGTCGAGAAATAATTTTCTCCCGCTTTAAAACTTTATTTATTCAATAGCTGTTCATCCATACCCAGTATGCGCAAACAGTCTATTTATTCATCAATTTAAGGAATCTGAATCATGGCAGCAAAAGACGTAATTTTCGGCGGCGAAGCCCGTGCACGCATGGTCGAGGGTGTGAACATCCTGGCCAATGCCGTTAAAGTGACCCTGGGCCCCAAAGGCCGCAATGTGGTGCTGGAGCGCTCGTTCGGCGCCCCGACCGTGACCAAGGACGGTGTGTCCGTGGCCAAGGAAATCGAACTCAAGGACAAGCTGCAGAACATGGGCGCCCAGATGGTCAAGGAAGTCGCTTCCAAGACCTCTGACATCGCTGGCGACGGCACCACCACCGCCACCGTGCTGGCACAAGCCATTGTTCACGAAGGCATGAAGTATGTGGCCGCCGGCATGAACCCGATGGACCTGAAGCGCGGCATCGACAAGGCTGTCACGGCCCTGGTCGAAGAGCTGAAGAAAGCTTCCAAGGCCACCACGACGTCCAAGGAAATCGCACAGGTCGGCTCGATCTCTGCCAATTCCGACGAAACCATCGGCAAGATCATTGCCGATGCCATGGACAAGGTCGGCAAGGAAGGCGTGATCACCGTGGAAGACGGCAAGTCGCTCGAGTCCGAACTCGACGTGGTTGAAGGCATGCAGTTTGACCGCGGCTACCTGAGCCCCTACTTCATCAACAACCCTGAAAAGCAGTCGGCCCTGCTGGACAACCCGTTTGTTCTGCTCTACGACAAGAAGATCAGCAACATCCGTGACCTGCTGCCGACCCTGGAGCAAGTCGCCAAGGCTGGCCGTCCACTGCTGATCATTGCCGAAGAAGTCGAGGGCGAAGCCCTGGCAACGCTGGTCGTGAACACGCTGCGCGGCATCCTGAAGGTTGTGGCTGTCAAGGCCCCTGGCTTCGGCGACCGCCGCAAGGCCATGCTGGAAGACATCGCTGTCCTGACCGGCGGCAAGGTCATTGCTGAAGAAGTCGGCATGTCGCTCGAAAAAGTGACGCTGGCCGACCTCGGCTCTGCCAAACGCATTGAAGTGGGCAAGGAAAACACCATCATCATCGACGGTGCAGGCGAAGCCGGCGACATCGAAGCCCGCGTCAAGCAGGTTCGTGTCCAGATCGAAGAAGCGACCAGCGACTACGACCGTGAAAAGCTGCAAGAGCGCGTGGCCAAGCTGGCCGGCGGTGTTGCCGTGATCAAGGTTGGCGCTGCCACCGAAGTCGAGATGAAGGAAAAGAAAGCCCGCGTTGAAGACGCACTGCACGCAACCCGCGCTGCCGTGGAAGAAGGCATCGTGGCGGGCGGCGGCGTGGCCTTGCTGCGCGCCAAGCAGACCGCTGGCGTCATCAAGGGCGACAACGCCGACCAGGACGCCGGCATCAAGCTGGTGCTGCGCGCCATTGAAGCCCCGCTGCGCGAAATCGTCTACAACGCAGGCGGCGAAGCCTCTGTGGTGGTGAACGATGTGTTGGCCGGCAAAGGCAACTACGGCTTCAACGCCGCCAACGACACCTACGGCGACATGATCGAAATGGGCATTCTGGACCCCACGAAAGTGACCCGCACGGCTCTGCAGAACGCGGCTTCCGTCGCATCGCTGATGCTGACGACCGAAGCCATGGTCTGCGAGTCGGCCAAAGACGACGCACCTGCCGGCGGCGGCATGGGCGGCGGCATGGGTGGTATGGGCGGCATGGGCGACATGGGCATGTAAGACTGACCCTTTGCCGGCATGCCGGCAAAGCCCTCAGCCGCTCGGCCGGCTGACGCAAACAAAAAAACCCGCAGCGTGCAAATGCTGCGGGTTTTTTTATGGGAAAGAGCACACTATTTCGATAGCAAACCAGGCACGCCTGTGCTGCGGAAAAATCCTTTTTCATCCATGAACTGGCCGGGCAGGCATTCGGGCACTTCGCAATGAATCGTCTGCCATCCCAAAGCATCGGCCGCCTGCACATTGGCCAGGCTGTCGTCAATGAACAGCGTGTCGGCGGCTTCAAGCCGGTAGCGCGAAGCCAACAGGCTGAAGATGGCCGGGTCCGGCTTGCCCAGTTTCACATCGCTTGAAAAAATGCCGCCATCAAACCACTGCAGAAATTCGTGCTGCCGCTCCAGGGCTCGCGCAAAAGGGTCAGGCATGTTCGACAGGAAATAAAGCGCGATGTCGCCGACGCGGTCCCGCCGCCCGCGCAGGCGGTCCAGCAACTCAATGTTGCAGGCAATCGGCGCCAGCTGCTCACCGATTGGCGCCAGCAGGCGGTGCAGCCGGGCGTGCGGCAAGTCCAGCCGCACGGCGCTGCGGGAAATCACCTCGTCCAGCGCCACGGTGCCGCCGTCAAAGCCGTGCCAGTCGGCATGGTTGAACAGTGCGGCGGCCAGTTCCCGGGCTTGATCGGGCGTGCCGCACCGCTCGGGGAAATGCTGCGCGACCAGCTGCGCCGGCTGCCAGACGAACAGCACCGCGCCAAAGTCAAAAACAATGTTTTTCATGGCGCCAGTTTGCAAAGCAGGCCGGCGGTGGAGCCGTCCAGCCCCTGCACGTCCCTCGTGGCCAGCCGCGCTTCAATGTCCTTGGCCAGCACCTTGCCCAGTTCCACGCCCCACTGGTCAAAGCAGTTGATGCCCCAGATGGCGCCGCTGACGAACACGCGGTGTTCCTGCTGCGCAATCAACGCGCCCAGGCTGGCGGGGCTGAGCTGGTCCAGCAGCAAGAAGGTGCTGGGGCGGTTACCCGGAAAGTCGCGGTGGCCGCCGGCGTCGGGCTGGCCGTTCATCAACGCCTGCGCCTGTGCCAGCACATTGGCGAGCAATTTGTTGTGATGGCCCGGCAGCGCATGCGCCGCCTTTTTCACCGCCACGAACTCGACCGGCACCACCGACGTGCCTTGGTGCAGCATCTGGAAATAGGCGTGCTGGCCGTTGGTGCCGGGCTCGCCCCACAGCACAGGCGCCGTGTCGTAAGGCAGCGGCTGGCCGTGCTGGTCCACGCGCTTGCCGTTGCTTTCCATTTCAAGCTGCTGCAGGTACGCTGGCCAGCGGCGCAAGGCGCTGCTGTAGGGCGCGATGCTGCGGCTTGAAAAACCGTGGAAGTTGCGGTACCACACGTCCAGCAGGCCCAGCCGCACGGGCAGGTTGCCTTCCAGCGGCGCGGTGCGGAAATGCTCGTCCATCGCATGCGCGCCGGCCAAAAATTCGCGAAAGCCTGCCGCGCCAATCGCAATGGCCAAGGGCAGGCCAATGGCCGACCACAGCGAATAGCGGCCGCCCACCCAATCCCAAAAACCAAAGGTGGTGGTGATGCCGAAGGCGTTCGCGGCCGCAACGTTGGTGGTCAGCGCGGCGAAATGGCGGGCGATGTCGTGCACGCCCTGCGCGTCAAACCAGGCTTTGGCCGAACGCGCATTGGTCATGGTCTCGGTGGTGGTGAACGTCTTGGACGCAACCAGAAACAGCGTGTTGGCAGGCTTCAGGTGCTTCAGCACGCCGGCTAGTTCGTCGCCGTCGATGTTCGAGACAAAGTGGACACGCTGGCCGGCTGCCGCAAATTCAGCCAGCGCCAGCACCGCCATCTGCGGCCCCAGGTCAGAGCCGCCGATGCCGATGTTGACGATATCGGTGATGGCCGCGTCGGCCCGGATCTGCTCGGCGTAGGCCAGCATGGCCTGCAGCGTGGCCTCAACGTCGGCCTGCGCATCTGCCATCTTGTTGATAGCTGCCTGGGCCGGTATGTATTGCGCTGGCGGCGGATTTCGCAATAAAAAATGCATGGCCGCGCGGTTTTCGGTGCGGTTGATGCGCTCGCCGGCAAACATCGCATCGCGCTGCGCCTCCAGCCCGCACTGCCGCGCCAAGGCCACCAGCAGCGCCTGGCTGCCGGCGTCGATCAGGTTCTTGGACAGGTCGGCAAATACATGCGGCGCCTGCTGGCTGAAAGACCCGAACCGGTCGGGGTCGTTGGCAAACGCCTGGCGCAGGTCGAAGTGCCTGCCGCTGGCGGAAAATTCAGCCTGGAGTTCGGCCCAGGCCGGGGTCTGGTCGCAACGCAATGGGTTCATGGCGGGTTTTCCTGTGTTCAGACTGCCAGCATCAGTTGCTCTAGCTTGACGGCGTCTACCGCAAAGGCGCGAATGCCTTCGGCGAGTTTTTCGGTTGCCATGGCGTCTTCATTGAGCGCAAAGCGAAACCCGGCTTCGTCGAAATGCGCAGCCGGCAAGTCCAGGCCGGCACCGGCGTCCAGGGCGCGCGCCAGTGGCGCATCGCTGGCCGCCAGCTGGGCGAGGAGATCGGGGCTGATGGTCAGCAGGTCGCAACCGGCCAGCGCCGTGATCTGGCCAATGTTGCGAAAACTCGCGCCCATGACTTCGGTGGCAATGCCGAAATGCTTGTAGTACTGGTAGATGTCGCGCACCGACTTCACGCCGGGGTCATTGGCTTCGGCGTGCGCCGCTTCGTTCCAGTTGCTGCCGGCCGATTTTTTGTACCAATCGTAAATCCGGCCGACAAACGGGGAAATCAGCTGCACCCTGGCCTGCCCGCAAGCAACCGCCTGGCAAAAAGAAAACAGCAGCGTGAGGTTGGTGCGGATGCCGCGCTGTTCCAGCGCTTGGGCGGCCTGAATGCCCTCCCAGGTGGCCGCCACCTTGATCAGCACCCGGTCCATGTGAATTCCCTCGGCGTGGTAAAGCGCGATCAGGCGTTCGCCGCGCGCCACCGTGGCCGCCATGTCGAAGCTCAAGCGGGCGTCGACTTCGGTCGAGACGCGTCCGGGAATGAGGGACAGGATTTCGCAGCCGAAACGCACCAGCAGCCGGTCCATGGTTTCGTCCAGCGCCCGGCCCTTGAAGCGGGTCACCGTGTCCGTCATCAGCGGCGCGTAGTCGGCTTTTTGCACCGCCTTCAGGATCAGCGACGGGTTGGTGGTGGCGTCTTGCGGCTTGAACTGGGCGAGCTGGTTGAAGTCGCCAGTGTCGGCCACGACGGTCGTGAATTGTTTCAGGGCATCAAGTTGTGTCATGGTGTCTAGCGCCAGCCAAAGGCGCAAAGCGGGTCAGGGGCCGGATCAAAAGCGCCGTGCCAGTAGAGCATCCTGGCAAATCACCGGGTCGAGTTACCATTATGCCAATAGAATATGAAACTTTATTACCAAGGCAAGTGCTAACCATGAGTTTTGACCTGATTCTGTTTGGCGGAACCGGCGACCTGGCCTGGCGCAAAATCATGCCGGCCCTGTTCCAGGCATTTCGCCATGGTTCACTGCCCGCCGACGGGCGAATTGTCGGTGTGGCGCGCGACGATCTGTCGGACGACCAGTACCGGGCATTCATCAAATCGCGTTTCGACCAAGTTGATCTGGCCAAGCGGCCGAGCGAAGAAGAATTCTCGCGCTTTGCCCAGATGCTGGGCTACCTGCGCATGGATTTGTCGCAGGCTGCCGACTACGTTCGCCTGGCAGACCGGCTGGCGCAACGCCCTGCCGATGTGGTGGTGATGTACTTGGCCACGGCGCCTGGCTTGTTCACGACTGTTTGCGAGCAGATAGCCATTGCCGGGCTGAACGGCCCGACCACCCGCGTGGTGCTGGAAAAACCGCTGGGGCATGACCTGGCGTCGAACCGCGCCATCAACAAAACCGTGCGCAGCGTGCTGAACGAAGACCAGATCTTCCGCATCGACCACTACCTGGGCAAACCGTCGGTGCAGAACCTGTTTGCGCTGCGCTTTGGCAATTCGCTGTTCGAACCGCTCTGGCACCGCGACCATATTGCCAATATCCAGATCACCATTTCGGAAGAGCTGGGGGTGGAAAAGCGCGGTGCGTTTTACGACAGCACCGGCGCCCTGCGCGACATGGTGCAAAACCATGCCTTGCAGCTGCTGTGTGCCGTGGCCATGGAGCCGCCCATCAATTCCCATGCGGATGCCATTCGCGACGAAAAGCTCAAGGTGCTGCGTTCGCTCAAGCCCTGGACGCCTGAAACCCTGAGCCAGCACGTCATTCGCGGGCAGTATGCGGCCGGCAGCATTGACGGCGAGGCGGTGCCGGCCTACCGCAGCGCTGCGGGCGTGCATCCTGAAAGCCGCACCGAAACCTTTGTGGCCCTGCGCACCGAGATTGCCAACTGGCGCTGGGCCGGCGTGCCGTTCTACATCCGCACCGGCAAGCGGCTGGCCGGGCGCGATGCCCATATCGAGGTGAATTTCCGGCCTATTCCGCATGCCATTTTCAACTCGCCCCAAAGTGGCAATGCGGGTAACCGGCTGGTCATCAACCTGCAGCCCAAAGACGGGCTGGAACTGCACCTGCTGGCGCAAGGCGCCGACAAGCGCCAGGGCCGGGCGACCCAAAACCTGGAACCCGTGCAGCTCGACCTGGATTTCGACAAGCGTTTCGGGGCCGAACGGGTCGGGGCTTATGAGCGTCTGCTGCTCGACGTGATTGACGGGCGGCTCAACCTGTTCGTGCGCAGCGACGAGCAGGAAGCGGCCTGGCACTGGGTCGAGCCTATTCTGGACCGCTGGAGCCAGGATTCGACCGGTCCGCGCTTGTATGCCGCCGGCACCTGGGGACCCAGCGCCGCCAGCGCCATGATTGCCCGCGACGGTTACTGCTGGACCGAGGAGCGATAGCATGCTCGACCGCATCAAGGCATCCCTGCCCTCGCTGGCCCCCGCGGAGCAACGCGTGGCGCGGCTGGTGCTGGCCGACCCGCGCGCCTTTGCCAGTCTGCCGATCACCGAACTGGCCAGCCGCTCGCACGTCAGCAAGCCGACGGTGGTTCGCTTTTGCCGCAGCGTGGGTTATGACGGCCTGCTCGACTTCAAGCTCAAGCTGGCCGGCAGCGTCAGCGAAGGCGTGCCTTTTATTCACCGCAGCGTCGATGTGGATGACAAAACCGGCGACGTGATGGTCAAGGTGATCGACAACACGGTCGCCGCCTTCCTGAAATACCGCAACGACTCCAGCCCGGTGGCCATTGACAAGGCGGTGACAGCCCTTCTCGGGGCTTACCATGCCGGCAAACGCATCGAGTTTTTCGGCGTGGGCAACTCCGGCATCGAGGCGCAGGATGCCCAGCACAAATTCTTCAGGCTGGGCCTCAACAGCATTGCCTACAGCGATGGCCACATGCAGGTCATGAGCGCCACGCTGCTGGGGCCGGGCGACTGCGTGGTGGTCATTTCCAATTCGGGCCGCACCCGCGACCTGATGGATGCCTGCGACATTGCCCGCAAAAACGGCGCCACCACCATCGTCGTCACCGCCACCGCTTCACCGCTGGCAGCGGCCGGCCACATTCACCTGACCGCCGACCATCCTGAAGGCTACGACCGCTACAGCCCGATGGTCTCGCGCCTGCTGCACCTGATGATCATCGACATCCTGGCCACCTGCGTGGCGCTGCGCATCGGTCCCACGCTCCAGCCGCTGCTGAAGGAAATGACGAACAATTTGCGCAACAAGCGCTATGCGTGAAAATTTGAACCTCGAACGCACTTTGGGCGGGCAGTCATCCACGAAAAGCTGCATTTTCAATTGCAACTTCAAGGATTGGACAGAGGCAGCGACCGCTCCACAATTCCGGCAAACAGTGCCGCGCCCAGCGGCAGCACGCTGTCGTTGAAGTCATAGCAGCTGTTGTGCAGGAAACGGCTGCCCACGCCGCCCTCTCCATCAGCAAGCCGCTCGCCCTGCCCCAGGCGCAGGTAGGCGCCGGGTTTTTCCTTGAGCATGAAAGAAAAATCTTCCGAACCCATGCTCGGTTCCAGATTGCGCACCACGTTCTCACGGCCCACCAGCTGCTCGGCCACCCGGGTGGCCAGCTGGTATTCGGCCAGGGAATTGACCGTTGCGGGATAAATGCGTTCATAGTTCACGGTGGCTGTGGCACCAAAACCGGCAGCCACCGCAGCGCACAGCTGTTTCAAGCGCTGTTCGACAAAATCCTGCATGTCCGGCTTGAAGGTGCGCACCGTTCCCACCAGCGTGGCGCTGCCGGGCACCACGCTCATCGCGCCCATGTCCCCCGCATGCATGGCGCACAGGCTGACCACCACGTTGTCCAGGGCCTTCACATTGCGCGACACAATGCTTTGCACGGCCGTGATGATGTGCGCCGCCACCAGAATCGGATCAACCGTCAGGTAGGCATGCGCGCCATGCCCGCCCTTGCCGGTAATCTCAATCGTGATGCGGTCGGCGGCCGCCATCATCGGGCCGGCATTGATGCCGATGGTGCCGGGCTGCATGGCCGGCCAGTTGTGCATGGCATAGATCGCCTGAACCGGAAAACGCTCGAACAGGCCTTCGCGGATCATGGCCTGGGCCCCGCCCCGCCCTTCTTCCGCCGGCTGAAAGACCAGCACGGCGTCGCCTGCAAAATTACGGGTTTCGGCCAGGTAGCGCGCCGCGCCCACCAGCATGGTGGTGTGCCCGTCATGGCCGCAGCCATGCATCAGCCCGGGCCTGGCCGATTTCCAGCCAAATTCGTTGTGCTCGGTCATGGGCAGCGCATCCATGTCGGCGCGCAGGCCGACCATGGGCTGCTGGCCATTTCCGGAGGACTGCCCCTTGATGACCGCAACCACACCGGTTTTTCCAATACCGGTGTGCACTTCGTCCACTCCGCATAATTTGAGCGACTCGATCACCCGGCTGGCGGTGTAGACCTCTTCAAAGCCCAGTTCCGGGTGTGCATGCAGGTCCCGGCGAAAGGCGGTCAGTTCAGGGTGAAAGCGGGCGATTTGGGCAAAGGCGCGTCCGCTGGCGCGCAGGGGACGCAACCCTGCAAGCATGGAATTTTCGGCCATGTCCGTTAAAGGCAAGGCGAAGGTTTTTTCTAGAAGTGCCGGGGTACGCATGGCCAGTCAGTCCCAATTCAACAATCTCTAAATGGTATGGCCAAATTTTGTCGGGGTAAACACAACTGGGCCAATGCACGCTGCAGTTGCGTACAAACTACGCTTTCGTCACGCAAATATCGGCTGACCAATGAACTTCGCCCATAAAAAAACCCTGCCGTGTTGCCACGGCAGGGTTTTTGGTTCGAATTCAAACTGGCTCAGGCCAGTTCAAGATCAGAACAGGTGCTTGACGCCCAGACCGAAGGTCGAAGCTTTGGTTTCAGTTGCAGCATTTTGCGACTCAACTTTGGTAACCAGGTAACCCGTGTACAGGTTGGTACGCTTGGACAAAGCATAGGTGCCCAACAAGCTCAGGCCTTGACCCTTGTTGTTGTTGCCGGCAGCTTCGCTCTTCGAACGGCTGTAACCTGCAGCAATGGCAGCAGCACCGAATGGCACGCTGACGCCAACGTTGAATTCCTTGTCGCTGGCAGAAGTGGTCAGACCCGTCTGGCCTTTGGCCTGGTTGTACTGGCCGGTCAGCTTGGCAACGCCGAGGTCATACGATGCGCCGAGCAGGTTGTACTTACGGGTGCTGTTGAAAGCGGCAGGACCGGCAACTACGCCAACGTTGGCACCGGTGCCGAA
This sequence comes from Polaromonas sp., assembly GCA_028292045.1. Taxonomy (GTDB): domain Bacteria; phylum Pseudomonadota; class Gammaproteobacteria; order Burkholderiales; family Burkholderiaceae_C; genus Polaromonas. Next base: position 14,030 of record JAQGMZ010000027.1, on the reverse strand, counting down.
CAGGTTGCCGCCAGCAACTTGCTTCTCACGCTGGTGTGCATACCCAACCATCAACGGACCATTGGAATACTTCACCATCACTGCAGCAACGCCTTCAGCGTCAGCGGTGGCCGTCTTGTTTTCGCCAAAACCGTAAGAAACAGCACCGCTGAAACCGCCGAAGTCTGGAGAAATGTACTTGATGGCGTTGCTTGAACGGTTTTGGTAGTCTTGCAGACCCGTGCCCCAGACTGTGCCGGTGGTGGCAAAGTTCGAGTCATAAATCATGTTGGTCGCGCCACGCAGATCGTCGTACGCTGGGTACTGGCGGCCCAGGCCAACCGTACCAAAGCTGCTTTGCAGGCCAACCCATGCCTGGCGACCGAACAAGCCGCCGCCCTGGTTGGAGATATTGTTGAATGTACCGGTGTCAGGATTGAAACCACCTTCAAGCACGAACAGGGCTTTCATGCCGCCGCCGAGGTCTTCAGTGCCCTTCAGGCCCCAACGGGAATTATTCTGACCGCTTGGATTGACAACGGTTTGCTTCAGCTTGGCAGACTGCGAAGCTGGAATGCTGCTGGTAACTTCGCGCGAAGTTTGGCCGACATAAGCATCTACCAGACCGTACAGGGTCACAGAAGACTGGGCCATCGAGGCGCCGGAAGCAGCCAGTACGGCCAAAGCGATAAGTGATTTTTTCATTGAAAATTTCTCCAAGGTTAAACATAGGGCTCCGGCAAGAGGACTAAACAAACTTACGCTTGTGCAGTTTCCCCAGAGACCCGGGCCAACCCCCTTTCGGGAAGTTGGGTCTATTGCACCAGAATGAACCCCGATTCGCAAAGAAATGCGCCAAAAATGCGCTTTTGTGTTGCATAGAGGCGACAAATTCATGCGATGTGTTGAAAGAAACCAACATCAAAATCTTGGTTGCTGGATCGCGGCATTCAAAAAATCCAATCAATACCGCCCATGAAAAAAGCCGCCAAAGGCATACCTGTGGCGGCTTTAAAAGCTTAATCACCTGGCATCAAGCCAGGACGTGATCAGAACTTGTGCTGAACGCCCACTGCGAAGGTGTCAGTCTTGACGTCGGTTGCGCCGCTTTCGTTTTTAGCCATCTGCAGGCCGGTGTACAGGAAAGTACGCTTGGACAAGTCGTACTTGGCAGCCAGGCCAACGCCGGTGCTTTTAACTTCGCCGCCACCAGCAAGCGTGATCTTAGAACGTGCAACGCCACCCGAAAGGGTAACTGCGCCCAGTGGAACGTCAACGCCGACCTGGAATTCCTTGGCCCTGTTGCCAGCGTCTTTCACGTTACCGTAGGCAGCCAGCAATTTGGCAGCGCCCAGGTCGTATGAAGCATTCAGCTGCGTGAACTTGGTAGTCGTGGTGTTGAGCGAAGCGCCACCGTCTTTTTCAGTCTGGTAAGCCAACGCGGCTGCCAATGGGCCATTTGCGTACTGAACATTAAAGCTGGCGATTTTGCCGGCGCTTTGCGTAGCAGTCTTGTTTTCGCCCAGGCTGTAAGAAGCTGCAGCGCTGAAACCGCTGATGGAAGGGGTTGCGTAGTAAATCGAATTGCCTGGACGATCCGAGTAACCATTGCTGGCCCAGACGCCGGTTGCAGGTGCGAAGATATTGGAATCAAACGCTGCAGCGCCAAGACCTTTGACTTCATCGTAAGGCGTCCACATTTTACCGAGACGAACTTCACCAAAGCCACCCGACATGCCGACCCATGACTGACGACCGAAGATTGCGTTCGACGTGGCGCCGGTGAATGGATTGGTGTAGTTGTTGGCAGCGCCGGTGCTGGCGTCAAAGCCGGCTTCCAGCACGAAGTTGGCTTTCAAGCCGCCACCGAGGTCTTCAGAACCCTTGAAGCCGAAACGGCTGGTGTTGAAACCGCCGCTGTCCACCACGGTTTGGCGTGCTGATGTGGAAACGGTGCCTGGGGCAGAAGTCTTGATGCGGCTGCTGCCCACGTACGCGTCAACCAGACCGTACAAGGTAACGCTCGACTGAGCCGATGCAACGCCGGAAGCGGCAAGAACTGCCAGTGCGATCAAATTCTTTTTCATTGAAAAACTCCAAAAGTAAAAACAAAAACTGGTTCCAAAGATTGCTCGAGGGCTCTATGGTTAACCCTTAGGTCATTTAACCAAATTGTCACAATCGTGGCAAAGCCTTTGCGGCACAAAGCAACTTATAAAGCTTTTGTGTTGGCTGCTGGCAACAGTTATTGAAACTGGGCAATACCTTCTTGAATTTGCCCATGGCGTTACACCATTGCCAAAGCCAGCTTTTGTTTTTAATGAACGGAAGCCCAGGAAAAGTTTTGACGTTAAAAATGAAACCTGGGGTTTAACGTCGTCGCGAAGTCGCGTCGATACAACGTTTTTTGAAGCCGGCTGCTGTAAAACCCCACTTTTCTCCAGCGTCCACCCAACGCATGGGCCATGGCTGGCAAGTTTCCGGGCGTTGCTGTTTTCAGTCGAGAGCAAAAGATAAAACAGTTTGATCACTCTGCTTCATGAAGAGGCATGCTGTTGAAAACACAGGGTTTTCCCCTGTCTCACAAGTGATACTCCGCCGTAAAAACGCTCTTTACGAGTTTTTCCTCCGCCATTAATCTTTGTTTTGTCTAGACCGCTGGCGCAGAGTCGGCAGGTCAGAAAACCTTCTTTTTACCCAACCAAAAATCCTGGAGACCTCATGAAAAAACTAACTCTTGTTGCCACAGCGGTAATGGGGCTTTTGTCATCCGCCGCTGCCATGGCCCAAAGCACCGTGACGCTGTACGGTCTGGTGGACGCCGGCTACAACCACGTCAGCGGCTTGCGCGGCGGATCGTTCAACGGGCTTGCCAGCGGCATCATGGAAGGCTCACGCTGGGGAATGCGCGGCAACGAAGACCTGGGCGGTGGCTACCGGGCCATTTTCACGCTTGAAAGCCGCTTTGAGGCGGACACGGGCGCATTGTCGAACCGCCCCAATTCGGGCAGCCAGGTGCCTGACCGTGTGAACACGGCCATTTTGGCCAGCCTGGCAGCGCAGGGCTTGCCAAGCGCTGCCCCGCTGGCTCCAGGGGTCACCGTAGGTTCGCTGGCCGGACAACTCACCACAGGGCTCGGCACCAGCGCATTTGGCGTCAACCTTGCAGGCAACTTGTTCGACCGGCAAGCCTATGCCGGCCTGGTTACGCCATTTGGGGCCTTCACACTCGGCCGCCAGTACACCCCGGGCTATCTGGTCAGTGCGGCTTTCGACGCTTCGCAGACCCAGTCCAGCCTTGCGGCCGGCCAGGTGGCCAGCCTGCCTGCAGCGTTTGACATCCGGTTGAGCAATACGGTGCAATACGGCATCAAAACCGGTGGCGTTACCGCAGCGTTGATGTACGGCGCGGGTGAAGTCCCGGGCAGCAGTTCGGCTGGCCGTTTTCTCGGTGTGATGGCGATGTACAACGGCGACGGGTACGGCGTGGGCTTTGGCCACAATGAAAAGAAAAACGAGTTGGGCCTGAAGTCATTGCACAACAATGTGTTTGGCGCCAACGTCGTGATTGGCCCGGGTACCTTGTATGGCCTGTATGCCACCATCAAAGACGACAACCCAAGCGGCCTGTCGCCCTTGTTTGCAGGCGTGCCCTTGCCCGTTCGCGCGCAGTACCAGACCGCCTTCAACACAGCCTTCCGCCAAGACGCCCGTCTGATGCACATCGGTTACCGATTCACCAGCGGTGTCCATACCATTGTCACGGCCTACAACCGCCTTGACGACAAGCGCGCTGTCAATGCCGATACTGACTCATACGGCGTGACTTACACCTATGCCTTGTCCAAGCGCACCAACCTGAATGCGGTGCTGACGCGCTTCAACAACAAGGGCCAGGGCCAGGTTGCCCCGGGCGGCAATGGTTTCCTGGGCGGCGTGACGGCCTCGGCCGGCACGGATTCGACCAACGTGGCTTTCGGCATTCGTCACGCGTTTTAAACGCTGCACCGGCTGCTGGCCGGTTCCCTTGTGGCGCAAGAGCCCCCTTTTGGGGGCTTTTCCATTTTCCGGCAGACCCGTACAGTGCCGCTACCATGACGTCTGCGCATTGGCGTTTATGCCTCACAGGCGAATTGCTCCGTTCCGGCGGCTTTTATTTTGCTTCATACGCCGCCGCCCCCATCATGAAGAAAGCCGTCGATGACCCCCTCGCTTGACCACGCATTGCATGCCGCTGACGGCGCCCTGCGCACCTTGTTTGCCAAGCCGCATGCCAGCCGCGCCTGCCCCACGGTGCCCGCCCAGGCAACCGAGCTGAGCACAGATGACAAGGCCCTGTCGGGCGCGCTGATGCGGGTCAACCACGTTGGCGAGGTGTGCGCACAGGCGCTGTATGCGGCGCAGGCGCTGGGCACGCGGGACCCGGTGCTGCGCCAGCAATTCCTCGATGCCAGCCGGGAGGAAGGCGACCACCTGGCCTGGACCAAGAACCGGCTGGATGAACTCGGCGCGCGCCCTTCCCTGCTCAACCCCCTGTGGTACGCAGGCGCTTTTGGACTGGGCCTGGTGGCCAGCCGCCTGGGCGACCGGTTAAGCCTGGGTTTTGTCGTGGAGACCGAGCGCCAGGTCGAAGCCCACCTGGCCAGTCACCTGGCGCACCTGCCCGAGGGCGATCATGAATCGCGCGCCATTGTGGCGCAGATGAAGGACGATGAAGCGCACCATGCCCAGGCAGCTGAAAATGCGGGCGCTTTGCGCTTGCCAGCGCCAGTGCGGTTCATGATGCGTTCCGCTGCCAAGGTCATGACGACCATCGCCCACCGGATTTAACGGCCGCCCCGTTCAAGCGTCTTGAAGCTCGAAACTGGTGGTGATCTCTGCCGTTTTGCCCAGCATGATGGTGGCAGAGCAGTATTTTTCGTGGCTCATGGCAATGGCGCGCTCTACCGCACTGGCGGCCACATTGCGGCCGGTCACCACAAAATGCATGTGGATTTTGGTGAATATCTTGGGGTCGACGGGCGCCCGTTCAGAGGTCAGCCTGACCGTGCAGCCACGCACGTCATGGCGGCCGCGCTTGAGGATCAGCACAACGTCGTAAGCCGTGCAGCCGCCTGCGCCGGCCAGTACCGTTTCCATGGGCCGGGGCGCCAGGTTGGCACCGCCGTTTTCAGGCTTGGCGGGGTCGGGCGCACCATCCATCAGCAGCGTGTGGCCGCTGCCGGTTTCGGCCAGAAAAGTCATTGCAGACTTTGAACCGTTGGTGGTGTTGCCGCCGGTCCAGCTCACTGTGCATTCCATAACTGCTGTTTCCTTGTGCAAGATGATTGATATTGGCAAGCGTACCCGCATTCACCGCGCGCACGGCCAACCACCCGCCTTGTAGGTAAAAACCCCTAAATCTCGTAATTTTGCGGGTTTTCCCTTGATGGATTGTGCAGTGCAGCATAGCCTCCGCTATACTGGATTCATCGCAGCGGTCAATGCCGTCCAAACCGACCCGTATTACTGCTGCACTGGTTGTCTCCTCCACCTCCTCAAAGGGTGGATTTACAGGCCCAGACCGCATGGTCTGGGCCTTTTTTTCTTGCGCCTATGATCCTCAGGCTCAGCTGCGAGAAAAAGACCATGCCTTCTGCCAAAAAACTCACCCCCGGGCCAGCCTCGGCGCAATCGCTGACCCCGGCGGACTACCTCAAAAAAATCCTGACCGCACGCGTTTATGACGTGGCGGTGGAGTCTGCGCTGGAACCGGCCAAAAACCTGAGCCAGCGCCTGAGCAACACCGTGCTGCTCAAGCGTGAAGACCAGCAGCCGGTGTTCAGCTTCAAGCTGCGCGGCGCTTACAACAAGATGGCGCACCTGAGCGCTGAACAGCTTGAAAAAGGCGTGATTTGCGCCTCGGCGGGCAACCATGCGCAAGGCGTGGCCATGAGCGCGCAAAAGCTCGGCAGCCGCGCGGTGATTGTCATGCCCACCACCACGCCGCAGCTCAAGATCGACGCGGTCAGGGGCTGGGGGGGCGAAGTGGTGCTGCACGGCGACAGCTATTCGGACGCCTACGGCCACTCGCTGCTGCTGCAGCAGGAGCAGGGCCTGACCTTCGTGCATCCGTTTGACGACCCCGACGTGATTGCCGGCCAGGGCACGATTGCCATGGAAATCCTGCGCCAGCTGCAAACCCTGGGTTCGCGCCGCCTAGATGCGGTGTTTGTCGCCATTGGCGGCGGCGGGCTGATTTCAGGCGTGGCCAACTACATCAAGGCCGTGCGGCCCGAGATCAAGGTCATCGGCGTGCAGATGAACGACTCCGACGCCATGATCCAGTCGGTGCATGCCCAGGCGCGCGTCACCCTGCCCGACGTGGGACTGTTTTCGGACGGCACGGCGGTCAAGCTGGTCGGCGAGGAAACCTTTCGCATCAGCCGCGAACTGGTGGACGAGTTCATGACGGTCGACACCGACGCCGTGTGCGCCGCCATCAAGGACGTGTTTGTCGATACCCGCAGCATTGTCGAGCCCGCCGGCGCGCTCGCCGTTGCCGCCATCAAGCAATACGTTGCCACGCACAAGACCCAGGGCGAAACCTACGCCGCCATCTTGTGCGGCGCCAACATGAACTTTGACCGCCTGCGCTTTGTCGCCGAGCGCGCCGAGGTCGGCGAGGAGCGCGAGGCGCTGTTCGCCGTGACGATTCCGGAGGAACGCGGCAGCTTTCGCCGGTTTTGCGAGCTGATCGCCGCCCTGCCCGGCGGCCCGCGCAGCGTGACCGAGTTCAACTACCGCATCAACGACCAGGCCATGGCCCATGTGTTCGTCGGCCTGACGACTTCCACCCCGGGCGAAAGCAGCCACATCGCCGCGCAGTTCAGCGGCCACGGCTTCAAGGCGCTGGACCTCACGCATGACGAACTGGCCAAGGAACACATTCGCCACATGGTGGGCGGACACAGCGCGCAATCGAAGGATGAACGCCTGCTGCGGTTCGTCTTTCCAGAACGGCCCGGCGCGCTGATGAAGTTTTTGAGCCTGATGCGGCCGGGCTGGAACATCTCGCTGTTCCATTACCGCAACCAGGGCGCCGACTATGGCCGCATTCTGGTGGGCCTGCAGGTGCCCCGGGCCGACCACGGCGCCTTTCAGGAATTCCTGGACACCCTGGGCTACCCGCATGTGGAAGAAACCGACAACCCGGTGTACCGGTTGTTCCTGCAAAGCTGATCGGCATGCAGCCAGCCACCCCGCAACCCGACACGTCGCAGTGCCCGCGCTGCGGCGCAGGCCTGCGCTGCGGCAAGGTAGCCGGCGATGCCGAATGCTGGTGCCTGCAACTGCCGCATGCGATGCCTGTGCCTTCTGCCCTGCCACAAGGCAGCGCAGAAGCCTGCTTTTGCCCTACTTGCCTGAAAAAAATAATCGATGAACGATCCAACCAGTTTCCACCTGCCGGCCATTGACGCCACTGCCGACGCATCGCTGCAAGCCAGGCTGCAGCACAAGATCGACCACAAGACCAAGCCGCAGGGCGCGCTGGGCCGGCTGGAAGGGCTGGCGCTGCAGCTGGGCCTGGTCCAGCGCAGCGAATCGCCTGTGCTGCGCCAACCGCAGATGGTGGTGTTCGCGGCCGACCACGGCATTGCGGCAGAAGGCGTGTCGGCTTATCCGCAGGCGGTAACGGTGCAGATGGTGGGCAACATGCTGGCCGGCGGCGCGGCCATCAACGTGTTTGCCCGCCAGCACGGTTTTGACCTGCTGGTGGTCGACGCCGGCGTGGCCGCCGAGTTGCCCGCCCACCCCCGGCTGCAAGCGCGAAAAATGGCGCCGGGCACCCGGAACAGCTGCCGGGAAGCCGCCATGACCCGCGCCGAGGCGCAAGCGGCGCTGTCGGCGGGGATGCAGGTGGTCGCGGCGCTGCCGGGCAATGTGGTGGCCTTTGGCGAGATGGGCATTGCCAACACGTCCGCCGCCGCGCTGCTGCTGTCCCGGCTGGCAGGCGTGGGCATTGAAGCGGCCGCGGGGCGCGGCACCGGGCTGGACAACGCGCAGCTGCTGCACAAGCAGTCGGTGCTGGCGCGCACCCTGCTGCGCCACCCGGCCACCGAACCGCTGGACGTGGTTGGTGAACTGGCGGCGCTGGGCGGTTTTGAAATTGCCATGATGGCCGGCGCCATGCTGCAGGCGGCCAGCGAGCGCCGGCTGGTGCTGGTCGATGGCTTCATTGCCGGCGCTGCGGCGCTGGTGGCCCGAGCACTGGCGCCGAACGTGCGCGACTACCTGGTGTTTTGCCACCTGTCGGCTGAAAACGGCCACCGCCTGCTGCTGTCGCACCTGCAAGCCCGGCCGCTGCTGGAGCTTGACCTGCGGCTGGGCGAAGGCACCGGGGCGCTGCTGGCCTGGCCGCTGGTGCAGTCTGCTGCCGGTTTTCTCAACGAGATGGCCAGTTTCGAGTCGGCCGGCGTGAGCGAAAAATAACCAGCGCCCACCCGCAGCCGATGCTTCAGTTCATTCGCCATTACCTGCTCGCCGTCCAGTTCTTCACCCGCATCCCGGTCACCGGGCGCCTTGCCGAATGGGTGGGCTACAGCCCCGGCATGCTGCGCGCCAGCGCCGCCCACCTGCCGGGCATCGGCGTGCTGGTGGGCGGCGCGGCGTCCAGCCTGTTCGCGCTGCTGCTGGTGCTGCTGCCGGACACTCCGTATGCGCCGCTGGTGGCGGGGGCTTTTTCAACGGTGGCCACGGTCTGGCTCACGGGCGGCTTTCATGAAGATGGCCTGGCCGACGTGGCCGACGGCCTGGGCGGCAGCTACGACCGCGAGCGGGCGCTGGAGATCATGAAGGATTCGCGCGTCGGGGCCTTTGGCGCGATGGCGCTGGTGCTGGCGCTGCTGTGCAAAGTGGCGCTGCTGGCGCTGCTCGGCTCGGTCGAAGTGCTGGCCGGTGCCGGGGAAACGCCGGCCTTCAGCGGCACGTATGCCTGCGCAGCGCTGTGGCTGGGCCATGTGGTTTCGCGCACCCTGCCGCTGGTGATGATCCGGCTGCTGCCGCATGTGGGCGACACCGCCACCTCCAAATCCAAGCCGCTGGCCGACCAGCTGACGGCGCGCGCGGTGGCGGTTGGGTTTGCATGGTGTTTTGGCGCGCTTGGGCTTGTGCTCGCCAGCCAGGCCATTAGCGCCTTCAATTTGATGGCCGCCTGCGGTTTGTCGGTACTGGCGCTGCTGGGGCTGCTGCGCTTTTTCAGGCGCCGCCTGCAGGGCTTCACCGGCGACTGCCTGGGCTGCACGCAGCAGGTCTGCGAAATCGCGTTTTACCTGGGCCTGGCCGTCAGCCTGTAGCCGCGGCCTTTCGGGCGGCGATCTTTTCGCGCAGCACCGCGAGCACCTCGTCTGGATCGGTGGGCTTGGTGAGGTGGGCGTCGAAGCCGGCCGCAAACGCCTGCGCCCGATCGGACTCCTGGCCCCAGCCGGTGACGGCGATCAGCACCGGCTGGTGCAGGCCGGACATGGCGCGGATACGGCGGCACACCTGGTAGCCGTCCAGGTCGGGCAGGCCGATGTCCAGCAGCACGGCATCGACCGGCGTGGACGCCACGGCGCGCAGGGCGGCGCCGCCGGTGTACGCAACGCTGGTATGAAAATCGCAAAGCGCCAGCATTTCGCCCAGCATGTCCGCCGCATCGCAGTTGTCGTCCACCACCAGCACCCGGGCGCTGTCGATGGCGCGCGCGTCCCGGGCCTGCCCTGCCGTGGTGGCCTCAGCGGTCTGGCTGGCGGTCAGCGGCAGCTCGATGCGAAAGCGGCTGCCCTGCCCGTTGCCCGTGCTGTCGGCATGCACCGCGCCGCCATGCAGGGCCACCAGCTTGCGCGTCAGCGCCAGGCCGATGCCCAGCCCGGTGTGGCCGTGGATGCCGCTGGGATTGGCCTGCACGAACAGATCGAAGATGCGTTCCAGGTTCTCTGCCGCGATGCCGATGCCGTTGTCGCCCACCTCGACCACGGCCAGGTGGTTTTCTTTCAGCACGCGCAGCGTGATGCGCCCGTCCGGCGGGGTGAACTTGATGGCATTGTTGACCAGGTTCGTCACGCACTGCGACAAGCGAATCGCGTCGCCGCTGACCATGACAGGCGCGTTGCCCGGGTCCAGCGTCAGGTGCAGGCTGGCGGTCCGCACAGACGCCTCGGCCGCCTCGGCCACGCCGGCCACCAGCGCCCCCAGGTCCAGCATCTCGTGGCGCAGGTGAATCGTGCCCATGGTGATGCGCGACACCTCCAGCAGGTCGTCCACCAGCCGCGACAGGTGCGACACCTGGCGTTCGATCACGTTGCGCGCGCGCAGCACCACCGCGTCTGCAGGCTGGCGCTGGCGAATGAGCTCAACCGCCGAGCGAATGGGGGCCAGCGGGTTGCGCAACTCATGGGCCAGCGTGGCCAGAAACTCGTCCTTCTGCCGGTCAGCCTTGCGCAGCTCAAGCTCGGTCTGCTTGCGCCGGGTATTGGCGACCAGTTCCTCCCGGCGCCTGTCTTCGGCCTGGACACCGGTGCGCAGCGCCTGGGCCAGCAGGTCGATTTCGGCAATGCCCGTAGGCTTGCCCCGGGGCGCCAGCCCGTCGCGGGCCGCTTCGCCGAGTTCGCGCAACGCCCTCGCCAGGCGCCCGCCCAGGCTGCCTGCCAGCAGCGTGCTGAACAGCAGGACCCCCACCACAAGCAACAGCCAGCCGCTGGACAGGCCCAGGCCGTGCGAGACCAGGCTGTCAGCCGGCAAAGCGACGCGGACGACAAAACCGTTGGCCGGCGAAACGGCATAGGTGCCCTGCAGCCGCGTGCCGTCGCGGGCGGTGGCTTCATAAGTGCCGCTCATCGAACCGGCCGGGATGGGCATCGGCACGGCGGTCTCGCCAAGGCGCGAAGTCGCTGCCGCGTTGCTGGCCACCACGCGCCACTGCCGGTCGATGACCGTGGCGCGTATGCCCGGCGCATTGACCGATTCACGGATCAACTGGTCGATCTGCACCGGCGGAAAGGCCAGCAGCAGCGCATAGGCGACGCGGCCGTTGCGCACCACCGGCACCGCCAGCGCCAGGGTGGGCCGCTTGATGAAGAGGCCGTAGTACAGGTCGCTGTAGATCGCCTGGTTTTTCTCGAACACCTGGCGCGTCAGCTCCTTCGAACTCAGTGGAAGCTTGCGCCCCTCCCATTCCACATCGGGCTGGCGGGCCAGGTTCCAGATGTTGGGCAGCGGTTTTCCCCAGGGCACCGAGGTGTTCATGACCGGCGTGCCGTCGGGTCCGATCAGCCCGATCAGGCTGCCCGGCCTGTCGCGCGTGATCTCGCGGCCGAACGCATGGAGTTCGCGCCAGTCCTCCCGGTCGATGGGGCTGGAGGCGGCCAGCACCTGCATCTGCGCCTTGCCGTAGTCCAGTTCGCGGTCCACCGCCTGGGCCAGCGTCCTGGCCAAAGCCATGAGCTGGGTCTGCCTCAGCTGGCGCTCGTTGCGGGCCTGCGACACCAGCAGCGCCAGCGCGCCCATCAGCAAGGGAACGGTCACAAAAAAAAGCAGAAGGCTTAGCGCCTGGTTCAGGTTCTTGGGTTTGATCATGGACAGGCAAGATGCGTCGGCGAATTCCCGCATCATAGTGACGCTGTGCTGTCGAGCTGGCAAACCCGCCCGCAGCGAAGCCAAAACCGGCTACAGTCCAGCCTTTGTTTTCAGATGCCCGGTACCCGGCCTGAAACGAGAATGCCCATGATGTATTTGGCCGCTGCAAAATGAAACTCTGGCTGGTGCGCCACGCGCAGCCGCTGGTGGCGCCCGGCGTCTGCTATGGCCGGCTGAACATGCCGGCCGACGCCGCCGCCACCGGGGAATGCGCCCGGCGCCTGGCCGCGCTGCTTCCCCGCGGGGTCCAGGTCATCAGCTCCCCGCTACGAAGGTGCGCGCAGCTCAGGCGGTCGCTGGCTGCGCTGAGGCCCGACCTGGTTCACGAAACCGATGCCCGGCTGCAGGAAATGGATTTTGGTCGGTGGGAAGGCCGGTCCTGGCAAGTTATTGACCGCCAGGCGCTGGAAGCCTGGACACGCGACTTCGCGGGCTACCCCGCAGGCGGCACCGGCGAATGCGTGGCGGCGTTCATGGCCCGGGTGGCCCTGGCCTTTGACGCGCTGCCCCGCCAGGGGGACGCCGTCTGGATCACCCATGCCGGCGTGATTCGCGCGGCTAGCTTGCTGGCCCGCGGCGTTCGGCACATCGGCCAGGCGGCCGACTGGCCGCTGGAGGCGCCGAAATATGGACAATGGCAGCTACTTGACCTGTAGGCCGGCCGACGTGGCGCTGCATCAGGCGGTGTTTCAATTACAAAGGCCGATGCATGTCAGCAAGTCTTGAAGGTCAGCTCGTGGTGGCGATTTCCTCACGCGCCCTGTTTGATTTTGAAGAAGAAAACGAGGTGTTTGAAACCGGCCTGGCGCAAGACCCGTCGCGGCAGACTGCGCCGCCCCCGCCTGGCGTGAAGAAAGACGCCGCCTACATGCAGCTTCAGCTGGAACGGCTCGATGTGCCGGCACGGCCGGGCGTGGCGTTTTCACTGGTCAAGAAACTGCTGGCCTTCAACGATGCGCCCGAAAGCGCCGGGGAAGCCGCCAGCCCGGCCCCGGCCCACCAGCGGAAACAGCGGGTGGAGGTGGTGATTTTGTCGCGCAACGACCCGGTGTCGGGCATGCGGGTGTTTCGCTCGGCGCAGCATTACGGGCTCAAGATCCAGCGCGGCGCCTTTACCCGGGGAGCGCCTCCCTGGCGCTACCTCAAGCCGCTCAACGCCAACCTGTTCTTGTCCACGCACCTGAGCGACGTGCGGGCGGCCCTGGCAGCCGGCGTGCCGGCCGCGCAGGTCTACCCGCAGTCGGCCCGGGCCAGCGAGGCGCACCCGCATGAAGTGCGGATTGCCTTTGACGGCGATGCGGTGCTGTTTTCGGACGAGGCCGAAATGGTCTTTCAGGCCCAGGGCCTGCACGCATTTCAGGCGCATGAACGCGACAAGGCCGCGCAGCCGCTGCTGGCCGGGCCGTTCAAGCCCCTGCTGGAGGCCTTGCAGCGGCTGCAGCAGGCCGGCACCTCGCGCATGCGCATCCGCACCGCGCTGGTCACGGCCCGCAGCGCCCCGGCAGACGAACGCGCCCTGCGCACGCTGATGGACTGGAACATCGAGGTCGATGAGGCGATGTTCCTCGGCGGCCTGGCCAAGGGCGAGTTCCTGCGCGAATTCGAACCCGATTTTTTCTTCGACGACCAGACCGGCCATGTCAACGCAGCCTCGCAGCATGTGCCTTCCGGCCATGTGGCCAGCGGCATTGCCAACCCCCTGCTGTGAACTTATCCAGAAACTCCTGCATGAACCTGCCTTTTCGCGTTGCCCAAAAATTTCGAAACTTCCAGCACTTCGCCCGCCGCGTCTGGGCCTTGTCGGCGCCCTACTTCCGCTCTGAAGACAAATGGAAGGCACGCGGCCTGCTGGCGGCCATCGTGCTGCTGAACCTGGGCGCGGTCTATATGCTGGTGCTGCTCAACGAGTGGAACCGGGTGTTTTACGACGCGCTGCAGAACAAGGACGCCGCCGTGTTCTGGACGCAGCTGGGGCGCTTCACCTACCTGGCGTTCGCCTTCATCATCATCGCCGTGTACCGCTTCTACCTGACGCAGCTGCTCGAGGTGCGCTGGCGCGCCTGGATGACGGCGCACTACCTGCAGCGCTGGCTGAACGACCATGCGTTCTACAAGATGGAGCTGGCGCGCTTCACCGGCGACGGAAAATCCAGCACGGCCAGCACCGGCACGCCCGACAACCCGGACCAGCGCATCCAGGAAGACATCAACCTGTTCACCACCTACAGCATCTCGCTGAGCATGGGCCTGCTGAACGCGGTGGTCACGCTGGTGAGCTTCGTCGGCATCCTGTGGTCGCTGTCGGGCGCGTTTGCCTTCAACCTGGGCGGCCAGAGCTACAACATTCCGGGCTTCATGGTCTGGATGGCGGTGCTGTACTGCGTGCTGGGCAGCGT
>JAQGMZ010000275.1 GCA_028292045.1 Polaromonas sp. | reverse complement strand
ATCATGGGCCACCCCGCCGGTGAGCTGGCCCAATGCCTCGAGCTTTTGCGACTGCCGCAGCGCGTCCTCGGCATGCAGCAGCTCGGTCGTGCGGTGGTCGAGCGCCTGATTGCTGTCGCGCAGGTCGAGCTCTGCCTGCAGCCGCTGCAGGGCAGACCAGGTCCGCTCGGCCACCTCCTTGACCAGCGCCTGCTCGCTGTCCGTCCAGATGCGCGGCTGGGCATTGAGCACAAATAAAAGCGCGGCAAAGCGTCCGTTTTTGACCAGCGGCGCATCAATGAACGCTTTGTGCCTAGTGGCTTCGTAGCTCGCTTGGCAAGCCTGGCCGGTGGTCAGCGGATCATGGTCAATGTCATGGACCGCAACCATGCGCCCCGCGCGCAAATGCTGCGCTTTCACAGTCCCAAAATTGTCCAGCCGGTGCGTTCCAGCCAAGCTCGGGAAACTCTCGACCGTCCAGTCGTGGCGCACCACGCAGTCTTGGCCCGCTTCATCAATTTCTGCGTAGCCGACGCAGCTGGCCTTTAGATACTGGCCGAGCATTTGGGCCGAAGCTGCCATCAGGGCTGGCGCCTCGCTGGCGCTGCGCAGGGCATCACCGAGTTCCACCCGGAAAGCCTGCTGCTTGTGTTTGTCCGCCAGCTTTTCTTGAGCCTGGACCTCCCTGGAGGTTTCTGTGGCGATGCAGTGCACGCCGACGACCGCGCCTGTCGCATCGCGCAAAGGGAGATAGGAAAACGTCCACCAGGTCGGCTCGGGGTAGCCGTGGCGCATCAAGGTGAGCGGCATGTTCTCGTAAGTAGACCCCTGGCCGGCCAGCGCCTGGCGCAGCATTGGCTCAAACTCAGTCCACAGCTCGGGCCACACCCGGGCAAATGGCTGGCCCATCGCGCCATTGAGGTGTTTGCCCAGCATCGGCGCGTAGGGGTCGTTGAAAAAGAAAAGCAGCTCCGGGCCCCACAGCACATACATGGGCCTGGGGCTGCCCAGGATTGTCGCGAGCGCGCACTTCAGGCTGTCGGGCCAGCCATCGCACGCGCCCAGCGGGATTTCGCGCCAGTCGAGCGTACTCAGGATTTTGGCCATGGCGCCGCCATGCGCCAGAAAGCCCGGCATGGCCGGTGCGGTGTCGTCCTGGGTCATCGGGTGCGCTCACTTTTCAAAACAGTTCCGGCGAATGAAAAACTGACTCTGTGAGCAGTTGCCTAAAGTAGCTCAGCAATTAATCCGTTGAATGTAACATTTTTGTAACGATTTGATCTTCCTGGAAAGTTTGTGATGGTTCAAGTCCTGCCAATGTGTTGTTTTCCCAGGTTGGTCATCGACCATTGCTGGATTTATGCAGTCTTGGACCCATGGCGCAGCAAGCCGACGACCATGGATGAGGTTGTGCAGGCCTACACCGTTCCGTTCGCCTTTCTGATGACGCACCGGGCGCAAGGTGGCATCTTCACGCTATGGAAAAGGCGAACAAGCCACGCATTGAACCGGTGGCGCCTTCCGGGAGGCAGGTGCCGTCAACCGTTACAACCCGAACAGGAGGATCCTCATGCGCCAACCGTCCATGCCCCCGCCCCAACCTCTGCACCTGACACGCCGGCTGCGCCCGCTCCAGCAGGCGCTGGCAGCCAGCGAGCAGTGCAAGGTACTGTTTTGGAAATTGCGCACACCGAGCCGCAGCCGGCGGCACTGAAATGCGCAATATGTCCAGAACCTACCGCCAGGACGCCCTGCCCCGGCTCAAACCGCGCCAGATGAAGCGTCAAAAACTCCAGGAATTGCTGGAGGGGGACCGGCCGCAGCCCGAACTGCGTCCCGAACCCGTGCAGTACAAGCCGCTGGGCTAAGCGGTTTGACAAGGCGAATCTTTGAGCTTTTGCTGAACAACTTCTCGCTTGCGCGCACATTGATTTTGACGTTCGGTCCTGTTTTCCCGGTGCTTGCCTTCCAAATGACCGGCCGCGCGAGCCTTCAATTCCTGCCACACTGCGCCGATTGCCCGATGAGTCCTTTTCGCCCAAACGGAGAGCCATGCCCATGAAAATCGTCAGCATCGGCACGACGCCCGTGCTTGCCCCGTTGCTGCGCCCGGTGCGCACCGCCTCGGGCACCATCGACCGGTTTCCCCTCGTCCTGATCGACGTGGCCACCGATGCAGGGGTAGAGGGCCGCGCCTATGCGCAGGTGTACCTGCCCGAACTGCTGCCAGCGCTGGAGCAAGCCGTGGCCAGTCTCTCTAGCATGGCCACGGGGCTGCCGCTCGTGCCCCGCGATGTCCACGCGCACTTGCTGCGCCGCTGCCGGCTGTTTGGCATGAAGGGGCTGCTGGGGGTGGCGCTCGGCGGGCTGGACATGGCGCTGTGGGACGCCTGGGCGCGCGCACGCGGGGAGCCGCTGGCCCGGGCGCTCGGGGCCGGTTTGCGGCCGCTGAGGGCGTATCACAGCGTGGGCCTGTACAACGCCACTGAGGTCGTGGCCATCGCAGAAGAAACGCTGGCGGCGGGGTTTGCCGGTCTGAAGATCAAGGCCGGCTTCGCCTCCTTCGCCGAGGACCTGGCGGCCGTTCGCGCGGCCAAGCGGGTGCTGGGCAACACCACGGCGCTCATGATCGACTACAACCAGTCGCTGACGCGGCCAGAAGCGATGGCGCGCTGCAAGGGTCTCGATGGCGAAGGGCTCGAGTGGATTGAGGAGCCGGTGCTCGCCGACGATCTGCAGGGCTGCGCCCGCCTGGTCCAGGCGGTTACCACGCCAATTCAGATCGGCGAGAACTTTCACGGGCCGTCCGAAATGCGCGCGGCGATTGAGGCGCGCGCCTCAGACCTGGTCATGCCCGACGCGCAGTTCATCCACGGGGTCACGGGCTGGCTCGAGGCGTCGGCGCTGGCGCACGCGGCCGGGCTGCCCATGTCGTCGCACACGTTCGTCGAAGCGAGCGCGCAGCTGCTGTGCGCGACGCCGACGGCGCACTGGATCGAAGTCCTGGACGCCGCTGGCGCGCTGCGGCAGGCGCCGCTGCAAATCAAGGACGGGATGCTGATGCCCTGGGGTACTCCGGGCATCGGGCTGGAATGGCGCGAGGACATGATTTCGCGCTACCGGGTGTGATGCAGCGAAGCGCGTGTGGGGCAACGTACCGAGGAAAATACGCGGCTTCAAGCGCAGTTGCGCTGTAGGATGGATGCCAGTCAACCTTTTGGGAAAAATCAACATGAATGAACTCGTCAAGCTCCGCCAGCAAATTGCCGAAATGGAAAAGCAGGCCGCCGAACTGCAGAAAAAAAACCGCCCAGCCGTCATCGCCGAACTCCGCGAGCAGATGGCCGCCTACGGCATCACGGCCGAAGAACTCAGCCGACCGGCTGCCAAGGCGGCAAAGCCCCGGGGGCCGCTGGCCAAGACGGCGAGTCCGGCCAAAAGCAAAAAGCCGGCCGTGCCGTCACCTTCGAAATACCGTGGACCGCAAGGCCAGACGTGGACCGGCCGCGGAACCGTGCCGAAGTGGCTCAATGAGTTGCTGGTCGACGGCAAGACCCGGGAAGATTTCCTGATCAGCCAAAATTCCCCCGTTTCATCCGATTGACCCGCTGGTCCGATGTGGCTCAGTTGCCCCAGCGCGGGCAAACGGGAATGCCCAGCTGATGAAACCGTCCTACGGCCAGATGCAGTTTCCCCCACATGCGAGCGGTTGCTGGTTACTTAGAGTGGAACAGCCGGTTGAAATGGTTTAGCCGCATACCCCAAAGGAACAGCAGATGCCTCAAAACACCAAAGACTCCCAAGGCGGGAAGAATCACCCGACCCAGAAAACCGCAGCAACGGGCCAGACAGGCGGCAAGGCTCAGGACAAAAAGGGCTCGACTAATTCCCCCACCGGACCGCACCAGCACGGCGAGAAAAAAACCACGCCCTGAGGCTGGTGCAGCTTCCCGCTGGTGTTAGCCTGGACGGGCCGTGCTGGATTTTCACGGCCTGCTCGCCCAATCCATTGCGCCTCGACCAGTTTGTCATAGCGTCAGGACTTGCCTTTCGCATGGAAGCGCCGAGGGCTGCATAGCCTGCGAGCCCTCAGTGCGAAACCGCTGTATGCCGCAGGCCAGGGCCTATGCGCGGTGCCCGGACGACCGGTTGAGCCTGCCGAGGTTGCCCCGATACTCCAGGGCAATGACGGGATGCTTCAGACAGACGAACAAGTGCGGTCCAGCGCCGAGGTCATGTCGGAGACCTTGCGCTCAAACTCGTCGAGGCCGAACGGTTTGATCATGACTTCCATGTCTTGCCCGGCCAGGCCACCTGCGCTTGCGGCTCTGTCGGCATAGCCCGTGATGAATAAAATCTTTAGCTCAGGGCGCAGCTTTCGTCCCGCATCGGCCAGTTGGCGGCCATTCATGTGGCCGGGCAACCCGACGTCGCTGATCAACAGATCGATCCGCTGGGTGGATTGCAAGACCTCAAGGCCCTGGGCGCCGTTAGCTGCCTGCATGACCCGATAGCCCTGTTCAATCAAAACCTCGGCTAAAGTCTCGCGCACCATGATCTCGTCATCCACCAAAAGAATGCAAGTGTCTGCTTTCGACTGGCAGGTGTCAGCGGCTTTCAGTGCAGGAGTTGACGGGGGCATTTCGCCCTCATGGGCAGGCAGATAAATCGATACCTCCGTGCCTACGCCCAGTTGCGAATTGATC
The DNA here is from genome assembly GCA_028292045.1 of Polaromonas sp. Classification (GTDB taxonomy): domain Bacteria; phylum Pseudomonadota; class Gammaproteobacteria; order Burkholderiales; family Burkholderiaceae_C; genus Polaromonas. The sequence goes on along the minus strand of JAQGMZ010000275.1, from coordinate 21,715 downwards.
TTTACCTGGCCACCCGATTGCGTGACAAACCCGTAAACCATGGACAACCCCAGTCCGGTTCCCTGCCCTGTCGGTTTGGTTGTGAAAAATGGCTCAAACGCACGCTCGATAATTTTTGGTGTCATGCCAGCGCCGTTATCGTTGACGCTGACCACCACATACGCCAGGTCTGCAGCCAGTTGCAGCGCGCCGGCCTGTTCGGCCGTCAGCTGCGCTCGCGCAGCTGTAATCGTCAGATCACCGCCATCAGGCATGGCATCGCGCGCATTGACAGCCAGATTGAGCAGGGCGCTGTCGAACTGATTGGGATCGCATAAGGTTTTGCAAGGCTCTGGCGCAAACATTGTGCGAACACGAATCGATGGCCCAACGGTGCGTGTGATCAACTCGTGCATGGCTTCAACTTGTTTTTTCACATCCAGCGGCGCGGGTGCGAGCGTCTGGCGGCGTGAAAAGGCCAGCAGCCGCTGGGTCATCGCAGCGGCTTTAATGGTGATGGATTCTGCTGCAGCAACGTAGCGGGGCAAGTCCTTGGCCAAGCCTTGGTCAAGCCGGCGCCGCATGAGCTGCAAGTTGCCGACCAGGCCCGCCAGCAAGTTGTTAAAGTCATGCGCAATGCCCCCTGCCAGCTGCCCGACCGCTTCCATTTTCTGGCTTTGCCGCAAAGCCTCTTCTGCAATTTCACGCCGTCCGACTTCAAGCCTGAGGTCTTCGGCAATCACCCGCCAGCGCGTAACGGACACGCGCTGTTCGTGCATTTGACGCACCACCGCCAGCCAAAGCGCGGCGAGGATGAGCGACGAAAAAACCGCCATGCCCGCGGCCAGCAAGCTTTCGCGCCACCACTGGCTCAGCACGACCGCTGTCTCGACGCTATAGCTGATGTAGAGCGGGTAGTTTCTGACCTGGCTATACGCATTGATGCGCTCAACGCCGTCTATCTGTGACACCGCCTTGTACAGTCCGCGTCGGGACTGGCGCAGCTGCGTCATGAAGGGACCTTGGGGGCTCAGGCGCGCAGGCGAATCGAGCGAAGGATACCGCACGATCAGCGCGCCATCATTTCTTACCAGCGGAATCAGGTAGCCTGCCGATGGCGTGAACTGCTCCCAGAATTGCGTGAAATGCTGCAGCGGGACAGTGGCGAAAATTATCCCGTTGAAGCTGCCTGAGTCGGTAAAGCGGCTCAGGCTGATGCTGAACTGGCGTACACCGTTCAAGCGTCCGGTAAATGCCTCACCGACATAAATGCCCTTTGCCGCCGCATTTTTGTGCGCCAGGAAATAATCGCGGTCGCCGACAGACGCGCCCCTGGTGGCGCCTTCCACACTGCTGAGCCGGATCCGGCCGTCTGCATCGGCCATTCCCACCACCGAAACTTGCGGAAATTCACGGGTCAGCCGCGCAACGCTCTGCCCAAGCTGCGCGTCGGCGTTGATCTGACTTCCTGATTTACCCTGCGTCAGTTCGTCGAGTTGACGCAAGATGAGCATGTGAACATCGAGCATGTTGGCCGCATGCTGCTCCAGCGCAACCACTGATCGGGTTGCTGTCCCATTGGCTTCTTGCAACACCTTGACACGCTGGTGCCAGCAAAACCACAACAGGAGTAACAAAGGAATTGTCAAGCCCAGGGCCAGCAAAACCCGCTGCCACCGCGAGGTGCTGCGCAAGACGGCGCTTAGGGAGAATCTCTCCGGGGGAGTGATGGTTTTTGAAATAGCAGCCGCCAGCAATTTGACAATACCTTAACTCAGCACGGAGACGGATGCAACCAATTATGCATGTGCTGAAACGTGGCGGCGTGGGCTGCTCCCGGTAATTGTTATCCCTGTTCAGCGCAGATGCGATCCTGGTACCCGCTTAAGCCGCTCCACCCGAACAGTGTCGCTCTTGCCTTGAAAGACCTGGTCGACATTTGCCGCGCTGCAGCAGTAGCCAGGCCACGCAAGCGCACCACTGGTCAGTGAAGCGCTAGGCAGGCGCGGCATCGCGCCGCGTGTACCGAGCCAAGTGTTCAAAGTGGCGCAGCAGGGGTTTCACATGGCCTTTTGGTCGATACGGCACGCCATGCTTCGTGCGAGCTCGTCCAGAATCTTCTGCACCTGCTTGAAGTCGGCGGGCTTGACCAGGTGGTGATCAAACCCCGCCTCCTGCGTATGCGCCAGGTCTGTCGCCTGCCCGTAGCCCGTCATGGCAACCAGCACGATGCCCTCGAGCGCAGCAAGCTTGCGGATTCGCCGGGCGACCTCCAGACCGCTGAATCCTGGCAAACCGATGTCCACCACCGCCATGTCGGGGCAAAAGTCGAGCGCCGCCTGCACCGCGCCCGGGCCGTCGTACGCCATCCGGGCCTCATGGCCTGAGGCCTCCAGCAGCATTGCCAGGGTTTCGGCCGCATCCGCGTTGTCGTCCACCACCAGCACGCGGCGCGATGTTCCGGGCCGCAACGCCGTGCTGGCAGGCAGCAAGGGCGGCGGTGCCATGCCAACCTGCATCAGCGGCAAGCGCACCACGAATTCGCTGCCCTGGCCCAGGACGCTGGCAGCTTGCACGCTACCGCCATGCAACTCGACCAGCCGCTGCACCAGGCACAGGCCAATGCCCAGTCCGCCTTGGGAGCGGTCCAGTGATCGGTCCGCTTGCGTGAACATGTCAAAAATGCGCGGCAGCAGTTCGGCAGGGATGCCGACGCCTGTATCGCGGACACGCAGCACCGCCTCATCGGCCTCTTGCTCGACGCTCAGCCATAGATGGCCGCCTGCGTCGGTGTATTTGGCTGCGTTGGTGAGCAGGTTCACCACCACCTGCTCCAGTCGGGCGGCATCCGCATGCAGCCACAGAGGTTGCGCCGGTACGGACAGCGTGAGCTCATGGCGGCGCTGCGCAATCAGCACACTGGCCGTTTCCACGGCCCGGTCCACGACATCACTCACCGCCATGCGCTCCCGCCGCAGCTGAACCCGGCCGGTACTGATGCGCGAGACTTCCAGCAGGTCATCCACCAAATGGGTCAAATTCCCCACCTGACGCTCGATGATCCTGCACGCTTGCTGCTGGACAGGGTCTTCATTTTTCTGCAGCTGCAAGATCTTCAGGGCGTTGGAGATCGGGGCGAGCGGGTTGCGCAGTTCATGGCTGAGCATCGCCAGGAACTCGTCTTTGCGCCGATCAAGCTCGCCCAGGGTTGCCGCCTGCTCCTGGGTTTTGTGCTCCAGGCGGGTGCGCTCGGTGGTGTCGTACAGACAGTTGATGACGCCGGTGATGTCGCCGTTCGCGTTTTTGATCGGCACCATGTTGGCGATGACATTGATGCGTGAGCCATCGGGACGCTCGATGATGACTTTGACATCATGCGCCGCCGGAATCTCGCCCCTCAAGACCGCGGCTACCGGAGTCTGCGCGTGAGGCAAGGACGTGCCGTCGGCAAGGTGCAATTTATAGGAGCCGCAGAACTTTTCGTTCGTATCGCCCCGTCGCGGCGCACGTCCCCACAACTGCACGGCCGCGTCGTTGTATTCCTGGACAGTGCCTTGGACGTCGCACGAATACATCGCAAGCGGCCCCAACTTGAACAAGGCGCGAAATCGCTCTTCGTTGTGGCGCGCGGTTTGTTCGGCCCGCATGCGATCGGTCACGTCGCGCGAAACGGCGAGCAAGCGCCCGGGCTTGCCGTTGGCGTCGAGGATCGGCGAAATCGCCACGTCCCACCACTTGGGTTCACCGCACATCGTGCGGAAAAACCCGACAAACCGTCCCTGCTGGCCTGCCGCGGCGGCCTCAACGGCGGCCTGCGCACTTTGCCGGTCACCGCCCTGCCAAAACACGATCCACGGCTTGTTCAGGAAAGGCCCGATGTCTTCAATGCCAAGCAGTGCCTGGCCGTTGAGCACGGACAGCAGATTTCCTTTGAGGTCGAGAATCTTGATGCAGTCGGGGCTGCTGTCGATGATGCTGCGGCTGAACTCTTTTTCGGCATCGAGCGCCTGCGTCGCCTGATGCGCAACCGATGCAAACTTGGCCAGACTTGTCAACTGTCGCAAATCTTCAGTGTCAAACTGGCGGCGCGCATCGTGGGCAATCGCCCAGATCGTGCCGACCGCCTTTCCTTGCATATAAAAAGGCGCCATCAAGCACTCTTCGGCCAGGGGCGCCGCCCCCCGCAAATAGCAATAGCGCCGTTCGAAGCGCCTGAACAGCAGTGGCGCGTTGCAATCGAGCACATCGCCACTCGGGCCGAACCCGCGCAGCGTGCCACCGCCTGTGCGCGCACGCCACATTCCGCTTACAGCGGGCCAGTGAAATCGCGTTTCGTCCGGGGTCAGCAGGCTCAGGCCGGCGGAATCGGCTTTCAAGAGCGCCAGGACGGTGTCGCCCAGCGCCTGAAAAATGGTGCGCGGCGAGTCCACCAGCGCCTGGGCCAGCGCCAGCAGTGCAGGGTTTTCCATGGCGTAATCCGGCGCGCGGGCCGGGCGCCTGTGCAACTCCTGCGTGCACACGATCGACTCCAGCGGTACGAAGGTTTCGCCAAGAGCCGCCAGGGAAGGATCAGGGAGCGCCGGCTTCATGTCCGGCGCCTGTTTTTCGGATGATGAAAAGATAATATTCACTAAGCCGGAGTATGACGGAAAAGAGCAAGGGGTCTCGTTCTGGCATCTCCTTGGATTACAGGCGCTTCACCACTGAAATCGAAGCAATCTGTTTGGTAGGGCCGAAAGGAGTAGCCATGAAATAGTCGAGGTTTAGTGATGAGCCGCTCGCCTGTGCATTGCGGTTTGCCAAGTCGGGCACGCCAGTCCATGATCTTTGTGATGCAATGCGAAACCCAAAGTCATGCTGACTGACATGCCAACGCCTTAGGGAAAGGTGAAGCTGGAGGTAAGCGTTGCGCCCGATGCCAGCGTGGGCAGCACGACGGTCTTGTCCGCAAATCCGGTCAAGCTGGCCTTGACGCTGTATTTTCCAGCCGCCGCAGTGTCGGCACTGAATACCAGCAGGTTCGGCGCTGGCACATAAGGCGCGACGCGTGGCGCATTGACGGCCAGCGAATATGCGTAGCTGCCTGTGACGGCGTCCACGAAGCGGCCTGCGACCTCGACCGTGATGCCGGTTGTCAGCGGTTGCATCACGCGCGCAAGCGTGTCTGCCGGCGCAACCCCATTGACAGTGCCGGTGGGTGACACGGGAAGGATGAACGGCGTGCCTGTTGCGTTGACGGGGGTGACCGAATCCGTGGCTACCGCGACGTTGGTGACCACGGCGGTGGTTCGCCCTGGTGCCGTCAAGACCAAGGTGTAGCTGCCCGGAGCGACGGGTTGCAGCAGGAATTTACCGGCGCTGTCTGGCGTGCTGGCTTTGACCACGACTCCGCCTTGCTGCAGCGACACGCTGGTATTGGCGTTGACAAGACCGGTTTCCACAAAACCCGCGACGCCGGAAACGTAGCGCGGAATCACGGTGACCACCGGCTTGAGCAGGTATTGTCCGGACCCGCCAGCACTGACAACAGATTTGCAGGCATCGAAGTCGAGTACGAAATCGGCCATTTTGTTGGCGGCAATGTCCAGGTCGATATTGGTTTTAACGCCCGACTGCTGGCCGCTCGGTGTTTTAAGCGCCACTTCGGCGCTGCCCGTGGGCTTGACGGAATTGGCCAGTGGCTGCGCATTGTCATTGCCGGCAAGCACGAGCCTGAGCTGGGTGTATTTGCCTGCGGGCAGCGGGGTTTGCCCGAGTTCATCGAGCACGCCGTTGGTCAGTGTCAGCAAATCCACGCGCCGGGCGGGATTCACAACGATTTCCGACCAGCCGCCATCGCTGTCGCTGGCGCTGCTGCTTTGGTGAATGCGCACTTTCTGTATGGTGACATTGACAGCGTCATACCCGCACGACGGTGCGTCGGTGAGCGCCAAGCGCAGGCTACCGCTTTGCGACACCGAAGCGCCTCCATCGCCACCTCCGCAAGCCGCCAGACCTGCGACCAGCAAACTACCCGCCGCCAGCTTGAAGTGTTTCAGTAATTTCATGGTGTGCCTCATTAAATGGTTAAGGATGCCGCTTGAAAAATTCAAATCGGGGTAACTAAGTTTGCCGAGCATAAGCCGCCAGAACCGAACGCCCTGTAGGACGTAGTGACAAAATTGACAATTGTTTACCTACAATTGCGATGAAGAAAAGACAGGTGTTTTTAGCCAAGTTGGCAATGCGCCACGACATAAGTGGGACTGTTGGCAGCGCGGCTTTGAGAAAACGGTACCAGGCAGTTCGTGGAAAGGGGCAACTCCACATTGCCAGCCTCGGGGGCCTTACGGCGCTGCGCTTCCTGCCCGGCCGCGCTTACGTCCTTCATGCGCGCCGCACCGAGCGCACGCGAAATCGTCGTGATCGCCCCGCAGAAGGCGAATTGCGTATTTTGCTGTGGCCGTTGCCCGGCTCCAGCGCCAGCCGTGCCGGAATGGCCACGGCGGCATAGGGGCCTATGAAAACCGATGGATTGGTTTTGACCCCACGCGTGAACACCTCAAACACCTGGCGTGCCCCCTGCTCGCGGCCGAGCTGCAACTGCGCGCTGCTGCTGGCACCGCCCCATGAATCTTGCTCTATTCCATGTAAACCAAGGTAAGTGGCGCATCCAATTGGCAGCATGCCTTGCGCCGAGTCGGCACTGGTGCTAAACCTGTTGAAGGCGAATTTGCTCACACAACCGATCTGGCAAGCCAATTGCTCTTGCATCTGCATTGTGCGCTGAGTGCGTTTAGCCCAGGCGATCAAGGAGCAGGCCATGAACAATTTACAGTCCACGCAGGTCGAGGCGCTGAAGGCGGGCTTACAGGGCGCGGTCATTCTTCCGGATGACCCTGCTTACGAAGAGGCCCGTCAGGTCTGGAACGCGATGATTGACAAACACCCTGCAGCCATAGTTCGCTGCGCCACCACCCGGGATGTGGTCCATGCGGTGAATTTTGCGCGCGACCACGTTTTGCCCCTGGCTGTGCGGGGCGGCGGACACAACATTGCGGGCAGCGCTTTGTGCGACGACGGCATTGTGATTGACCTGTCGCCGATGAAGGCAACGCAGATCAATGCCAACGCGCGCCGCGGCAGTGTCGAAGGCGGCGCCACGCTGGCCGATTTCGACGCCGCCACCCAGGCGCACGGCCTGGCGGTGCCCCTTGGCATCAACTCCACCACCGGCATCGCGAGCCTGACGCTGGGCGGCGGTTTTGGCTGACTCAGCCGCAAGTACGGCATGACGATCGACAGCCTGGTGTCGGCCGAAGTCGTAACCTCGGCCGGCCAGGTGGTGCTAGCCAGCGCCACCGAGCAGCCCGACCTCTTTTGGGCGCTGCGCGGCGGCAGCGGTAATTTCGGCGTCGTGACGCGCTTTGACTTTCAGCTTCATCCTGTCGGCCCGAACGTGCTGGCCGGATTGATCGTTTATCCGTTTTCCGAAGCCCGGTCCGTGCTGCAGCAGTACCGCGACTTCATGGCCACGGCTCCGGACGATTTGTCGGTGTGGACCGTCATGCGCAAGGCGCCGCCGCTGCCGTTCCTGCCGCAAACGGTCCACGGCCAGGAGGTCATCGTGCTGGCGCTGCTCTATGCGGGCAATCCGGACGAGGGCCAGGCGTTGATCGAGCCGCTGCGCCACTTTGCCACCCCTGCGGGAACGCATGTCGGCGTCATGCCCTATGTTGACTGGCAGCAAGCGTTTGACCCGCTGCTGACGCCGGGTGCGCGCAATTACTGGAAGTCGCATAATTTTTCACAGCTCCCGGACGGGCTGTTCGATGCCGTCATCGAGTACATCGGCACATTGCCGTCGCCGCAATGCGAGATATTTTTTGGCGCCATCGGTGGCGCGACCCTGGGGCCCGCACCCGATTCCGCAGCCTATGCCCACCGCGACGCCCACTTTGTCATGAATGTCCATGGCCGCTGGGATGACCCGGCCGATGACGCGCGCTGCATGCGCTGGGCGCGCGACTTCTTCCAGGCCTCCGCGCCCTTTGCCAGCAGCGGCGTCTATGTCAACTTCCTTACCGCCGACGAGGGCGACCGCGTCAAGGCAGCCTACGGCCAGAACTACGAACGGCTCGCGCAGGTCAAGCGCAAGTACGACCCAGGCAACCTGTTCAGCACCAACCAGAACATCCTGCCCGCCTGATCGCGCTCGGAGTTATTCCATACCTTAAAGAAGCAGGTACGTCGAACCGTGAAGGATCTGTTTTGATGATCGATCAACTCACTGGGTTGACCTAACCCCAGACGCGAAAGATGAGACTGGCCCGCATGCTGCGTCGGGTGCTCAATTAGTGTGCATCACCGCGCAAGCCAGTGCTGGCGCGGCTTTTGCGGCTTGTCAACGAGGTTATCCACAAGGTGGCCCACAGAAAATGCGGACAAGGCCAACCGGTGCCTACCCAGTGCTGATCAAGGCATGAACCGCGTGTCCCGATACAGCGCGCGATGGCCGGCACCTGCTGGCGTTTAGCGACCTCTACACGGCGGCTTGACTTTTGCGGTCAAGGACAATATCGACGTGATCGGCTGACCAACCACAGCCACCCGCCCGGCCTTGGCCTTTCAGCCCGCCGACAGCGCGCAAGTGGCGCACCGCTTGCTTGACGCTGGCGCAGTGCTGGCCGGCAAGACCCACCTGGACCAATTTGCTTGCGGGCTCAACGGCACGCGATCACCTCATGGGGCTGTGCCGAACGCGTTTGATCCGGCTTATGTGTCGGGTGGTTCTGGCTCGGCTTATGTGGTGGCCAGCGGTCAAGTGGAATTCGCCCTGGACACCGATACCGCCGGCTCGGGCCGCATACCGGCAGGCCTGAACAACATCGTTGGACTCAAGCCCTCCCGTGGGCTGATCAGCACACGCGGCATGTTGCCTGCGGCACAGAGCGTCGACTGCGTGTCGATTTTTGCCCGCTGCGTGGCCACAGCAGTCAAAGTGCTGGAAAGCGCAATGGCCCACGACCCGCTTGTACCCTAATCACGCAAGGTTCCGATGGCCGCGCAGGCATTGTTTGGCGATATCAGGCTTGCCATCGATCAGCTTGTATTCGGTCACAAAGGCCGCAGTGGTGGACGCGCGCGGTGCTGGCGAGCGAATGCGTCTGCCTGGCATCAAAGGCCCGGGTGTTGGCGGCGGCATCGAAGAACTTGGTGCCGGACAGGAACACGGTGTATTGCTCGGGCGTCATGCAGACCACCTTGGACATGATCCTGGCTGCTCGGCGGGTTGCTCGCTGATTTTCTGGCGTCCAGCACCCCTTAAAATAGCCATGTCGGACTACCAAGCCCGGCAGCGTTCTCAGGGCGGGGTGAAATTCCCCACCGGCGGTATCTGTGCATGACACAGGAGCCCGCGAGCGCCTGGCAACTCACCTCGGCGAGTTTCAGGGTCAGCGGATCTGGTGAAATTCCAGGGCCGACGGTCACAGTCCGGATGAAAGAGATCGCGCTAACCTTGACTTCCTGCAGGCAGGCGTCGGGCTATTGCGCGCACGCCCTGCTTTGTGTTTTTGACCTTCACATGGTTTTTCATGAATCAGACTTCAAGCCCTTTCGCAGTTTTGGCCTCCTCAAGCCGCATTGCGGTGGTGTGTTCTTCCTGGCACAAGGATATCGTCGAGCAGGCGCGCCTGGCGCTGTCAGATGAGTTGCAGCGCCTGGGCTGGCCCGCGGAGGCCCTGGATTTTTTTGAACTGCCGGGCGCTTTTGAAATTCCCCTGCATGCGCTCAAACTCGCTCAGTCAGGACGCTACCAGGCGGTGATTGCCTGCGGCCTGGTGGTGGACGGCGGCATCTACCGCCACGATTTTGTCGCCTCGGCCGTCGTCGACGGCTTGATGCGGGTCCAGCTGGACACAGGGGTACCGGTGTTTTCAGCAGTGCTGACGCCGCACCAGTTCCATGAACATGAGGAGCATCGCCGTTACTTCACCGCGCACTTTGTCCACAAGGGCCGGGAAGTGGCGCAGGCTTGCGCCCATACCTTGCTGGCTCTGGCTGACACCGAGCGCCGGCTGGCGCTGCCATGAAGGACTGGCCTTCATGGTCGAGGCGCATCAAAGCCAGCTTTTGACCGACGCCACCACGGCCGTGGTGGAAATGCCGTAGCGGTCGTGCAGCGTCGGCAGCGCACCTGCATCCATGAATGCATCGGGCAGCGCAATTTGTCGGAACGCGGGATGGACGCCGGCGCGCATCAGCGCGGTCGCCACCGCCTCGCCCAGCCCACCAATGGTCGAGTGGTTTTCGGCGACCACCACCAGGCGGCCGGGCCGGGCAGCTTCACGCAAAATGGTTTCGGTGTCCAGCGGCTTCAGGGTTGGGACATGCAACACCGCAACATCGACTTGGTTTTGCTGCAGCGCCTGGGCAGCTTCCAGCGCCCGCATGGTCATGATGCCGGTAGAGATAAACAACACATCGCGCCCGCCCCGGATCATCTTGGCCTTGCCGAGTTCAAACTGGTAGCCGTACTCGTCGAGCACCAGCGGCACCTGCCCGCGCAGAAGGCGCATGTACACCGGGCCTTGGTGGGCCGCGATTGCTGGTACAGCCTGCTCGATTTCATGCGCGTCGCAAGGGTCGATCACCATCATGCCCGGAATGGCGCGCATCATGGCCAGGTCTTCACTAGCCTGGTGGCTGGGGCCGTAGCCGGTGGTCAGGCCCGGCAGGGCGCAGACGATTTTGACATTCAGGTTTTCCTCGGCAATCACCTGGTGGATGAAGTCATAGGCGCGGCGCGTGGCGAACACCGCATAGGTGGTGGCAAACGGAATGAGGCCGGTCTTGGCCATGCCGCCGGCCGCGCCCATCAGCAATTGCTCGGCCATGCCCATCTGGAAAAAACGCTCGGGATAAGCCTGCGCAAACAGGTGCAGGTCGGTGTACTTGGACAGGTCGGCGGTCATGCCAACGATTTCCGGGCGCTGGGCGGCCAGCTCGACCAGCGCCTTGCCGAAAGGCGCGGCGCGGGTGCGCTGGCCTTCGCTGGCGATGGAGGCAATCATGGCGGAGGTGGTCAGCCGGGGCTTTTTAGCGGTCGCGGTGTTCATGCGGCGGTTCCTGCAAAGGTGGCGGCAAACTGCTCGTCGAGCATGGCCAGCGCCTGCTGCCATTCGAGCGGATCGACCCGGATGAAATGGTTTTTCTCGCGCGCCTCCAGAAAGGGCACGCCCTTGCCCATCAGGGTATCGCACAAAATGACGCGGGGCTGAGGGCCGGCATGCTGGCGTGCCGCATCGAAGGCGGCCACCACGGCGGGCAGGTCGTTGCCGTCCACCCGCTGCACCTGCCAGCCGAAGGCGGCCCATTTGTCGGCCAACGGCTCAAATCCCATGATCTTCCCCGAAGGCCCGTCAGCCTGCTGGTTGTTGATGTCCACCGTGCAGATCAGGTTGGCCAGGCCATGGTGGGCCGCCGACATGGCCGCCTCCCAGGTCGCGCCTTCGTCGAGCTCGCCGTCGGACATCGAGTTGTAGACAAAAGCCGGGTTGTTCTGCAGGCGCAGGCCCAGCGCCATGCCGACGGCGATCGTCAGGCCCTGGCCCAGCGAGCCGCCCGACATTTCCATGCCGGGGGTGTAGGTCGCCATGCCCGACATCGGCAGCCGGCTGTCATCGCAGCCATAGGTTTCAAGTTCTTCCTCGGCCAGGATGCCGGCTTCGATCAAGGCCGCGTAGTGGCCGATGGCGTAGTGGCCGTGCGACAGCAGGAAACGGTCGCGCCCTTCCCAGGACGGGTCTTCGGGCCGGTAGTTCATGGCATGGCCATAGGCCACCGCCATGATGTCGGCCATGCCCAGCGCCTGCCCGATATAGCCTTGCCCCTGGACTTCGCCCATGCGCAGCGCGTAGCGGCGAATGCGGTAGGCGCGCTGCGCCAAAACCGTGGGCCCGCTCATACCGAATGCACCGATTCGTAAGCTTCGATCAGGTCCACCTTGGGCTGCGAGCGCCCGCCGTCGAAGGTGCTGGCCAGCCAGGCATCGACGATGGCCTTCGCCAGCTCGGGGCCGACCACGCGGGCGCCAATCGTGATGATCTGGGCATCGTTGCTGCGGCTGGCGCGCTCGGCCGAATAGGTGTCGTGGCACTGGGCGGCGCGTATGCCCTTGACCTTGTTGGCCGAAATCGCCATGCCGATGCCGGTGCCGCACAGCAGCAAGGCCCGCTCGTAGCCGCCTTGCGCGACCTGCTCGGCCACGGCAATGGCGACATCCGGGTACAGCACCGGCTGGGCGTCGTGGGTGCCGAAGTCGGTCACCGCATGGCCGGCGTCGGCCAGGTGTATTTTCAGCAGTTGCTTGAGGTCGTAGGCGGCCTCGTCGCAGCCAATTGCGAGTTTCATGGGGTGTCCTTTGCGGTTCGTGATAAAGGAGCCGGCTGGTCAGCGCGGCGTGAGCGAGGGTTCCAGCGAGCGCGCCATGGTCTGCAGGATCAGGCAGCAGCTGGTCGCGCCGGCATCCAGCACGCCGATGGAGCGCGGCCCCAGGCGGGCCGAGCGGCCGATGCGGGCCTGCAGGTCTTTGGTGGCGTCCCGTCCCTGTTCGGCCGCGCTGCGCATGGCCTGCAGCGCGGCCGCGAAACCGCCGCCCTGCGCCAGCGTTTCGGTGTAGGCAGCCAGCGCCGGCGCCAGGGTGTCGATCAGCGTTTTATCGCCAACCCGGGCGTTTCCCATGCGCTGCACGTTGGCCACCGCGGCGGCGAAGGCGTCGCCGAACAGCGCGGCATCCATCTGGGCGTAAGGCGCCAGCGTGTCGACGAAGCCCGAGAAGAAATTGCCGTACAGCGGCCCCATCGAGCCGCCGATGTCGTCCATCAGCGCCTGCGACAACTGGTCCAGCGCCAGGGGAAGTTGCAGCGCCCTGTCGCCCATCGCATCGAGCCGGGCGCCGCAGCCGGTGAACCCCTTGGCCATGTTGATGCCGTGGTCGCCGTCGCCGATCAGGCCGTCGATCTCGCTGAGGTACTGGCGGTTGGCCACGATGGTTGCGATCAGGTCGCGCACCAGGCCACCGGCCGTGGCCAGCGCGATGGCGGGGCCAGTGACGCTGCGCGGCGGTGCGGCCGTCAAGGTCCGGGGCAGCGGTAAGTCCTGGCCGGCCGGGGCCGCCTGCGATCCGCTGTAGCTGCGGCCCACGCCGGCTGTGCCGGCCACGCTCAGGCCAACCGAGCGGCAAGGCTGCCTGAGGCACTCCTCCAGTTCCTCGTCAAGCTTCATCAACGTCAGCGTCACGCCCATCATCTCCAGCGAGGTGAACAGGTTGCCGACCTGCTGGAAGGCGACCGTGATGCCGTGGGCGGCCAGGCGCTTGTGAACCTCGCCGTAAAGAATGTACTGCTCCATCAGCGGCGTGGCCCCTAGTCCCGAAACCAGCACCGCCACCCGGTCAGTCCGGCCGAAGGGCAAATCCGGCAGCACCACGTCCAGCATCATCCGGGCCATGTCGGCGGCGCTCACGGTCTGCCCGACTTCGATGCCGGGCTCGCCGTGGTGGCCGATGCCGACCTCCATCGTGCCATGCTCGATCGTGAAATTAGCCTTGCCCACCGCCGGAATGATGCAGGCCGACAGTCCGATGCCGATGCTGCGCGTTTGGCCGATGGCTTTTTGTGCTGCCGCGATCACCTCGTCCAGGCTGGCGCCCTGCGCTGCCTTCGCGCCGCCCACTTTCCACATGAAGACTTCGCCGGCCACGCCGCGACGCTTGGCTTCGTCGCCCTTGGGCGCCGAGGCCACGTCGTCGTTGGCCACCACGGTGCGCACCGCGATGCCTTCGCGGGTGGCCATCTCCATGGCCATCTTCACATTCATGTTGTCGCCGGCATAGTTGCCATACAGGCAGGCGACACCGGCGCCGCCATGGGCGGCGCGCATGGCATCCAGAAAATTTTTGGCCGTGGGGGAGGAAAAAATCTCGCCGACGGCCGCCGCATCGACCAGGCCGTCGCCCACGTAGCCGATGAAGGCCGGCTCATGGCCCGAGCCGCCACCGGTCACCACGCCGACCTTGCCGGCCTCGGGCGACTGCAGGCGCTGGATCACGCGGGGGTTGTCCGCGCTTGCGCGCAGCATGCCGGCATGGGCCAGCAGCCAGCCTTGCAGCATGTCCTCGACCACCAGGTCCGGGTTGTTGATCACGCGGTTCATGACAAGGCCGTCTCTTCAATTTGCCGGGCGGGCGCAGCACCCAGGTGCTGGCGCACGAAACCCAGCGCCGGCCTGAGCACGGCCTCGATGTCGGCGATCGGCACCCGGTAGGGCGCGCGGCTCGGCTGGGCATTGGGCTGACGGTGCAAGCGCAACGGGATCTCGATGGACAGGTTCAGATCGGTCAGCGCCACCGCCCGCAGGATGCGTGCGCAGTCAATGCCGCCCTGCCCCAGCGGCGTGAAAAAGTAGCCGTTCTCATCGGCGCGCACGTCCTTGATGTGGGTGTGCAGGCACTGGGCCATGGCGGCCAGCGCATCGTCGGCGGGATTCAGGCCGGGCCGGTGCGAGATGGTGTTGCCGGCGTCATAGTTCAGTCCCACGCTGTCATGGCCAATGCGGGCCAGCAAAGCGGAGCCGTCGCTGGCGGCGTTGAGCAGGTTGTCCGAGCCATCGCCCGGGTTTTCCAGGCCGATCTTCAGGCCGATAGCCTGGGCATGGCGCGCCAGCACGTCAATATTGGCAAAAAACCGTTTTTTGAGTTTGCGCGCGGCGGCATTGGTATTGATGACTTTGGCGCCAAGGGCGCGCGCAAAGTCCATGCGCCCCCGGAAAACCTCGACCGCATCGTCACGCCCCAGGTCAATGTGCGACGAGAACGCATGGCATTGCATGCCGGCGTCCTTGAGCCAGCGCTGCCACTGCATGGCCTGCGCCGGCGCGAATGCGGACTCGTCGAACGGCTCGGTGTAGCCGACGATGAAAGCAGGCTCGACATGCGTGGCACCAATCGAGGCCAGGCTTTCAAGCACGCGCGGCAGATCGTAGCCGTCGTACGGCGCGGCTGAAACCGAGACGATGCGCTCAGGAATTGAAGAGGTCATGGTGGTGCGCTCAGCGAAGGGTCAGCCAGGGAAGGTAGGCAAAGCCGATCAGCAGGCCGATGGCAACGAAGTAGAACGGGATCAGCTCCTTCACCACATCGCCAATGCGCACCCGGGCAATCGTGCTGGTGATGAACAGCGTCGTGCCGATGGGCGGGTGGTACAGCCCGATCGAGAGGTTGACGATCATCATGATGCCCAGCTGGATCGTGTCCATGCCAACGGCCGCTGCCAGGGGCACGAACATGGGCGTGAGCAGCAGCACGGCTGCGGGCAGGTCGATGAACATGCCAGTCGCCAGCATGATCAGGTTCATGGCCAGGATGATGAGCCACGGCGACTGCAGGGTTTCCTTGGCAAAACGCGTGAACTCGGCGGGCAATTGCTCGTAGGTGACGATCCAGCCGACGATGCTCGACGCCATGATGATGAGCAGCACCACGCCCGTGGAAATGCCCGCCTCGATGGCCGCCGCCCGGATCTTGGCAATGGTGAGGTCGCGGTAGATCAGGCTAGCCACGACCAGGGCGTAAAGCGTGGACATCACGCTCACCTCGGTTGGCGTGGCAATGCCGAAGCGCAGGAAGACGATGATCAGCACCGGCATCGCCAGCGCCGGGCCGGTCTGCAGGAGCTGGCGCCAGAACGCCGGCCACTCGAATGGCGTGGTGTCGCGCGGAAAATTGCGGCGCCGGCCCTGAACGTAGCAGACGGCCATGAAGCCCGCGCACATCAGCAGCCCCGGCAGGATGCCGGCCACGAACAGCGCGCCGATGGAGGCGCCTGAGACCAGCGCATAGACGATCATCGGGATCGAGGGCGGTATCAGGATGTCGATGGTGGCCGCTGCCGCCAGCGTCCCGGCCGCAAACGGCGCGGGATAGCCGAGCTTCTTGAGCCAGGGAATCAGCATCGAGCCGATGGCCGAGGCGTCGGCCACGGCCGAGCCCGAGACACCGCCAAAGATGGTCGACGACAGCACGCCCACCTGCGCCGGGCCGCCGTGGACGCGGCCGATCATCATCGACAGCAGTGTGACCAGGCTCTGGCCCAGCTTGCCGCTGACCATCAAGGCGCCGGTCATCATGAAAAACGGTATGGCAATCAGTGGAAAGCTCTGCGTCTGCGACAGCATCTGCTCGATCGCCAGGTGCACCGGCACCCGGTCGAGGATCAGCAATCCCCCCACCGAGGCGAGCACCAGGGCGTGCGCGATGGGGATGGACAGCAGGGCCGTAGCCACGAAAAGAACAATGATCAATGCGGTCATGTCTGCACTCCAGCCATGGCGGTGGGTTCGGGGATATCGTCATAAAACTGGTCGGGCTGGCTGGCCCACACCTGGGGCAGCCTGCACAAGGTGACGATGGCCAGCAGCGAAAAACCCAACATCAAGCTGGTCACGCTCACCGAGCCGGGCACCTGCAGGATGGGCGTGCGCTCGTCCGCAGCGATTTCCGCCAGCGGCCAGGCGACAACGGCGAGTGAGGCATACAGCCCCGCCACCACCAGCGAGCCCGCCAGCAAGACCCAGCGGCGCAATCCGCCCAGGCGCTGGGTCAGGATCACGATGGCGATGTGCGAGCCATGCTGGGCCGCCAGCACCACGCCGGACATGATGAGCCACGGAAACATCAGTTCGGGGAGTTCGGACGCCCAGGCCAGGCTGCTGCCCGCGGCATAGCGCAGGCCCACGTTGGCGCTCAGGATCAGGAACATCGAGGCCAGCGTGAAATAAAGCATGGCGCGGCATGCCATGCCGATCAGCTGGTCAAGCGCGCGGGCTAGTCTTTGCACCGCCAGCAGGCTGCCCGGACCCTGCTTGGCCTCAAGGCCGGGAGATTGTGAAAAGCTCATGGTGCGTCCAGCCTCAGCGGGTGGCCTGCACGACACGCGTCACAAACTCGCCCGTGGGGCCTGCGCTCCATTTGTCATATACGGCGCGGGTGGCCTGCACGAACGGAGCACGGTCCACGGTGTCGATCTGCACACCCTTGCCCTTGAGCTCGGCCACCAGCTTGTCGTCGGCTTCCCTGGACAGCTTGCGCTGCAGTTGCGTGGCCTCTGCCGCAGCGGCCATGAAGACTTTCTGGTCGGCCGCGCCGAGCTTGTCCCATGAGCGCTTGCTCATCAGGAACGGCGTGACCTCATACTTGTGCCCTGTAAGCGAAATGTACTTTTGCACTTCATAGAGCTTGGCCGAGGAAATATTGGTCAGGGGGTTTTCCTGTCCATCCACCACGTTTTGCTGAAGGGCCACATAAAGCTCGGAGAACTTGATCTGCTGCGGGTCCGCGCCCAGGGCCTGCATGATGTCCACCGTGATCGCATCCGGCGGGGTGCGGATTTTCAGGCCCTTGACGTCGGCGGGGGATTTGACCGGGCGCTTGCTGTTGGAGATGTGCCGGATGCCGTTGTCCCAGTAGCCCAGCACGACCATGCCCTTGGCTTCGGTGCGCTTCGCCAGGTCCTGGCCGATGGGACCGTCGAGCAACTGCCAGGCCTTGGTGATGTCGGAAAACAGGAAGGGCAGGCCCAGCGCGCTGTACTCGGGCACCACGGTGGAGACGGCGCCCTGGCTGTTGGCCGACATGTCCAGCGTGCCCGAACGGATCGCCGTGACCATGGCGGCATCGTCGCCGAGCTGCGAGGAGTGGGCCACCTGGATCTCGATCCGGCCACTGGTGTTGGCCTTCACGGTTTCGGCGAACTTCACCGATGCTTCGTGGCGCGGGTTGCCGGGTGCGGCGCCGTGACCCAAGATCATCTTGGTGGGCGTCTGGGCGAACGAGGCCGAACCTGCACAGGCCAGCGCAGTGACCAGGATGGCGCGGCGAAAAGAATTGAAGGGTGTCATGTTGTGTCTCGTGATGTTGTCTGGGCAGCACTACCGCGCTGCCATCGGATTTTTATTTTTAACGGGAAAGAGGCGCCAGCCAGCGCCAGGCTCGGCTCAATGAATCAACATGCCGCCATTGACATCGAGCGTGATGCCTGTGCAGTAGCCGGACAGGTCGCTGGCCAGAAACACCACGCAGCCCGCTACATCGTCCGGCGCGCCGATGTAGCCCAGCGGAATGCCGTCCAGGATTGCCTGGCGCTTGTCGTCGGGGATCAGCCCCTTGTTGATGTCGGTGGCAATCAGGCCGGGGGTCACGCAATTGACGCGGATGCCGTGGCCGCCATACTCGCGGGCCATGGCGCGCGCCAGCCCCAGCACGCCTGCCTTGGCAGCCGAATAATGCGGGCCGCCCAGGATGCCGCCGCCGCGCTGGGCCGACACCGAAGAGATGCAAACGATCGAGCCGCGCTTCTGGTCCAGCATGGCAGGAAGCACAGCCTGCGAAGCCACCAGCGTGCCGCGCAGGCTGACGTCGAGCACCGCGTCGTAGTCGGCCGGGGTGATGTCCAGCGTCTTGCGCGGCTGGGTGATGCCGGCGTTGTTGACCAGGATATCGACCCGGCCCTTGGCCTTCAGAACCTCGGCCACGGCGGCGTCGCATGAAGCCTTGTCAGTGACGTTGGCCACCAGCCCCATGTGCTGAGGGCCCAGGCGGGCGGCGGCACCGGCGGGGTCGGCCTGGGCCAGGTCCAGAATGACGATGGTGGCGCCTTGCGCGGCCATCATGCGGGCGGTGGCGAACCCCAGGCCGTTGGGGCCGGCGCCGCCGGTAACGATGGCGACTCTGTCTTTCAATAGCATCTGCTGTCTCCTTGTTGAACTTGAGGAGGGATTCTGAACAGTCTGCAAGCGCAAGACAAACGATAGAATCTCACTCTGAAGTGAATTTGTGTCATGTTGCACTGCAATAAAGTATTGAGATGTCATGTTGCCGCCCCTGCCTTCACTGGTTGCTTTCGAGGCCATTGCCCGGCGCCACAGTTTTGCCCTGGCTGCTTCCGAACTCCACCTCACGCCATCGGCAGTTAGTCATCAGGTAGCGCGGCTTGAAAACTTCCTCGGCGTCAAGCTGTTCGACCGCTCTTCGCGTGGAGTCAAGCTCAGCCCGGCGGGCGAAGCCTATTTGCTGCGCGTCGCAGGAGCGTTGGGCGCGATTTCCGCGGCAACCGAAGATGTGCGCCAAGGCGTGCGCAATTCGCTTTATGTTCACGCCAGCCCAAGCTTTGCCAGCCTGTGGCTGATGCCGCGCATCAGCCGGTTTGCTGCTGCCCATCCGGGAGTCTCGCTGTTCCTGTCGGCCTCGCACCTGCATTCGGACTTCGAGCTGGGCCAGGTCGATGTCGATATCCGCTACGGTGTTCCGGCCTGGCCGCAACTGGTCGCGCGGCCGGTGTTTCGTGAAGTCATCCTGCCGCTGGCCAGCCCGGCTTTTATTGAACGGCACGAGCTGCGGTCAGCCGCCGACCTGCTACAGGTCCCGCTGATCCAGTCCACCGTCAACGTGGTGCAGTGGACCGACTGGTTTGCGGCGCATGCGCCTTCGCGACGGCCCGAGCGATTCGCGCTGCGCTTTGACCGCGCCATGATGGCCCTGGACGCAGCGGTGCAGGGCCTGGGCGTGGCCCTGGAAAGCACGGCCATTGCAGGCGGACATCTTGAATCCGGACGGCTGCGACCAGTTTTTGATCCGCAGTGGGCCATAAATGTGCAGGCGCATTTCGTGGTCTTTCCAGAGCGCCATGGCTATCGTTCCGAGGTAGTCCAGTTTCTCGACTGGCTGGCTACCGAGACGCTGACCGAGCAGTCATCTCTGCCCTGAGTTCGGGTCAAAGGCTATTACTGAAAATTTCTTCGGGCTGGTATTTTTTTGCTCTCAAGTCAGCTCTATATTCCTGTGCGTATCCCTGGGAAGACCTTAGCAGCACTTTATTAATCCATAGCAAGCAGCCAGCAAACACAGCTTGACGCCAGCGGTCAAGCCCATTCAGTACCCGGACCTGAAAAGCTTGAGATGGAAACCGCCTTATCAGGCCATTGTGGACGCCTGGCAGAAACCCCGGCCATATTCAAAATCGATACCCGTCACCTCATGCCGGGACCATGCGCCCAAACTGACGAAAATGGGTCATCACTCCAAGGCGCAGGAGCGCACAAACGGAGGCTCGTTTTCATTTAAAACTAGCGCCCAGACCCCGTTACCGCCTCCCAGAGGCGTTCCGCCGCGCGTCCCATCGAACTGCGGGACCGGTAAAGCCTGATTTCGAGATCAATACACCATTCCCCGGAAGCGGCCGGCACGAGTCGGTCGATTGCCATATCTTCGCTGACGAGACTTTTCGGCAACCAGGCCATTCCTCTCCCGTCAATGACCAGCGTCCGCAGCACCGACGCGAGATGAGCCGTAAAAATTGTTTGCGTGGGTATTGTCTCCAGGGCGCTGTGGCAGGTTTCGCGCAAAATTCGGCCCAGGCCAGACTCAGCGCTATACGTCAGCAGGGACACCGCCGACCTACCTGACTCAAGAGTGTGGAGTGGGTGCCCGTCGGCGCCGGCTGCGGATACAGGGACCAAAACGTCCGAACCGATTTGCACCGACGGGTAGGCCTCCGCGTGGAGTCGGCCAGGGGCCTGCGGATGCGCGTGGCACATGACGAACTGCACCTTGCTTTGCTCCATCAGCGCCTCACAACGCTGCAGCACGTCGGACTCCAGCTGTACCGTGCCCACCATTGTGTGCGATTCGAAGCTGCGCAGCCAGCTGGGCATGAAGGTGAACGACAAGGCATGTGTCGCCGCAAATCGAAGCGAATTTGAACTGGCCTCTGCCACAGCACGCGCCTCGCCCGGCACCCGCGCCACTTGGGCGAGAAAGTCCTGGGCAACGCTGTGAAACCACTGTCCCGTCTCTGTAAGGCGGATAGGTTGCGAACTCCGGTCAAAAAGCTCTGTTCCAAGCCATTCTTCCAATGCCCGCACGCGTCGGCCGAATGCAGGCTGTGTCATGTGTCGGTCATCCGCGGCGCGCGAGAAATTGCCGGTCGAAGCCAAAGCCAAAAAATCGTCCAGCCAGGAAAGGTTCATAGCCAGTGCTTTGAAAGCATTAAAGAGAAGAAAAACAGCATTGGTCAAATCCAACCGGGTTGGCGATCATACGTCTCCAACAACGCAACCTACGACGGAGCCAACCATGAAAATTGTCGAGATCAGGGAAATCACCATTCCCATCAGTTCGCCAATCCGCAACGCCTACATCGACTTCAGCAAAATGACGTTGAGCCTGGTTGCCGTGATGACCGACGTGATCCGTGACGGCAAACCCGTGGTGGGCTATGGCTTCAATTCGAACGGCCGTTACGGACAGGGCAAGCTGATGCGCGAGCGCTTCATTCCGCGTGTCCTTGAAGCCAATCCAGATTCTTTGATGGACGACAGCGGCAAGAACCTGGACCCGCACAAGATCTGGAATGCGATGTTCACCAACGAAAAGCCAGGCGGACATGGTGAGCGATCAGTGGCCATCGGCACCATCGACATGGCCGTATGGGACGTCGTTGCCAAGATCGAAGGCAAACCCCTGTTCCAGCTTCTTGCCGACCGCTACGGCGATGGCAAACCCAACCGCAAGATTTTCGTCTACGCCGCTGGCGGCTACTACTACCCCGGCCAGGACCACAACAAGCTCAAGGACGAGATGCGCAGCTACATTGACCGTGGCTACAACGTGGTCAAGAAAAAGATCGGCGGCGCCTCGCTC
>JAQGMZ010000270.1 GCA_028292045.1 Polaromonas sp. | reverse complement strand
CTGCTGGCGGTGCTGCCGACCTACCTGGCGCTGTTCGTGCCCGAACTGCATGCCTTGATCGATGTGCGCGTGCTTCGCCTGCTGCGCGTGTTCCGGGTCTTCAAGCTGACAGAATACCTGGCCGAATACCAGTCGCTCGGCATTGCGCTGGCGGCAAGCCGGCGCAAAATAATGGTGTTTTTGTCGGCCGTGCTGATGCTGGTGCTGGTCATGGGCACGGTGATGTATGTGGTGGAAGGCGGGGACAACGGATTTACCAGCATTCCCACCTCGGTTTACTGGGCGATCAGCACGGTGACGACGGTGGGCTTTGGGGACATCACCCCCAAAACCGATTTGGGGCGGCTGATAGCGTCGTTCATGATGCTGCTCGGTTGGGGTACGCTGGCCGTGCCGACCGGCATTGTCACGGCTGAAATGGCGTCCCAGCGGCGAACGGGCGGTACGCCTGTGACCCCTGCGCTCCAGCCTGCGCGGGCCTGCGGCGAATGCCAGAGCGAAGGCCATGCGCCGTATGCCAATTTTTGCTTCAACTGCGCAGCCAGGCTGCCGGGCCTGGCATTGCGCACCGGCGCGCCAGCCAGCGATGCCGCCCGGCCCGAGCCCTGAACGCTTGCCGGATTCAGTCGCCCGGAGTAAGCCGGCGCGGCGTGATCTCGACCGACTCGCTGCCGGTGCTCATCCACACCGTGCCATCCTGGACCGTGATCTGCAGCTGCATGCCGCGTTCTGCCAGCCGGGCCAGTGCCTGGCTTTGCGCGGCTTCGATTTGCCAGACCACCAGGTTGGCCGCCCGCGTCAGCTTGGTGGCAATGCCTTTCCACCACACCGGCGTGCTGTTTGAAAAACTGTACACGCTCACGCGCTCGGCCCGGCCGGCTGCCCGCATCAGACGCTTGTCGTCAGGCTGGCCCACATCGATCCAGTGCAGCACGGCGTCGGTATAGTCCTTGTGCCACAGCGCTGGTTCGTCCACGTCCCACAGATCCTTGGCAAATTCAAGGTTGCCGCGCTTGTCGTCGGCCGGCACGTTGAGTGCAAAAGCCAGCAGGCGGATCATCATGCGTTCGTCGGTCTCGGAAGGATGGCGGGCAATGATGACGTTGTGGTCGGCGTAAAGGCCGCGGTCCATGTCGGCGATTTGCAGTTGGGCTTTGTGAATGGTGGCTTTGATGGCCATGAAAATCGTTCTCGGGTGACAAAGCCTGCCGTGCCTGGCGGGCATCCGGGGCTTTTTGCATTAAACCGCCTATTGGAACAGCAATTTTGCTGCCGCAAAACCACCGATGCGCCTGCCGGAAACCCGCACAGGCAGACTTATCCTACGCGGCGCCTGCAATACTGCTGATACAAATGAGTAACCCATGCGGTCCGGACAAAATTCGTGCCGGCCGCCAGGATTATGAGAAGATCAATCGAACATCAGGAAAAAAACATGAAGGCAATCTGGAAGGACGCAGTCATTGCGCAAAGCGACAGCACCGTGGTGCTGGAAGGCAACCATTATTTCCCCGAGAGTTCGCTCAACCGCGACCATGTGACCTTCAGCAACCACCACACCATGTGCTCCTGGAAAGGGCAGGCCAGCTACTATTCGCTGCTGGTCAACGGCGAAATGAACACCGACGCGGCCTGGTATTACCCCGATCCCAAGCCTGAAGCCGACAACATCAAGGGACATGTTGCCTTCTGGAAAGGCGTGCGGATTGAAGCCTGAACGGCTGACAGGCCGGTTTTCTCTTGTCGGGGCGAACAGCTGAGCGTTTATTCACGGCAAGGAGGTGCCTCCCATGTTCAAGCATATTCTTGTACCCGTTGACGGGTCTCCGGCTTCACGGCAAGCGGTCGAAAAAGCGCGCGCCATCGCCAGCGCCTTCAGGAGCACCGTGACGCTGATTTATGTCATTGACCCGTATGCCTTTACCGGCATGGGCGCCGACTTTTCCTATGGGCAGTCCGAATACCTCGGTGCTGCCACGCTGGAGGCGAACGAAGCAATCAGCGCTGCCAGAGAGGTTTTTGAAGCGCAGGGCATGTTTGTCAAAGGCTCCGTGGTCGAAGGCCATTCAATTTACCAAGCCATCTTGGAAGCCGCAGAAACCCTGGGTGCCGACCTGGTCGTGATGGGCTCCCACGGCCGCAGGGGACTGGAAAAGCTGGTGCTGGGCAGTGTCACGGCCCAGGTGCTGTCGCATGCCCATCTTTCGGTGCTTGTCGTTCGTGGCCAAGACGACTGAATTTTTGTTGCCACAGGAGTTGATATGGAATTGTTGAAACACGATCTGCCGCATGAATTTCCAGAATTTCTTGAAAAAATAAGCCAGCTCAAGGCGTCTGACGCGCATTTTTCGACCCTTGCCGAGCACTATGACGCCCACAACCACGCAATTACCCAGTACGAGCAGGGCAAGGAAGCCATGGCCGACGATGAACTGGAAGTCTTGAAGAAAAAGCGTCTTGACCTCAAGGACCAGATTTACCAGATGCTGAAAGCCGGGTGATGTCCAGGCGCGCTTGCGCCGCACGAAATACATGCATTTTTTGTGACTTCCGATGGGCCTTGTGCTACTGAAAATATAGCAATTTAGCCGCCTGACCTGTTTGTTCCCGATGGGCTTTGCAAACATTTCGCTTTTCATCAAACTGAAATACTGCCTTGCTATGCTGCCGGCTTAAGCAATTGCCAGCGCATATTTCGGAGCGGTCCATGAATTCAGTTGACGAAGAGATGATGCGGCGAATTCGCCATGACCTGATCGACAGCTACGATGAAGAACTCGAGATGGAGCTGGAAGAACAGTCGGTGTCGCTGCAGACAGGCGAAGACTCCGCTAACTGGGGCGAACAGGACAAGGAGCGCCGCCGGCTGTATTTTCGCGAGCTTTTTCGGCTGCAAGGTGAACTGGTCAAGCTGCAGGACTGGGTGATTGCCACCGGCCAGAAGGTGGTTATCTTGTTTGAAGGCCGTGACGCCGCCGGAAAAGGCGGCGTGATCAAGCGCATCACCCAGCGGCTCAAT
The DNA here is from genome assembly GCA_028292045.1 of Polaromonas sp. Lineage (GTDB taxonomy): Bacteria > Pseudomonadota > Gammaproteobacteria > Burkholderiales > Burkholderiaceae_C > Polaromonas. Next base: position 21,331 of record JAQGMZ010000270.1, on the reverse strand, counting down.
CCGCGTGTGTGCCGGGTGGCCGCCCTGCCGGCGCCCAACGACCGGGAACGAACCCAGTGGTACTTTCAGCGCTACGTCGCCCACCTGCCCGCTGCCGGTGAAATGGTTTTGTTCGACCGCAGCTGGTACAACCGGGCCGGCGTCGAGCGGGTCATGGGTTTTTGCACCGACGAGCAGTACGAAGAATTTTTTCGCACCGTGCCTGAATTTGAAAAAATGCTGGTGCGCTCGGGCGTGAAGATCATCAAATACTGGTTTTCCATTTCCGACGACGAACAAAATCTGCGTTTTCTGGGCCGCATCCATGATCCGCTCAAGCAGTGGAAACTCAGCCCGATGGACCTGGAGTCGCGCCGCCGCTGGGAGGAATACACCAGGGCCAAGGAAATCATGCTGGAGCGGACGCACATTCAAGAGGCGCCCTGGTGGGTCGTGCAAGCCGATGACAAGAAAAAAGCCCGGTTGAACTGCATTCACCATTTGCTGGCGCAAATGCCTTATCAGGAAACCCAGCACCCGCCCGTGGTGCTGCCCCAGCGGATACGCCATGAAGACTACGTGCGCCAGCCGGTGTCGCAAGACATCGTGGTGCCTGAAGTCTATTGATCCTTGGCGTCAGGCCCGGCTGTCCAAGGCCGGCCTTTGAAGTGACCATGAACCAGCCGGGGCCAGGCCCATGGCCAGGTGAAAGAAAGTTGCAGCTGGCCGCCGCGCTCAGTTGGGCCGAAATACCAAAGTGATGGGTGTCGGCACCTGGCCATCGACATCGCGCGGGAGCGAGCCCGTGCGAATGATGGCCTTGATCACCGCTTCGTCCCAGGCTTTGTTGCCGCTGGACTTGGTCAGGCTCTGGCTCATGATGGTGCCATCGGCCGTGGTGGTCACCCTGACTTCGGCGACCGGGTTGCCGGCGATGTCGTCGGTAAAAACCACATTGGGCAATACTTTTGCCCGGACCTTGCCCGCATAACCCGCAGAAGGCCCGCTGGCTTTGGCTGAAGTGCCGCCCCCGTCTGCATTGCCCGCACCAGCCATGCCCATGATGCGCTTGACCGCCTCCTGGTGCTGCTTTTCAGAAGCGGCTGCCGCGGCGGCCGCCTGCTTCTGCTGGGACGCCGCTGCAGCGGCTGCCACCGCTTTTTGCTTGTCGGCAGCAGCCTGTTTTTGTTTGTCGGCAGCGGCGGCCGCAGCGGCATTGGCTGCGGCGGTGCGCTTGTCCTGTTCTTTTTCAATGGCCAGCTGTTTGGCTTCTTGTTTCCTGGCCTCTGCTTTTTGCGCCAGTTCCCTGGCTTTGCGCTCGGCCTGGTCGTCCCGGGCCTGCTGCTCTTTTTCTTTTTTCTTTTCCAGTTCCCTGGCCTCCCGTGCTTGCAACTCGGCTTCGCGCTTGTCCTGCAATTTTTGCGCCTTCAGGATTTCAGCTTCTTTTTGCTGTTTGAGCAGCTTGCGTTTTTTCTCATTTTCCAGGGCGATGTCCACATCCGGCAAGGGCGGCGTTTCCTTGGCTTCGGGGGCGCGGGCAACCGGAGGTGCCGGAAGGGGCGGTGGGGCTGGAACTGGCGGCTGTGGAGGTGCTGGCGCTGGAGCAGGCGCAGGCGCAGGCGCAGGTTCGGGCCTTTGCGCTGCGGCCGGTTGCGCGGCGCCTGACCATAGTTCCGCCTCAAACGACGCCGATTCATCGGTTTGCTTCCAGTTCACGCCCCAGGTCAATGCTGCAATCAGCACGACATGGACCAGCAGGGCCAGCCCGAAGGCACGCGGCGAACCTTTGTCGCGCGGCGGAATGAATTCAAGGCGTTCTGCAGTACTGGGCATGTGCGGTTGGGCGGTCTTGGGACTGGACGCGCGTGTTATTTGCCTGTTTGAACCGAAAGGCCCACGCGGGCCACGCCGGCTTTCTGCAGCGTGTCCATCACCTGCACCACGGTTTCATAGCGTATGGACTTGTCGGCCGTGATGACCACCGGCACTGCTTCAGCGCCCGGCGCCTTCACGTTGGGTTCCTGGTTGACGATGTCGGCCGCCACCCCGCGTACCGTGCTCGACACCGTGCCGGTTTTGAACCGGATCTGCAGGCTTTCGTCTTTCTGGATTTCGATGCGTACCGGGCTTTGGGGCTGCTTGGAGGCTTGACCCACCTTCGGCAAGGCAATCATGCTGGGGGTGATCAGGGGCGCCGTCACCATGAAAATGATGAGAAGCACCAGCATCACATCGATGAACGGCACCATGTTGATTTCACTGATGGTGCGGCGGCCGCGGCCGCGTGAACTGACTGCTGGCATGCTCGGCTCCCTGGCAGGTCAGTGACCCGAGGGCGAGTGCGCCCCCAGGTTGCGCTGCAAAATATTCGAAAACTCTTCAATGAAAGTCTCCAGCCGGTTGGCGATTCGGTCGATGTCGTGCGCAAAGCGGTTGTACGCGACCACGGCGGGAATCGCCGCGAACAGCGCGATTGCCGTGGCCACCAGCGCCTCGGCAATGCCGGGCGCGACGGTGGCCAGGGTTACCTGCTCCATGGCCGCGAGTCCGGTGAAGGCATGCATGATGCCCCAGACCGTGCCGAACAGGCCCACATAAGGCGACACCGAGCCGACAGTGGCCAGGAACGACAGGTTTGCTTCGATCGCATCCATTTCGCGCTGGTAACTGGCCCGCATGGCGCGGCGGGCGCCGTCGAGCAAGGTGCCGGCGTCGCTGATATGGCGCTCGCGCAGTTTCTGGTATTCGCGCATGCCGCTGGCAAAGATGCGTTCCATCGAACCCGAGCTCTTGGCGTTCTGGGCCGCGCCGGCAAACAAATCGTTCAGGCTGGTGCCCGACCAGAACCCACGGTCGAATTCATCGTTGAGCAGCGTTGCCCGCTTGAGCGACACGACCTTGCGGAAAATGGCAGCCCAGCTGGCAATCGAAATGCCGACCAGCAGCAAGACCACGGCCTGGACAACCCAGCTGGCGTGAAGAAGAAGGCTGACAATGGAAAGGTCTTGGTTCATGGGGCGGTTTTTGTAATCATCAGGTTGTCAAGCTGTCCACAATGGACGCGGGAATGCGGCTGGGTTTGAGGCTCAGGCTGTCAACCCAGCCAATGCGTATCGTGCCATCGCACAGCAGTGTTTCAGTTGAATTGTCAGGATGCTCTGATTTTAATAGCGCCTGCTGACTGATGGTCATGGATGCCCGGCCAACTTCAAGCAAGCACGCCGTGACAATCAGCATATCGTCAAGGCGGGCAGGGCGGTGAAAACGCATGGTGGCGTCTGTGACGACGAACATGCATCCGGTACGGTCCTTCAGGGTTTGCTGTTCAAGGCCCAGTGATCTGAGCCACTCGGTGCGCGAACGTTCAAAAAATTTAAGGTAATTGGCATAAAAAACGATGCCGCCCGCATCGGTGTCTTCCCAGTAGATGCGCACCGGCCACTGGAAGATTGCCCCTACGCTCCCCGCTGCATCCGGTTCGCTGCTGCCCGAGGGGGCCGCAGCGCCTGCAGTCCGGCAAAACCGGTTCTGCGGCCCCTGCCTGAAAGGGTTGCTGCCTGTGCTGGGTTGGGTCATCTGTGGGCTAGCCAAGGACAGACTCCAGCCGTGCCACGGCTTGCTTCAGCTGTGCCATCGAACTGGCGGTGGAAAAACGCACAAACCGCTCCGGCGCGGCATGGCCGAAATCGCGGCCCGGCGTGACCGCCAGGTGCGCGCGCTGCATCAGTGCAAACGCAAAGTCCCAGCTGCCACTCACGCCCAGCCGGGCAGCTGCGCCCCGGCAGTCGGCATAGGCGTAAAAAGCACCGTCGGGCACCACCGGCACCTGCAGGCCGAGGCGGTTGAGCTCTGGAATGAAGTAGTCGCGGCGGGCCTTGAATTCTGCGCGGCGGCGCTCATACTCACCAAGGCTTTCAGGTTCAAAGCAGGCCACGGCCGCCTGCTGCGCCACCGTGCTGGCGCAGATGAACAGGTTTTGCGCGATGCGCTCGATAACCGGCGCAAGCGTTTCGGGAACGACCAGCCAGCCCAGGCGCCAGCCGGTCATGTTGAAGTATTTGCTGAAGCTGTTGATGCTGATGATGCTCTGGCCAAGCTCGCCGGGCAGGGCCAGCGCCGTCTGGCCAAAATGCGTTTCATAGCTCAAGCCCAGGTAAATTTCGTCGATCAGCGTGATGCCGCCCCGGCTGTGGACAAATTCATGAATGCTCTTCAGCTCCTGCGGCGCAATCGAGGTGCCCGTGGGGTTGGACGGCGAGGCGAGCAGGACGCCGCGCGTCTTGTCATTCCAGGCGGCTTCGACTTTTTCCCGGGTTAACTGAAAACGTTCCTGGGCGGTGGTTTCAATCAGCACCGACGTGCCTTCGGCTGCGCTCACGAAATGCCGGTTGCACGGATAGCTGGGGTCCGGCATCAAGATTTCGTCGCCGGATTCGACCAAGGCCAGGCAGGCGAGTTGCAACGCTGCCGAAGCGCCGGCGGTGATGACAATGCGGCCTGGGGCCACGTTGACGCCAAACCGCGACGCATACCAGTCGCTGATCCGTTCGCGCAGCGCTGGCAGGCCCATGGCGGGCGTGTACTGCGTGTTGCCCTGCGCAATGGCGCGGCTCGCCGCTTGCTGAACCAGGGGCGGAGCGGTGAAGTCCGGCTCGCCGATGTTCAGGAAAATCATGGGCGAATCGGTATGCGCCACGTCCCGCGCCAGCGCGGCCGCTGCCTTGGCTACCTCCATGACGTAGAAGGGCTCGATTCGCGTAGCCCGCTGGGAAATTTTCAAGGCAGGCCTTTCAGGCAGCTACGACAATGGCTGCGCAGGCTCAAGCCTGGCGCGACTGGTCGGCCGCCACTTCCCGCTCGCGCAGCGAAGGCGCCATCTTGTGCAGCACGCCATTGACGTACTTGTGTCCATCGGTGCCGCCAAACGCCTTGGCCAGTTCAATGCATTCATTGATCACGACGCGGTAGGGCACATCCGCACAATGCGTGAACTCATAAACGCCGATCCACAAGATGGCATGCTCGACCGGCGAGATTTCTGCCATTTTGCGGTCCAGCAAGGGAACAATAGCTTCGTCCAGCGTTTTTTCAGAGTCGATGCAGCCATGCAGCAGGGCATCGAAATGGGCAGCATCCGATTTGTGAAAGCCCACCAGGTCGCGGGTGAACGCATCGATCGAGTCAGCCGGGTTCTGGCCCACCAGATGCTGGTACAAGCCCTGCAAGGCAAACTCGCGGGCGCGCGTTCGGGCCGACTTGTCAGCTGCTTTTTTCACGCCGGTATCGGTCAGGCCGGTTCGTATCTGGGGAGGGCGTTTGGGTTTGTTGATGGATTCAGCCATGAAAGTCCGTTTGAATTTTTGTTGGAAAGGATGTTCAGGCCAGCTGGCTGAGCAGATTTGCCATTTCGACCGCCACGCGCGCCGCATCCCGGCCTTTTTCTTCCTGCCGCGCCTGCGCCTGGGCCAGGTTTTCAACCGTCAGGATCGCATTGGCAATCGGTAGCTGGTAGTCCAGCGCCAGTCGGGTCACGGCCGAGCCGCTTTCGTTGGCAACCAGTTCGAAGTGGTAGGTTTCACCGCGAATGATGCATCCCAGGGCAATCAAGGCATCGAATTTTTCAGTCTCGGCCAATGCCTGCAAGGCGCAGGGCACTTCCAGCGCGCCGGGAACCTTGAGGTGGGTGATGTTTTTCTCCTTCACGCCCAAGGCTGCCAGTTCCTGAAGACAGGCGGCCGCCAGCATATCGGTGATGCCTTCGTTGAAGCGCGCCTGGACAATTCCGATCGAAAGCTTTTTCCCGTCGAGCTTTTCGCCCACGCCCTTTTCTGCATCTAACACGGTGTATTTCCTTTAAACAGTTTCAGGGTGCTGGAGCTTGTTGCCGATGTAGCCCAGAATTTCCAGGCCGTAGCCCGTCATGCTGGGCATGCGGCGCGGATTGCCCAGCAGGTGCATTTTTTGCACCCCGCATTCACGCAAGATCTGCGCGCCCACGCCGTAGGTGCGCAGGTCCATCCGGCCGCGTTCGGGTGCCTGGGCGGCTCTGGCGGTGCCTTCGAATTGCGCCATCAACTGGCTGGCGCTTTCTCCGCAGTTCAACAGCACCACCACGCCCCGGCCTTCGCCTTCGATGTATTTCAAGCTTTGGTCCACGCTCCACGAATGCATGGTGCGGCCGGTTTCCAGCAGGTCAAGCACGGACAGCGGCTCGTGCACACGCACCGCCACTGTTTCTTCTGCCGCCCATGCGCCCTTGACCAGCGCCAGATGCAGGTCGTGGCTGGTCTTGTCCCGGAAAGCGTGGGCGGAAAAATCGCCAAAAGCGGTTTGAATGGTTCGGCTGCCCACCTTTTCCAGCAGCGATTCGGTGCGGCTGCGGTGTTCAATCAGATCGGCAATGGTGCCGATCTTCAGGCCATGCTCGGCCGCAAAAATTTGCAGATCGGGCAGGCGGGCCATGGTGCCGTCGTCGTTCATGATTTCGCAGATCACCGCAGCCGGCGAGCAACCCGCCATGGCCGCCAGGTCGCAGCCTGCCTCGGTGTGGCCTGCGCGCATCAGCACGCCGCCATCGACCGCCTGCAGGGGAAAGATATGGCCAGGCTGCACCAGGTCACTGACACGCGCATTCGAAGCCACCGCCGCCTGCACCGTGCGGGAGCGGTCGGCCGCTGAAATGCCCGTGGTCACGCCTTCGGCCGCTTCGATGGACACGGTGAAGGCTGTCGAATATTGCGTGCCATTGCGCACCGCCATGGGGGGTAGCTTAAGCAATTCGCAGCGTTCCCGGGTCAACGTCAGGCAGATCAGGCCCCGGCCAAAGCGCGCCATGAAATTGATGGCATCAGGGCTGACATGGTCGGCAGCCAGCACCAGGTCGCCTTCGTTTTCACGGTCTTCTTCGTCCACCAGAATGACCATGCGGCCCGCGCGCATGTCAGCCACGATGTCTTCAACAGGGGAAATGAGGGGAGTTGTTGGCATATTTATTGTTGTAGGAGAGAGTTGCCGAGCATGCGCTCGACATAGCGTGCGATCAGGTCGATTTCCAGATTGACCAGTGAACCCGAGCCCAGCTGGCCCAGCGCCGTATTTTGTACCGTATGGGGAATCAGGTTGATGCTGACTTCGCAACCCGGCGCACTTTCGCCGTGGCTGGGCAAATCCGTCACGCGATTCACCGTCAGGCTTACGCCATTGACGGTGATTGAGCCTTTGTAGGCCAGGTATTTGGCCAATGAACTGGGCGCCAGGATGCGCAGTTCCCAGCTTTCGCCCACCTGCGCAAAATGCGTGACGCGGCCTATGCCGTCGACATGGCCTGAAACCATATGCCCCCCCAGGCGGTCATGGGCGCGCAGGGCTTTTTCAAGGTTGACGATGCCGGGCGCGTCCAGGCCGCAGGTCTTGTCCAGCGACTCAGCCGAAATGTCGATGGTGAACTGGTTACTGGGCTGGTCCAGCGACGTGGCGGTCATGCACGCGCCATTGAGTGCGATGCTGTCGCCCAGACCTACATCGTCCAGATAACCCGCCGGGGTTTCTATGGTGAGGCGATTGCCATGGTGTGAAGAGCTGCCCAGGCGATGGATGGCGACGATGCGCCCCATGCCGGTGATGATTCCGGTAAACATGCGGGTATTTTCGCAGGGAAAAGAGCCATAACGCCCAAGCCCGCCGTAAAGGCGTTGAAAAGGCTGCCGCAAGCCGCTGGGCCGCCCGGCATGACCGAACACTGCGGCTTTTAAAATTGCCCGCGTCCGCCAACGCGGGCCACTATCCGCAGGTCGGCCCCCACCTTGTCCACCGACTGAAACTCCAGCGCAAGCGCATCCGCCAACGACTGCAAAGGCCCGAACGCCGCCATGCCCAGCCCAGGCCCCAGCAGCTTGGGGGCCAGGTAGACAAGGAACTCGTCCACCAGCCCGGCGCGAATCAGCGAGCCATTGAGCTTGCTGCCCGCCTCGACATGCAGTTCATTGATTTCGCGCTGCCCCAAATCGCGCATCATGGCCGCCAGGTCAACCTTGCCCTGCGCATCGGGCAGCATGACCACCGTAGCGCCGCGTGCTTCCAAAGCAGATTTTTTTTCAACATTTTCAACTGCGCCGTAGATAACGCACGCCCGGTCAGCCCTGAATAGATGGGCGTCCAGCGGCGTTTGCAAGCGGCTGTCGACCACCACAATATGCGGCTGGCGGGGTGTCTCCAATTCACGCACATCCAGGCGCGGGTTGTCTTCAAGCACCGTGCCGATTCCCGTCATCACCGCGCTGGCGCGGGCCCGCCAGGCATGGCCGTCCGCACGCGCTGCAGGCGAAGTGATCCACTGGCTTTGGCCGTTGGTCAAAGCCGTTGTTCCGTCCAGAGAAGCGGCCATTTTCATGCGCACCCAAGGCGTTTTGCGAATCATGCGGCTGAAAAAGCCGATGTTGAGTTCGCGTGTGGCAATGGCGGCTGGGTCATCCGTAGCGAGTAGGGTTACTTCAATGCCTGCTGCCCGCAGGCGCGTAATGCCTTGGCCGGCGACTAACGGGTTGGGGTCTTGTTGCGCTATGACTACCTTCGCAATGCCGGCTTCAATCAGGGCATCGCAGCAGGGCGGCGTGCGGCCGTGGTGCGAGCAGGGTTCAAGCGTGACGTAGGCCGTCGCCCCGCGCACGTCATGGCCTGCTTCGTGTGCGGCACGCAGGGCCATGACTTCGGCATGGGGGCCGCCAGCACGTTGGGTATGACCTTGGGCGATTGCTCCACCATGCATGCTGATGATGACGCAGCCCACGGATGGGTTAGGTGACGTAAGTGGCAGCGCTTTGAGCGCAAACTGGTGTGCCTCGATCAATATTGACTGCATGTGCCTTTTGCCGCTGCGTTGAGTCTGTTTAAAGCTTGTAGGGGAAAGCGCAGATCACGCATGAGTTCATGCGTCTCAAAAAAGCTGATGCTTCATTGGTAGGTGTAGTTATTACCCTGCAGATTAATGCAACGCCGAGAGCTAGGAGCGCTCTGCAGATAAGTAAGGCCGGTAGCAATGATTGTGTAGCAACGGGTGTCCTTATTGCTTAGAGCAGTCGTTATGAACAATGCGGTTTGACTTACTGCACCAATAGGGGTGCAAGTGACCAGGCCTGCAGTACCGGCATTCGTGCAACTGCTCACCAAGTAAGCAGTTGCATTGCTGATTGCTGGCCAGCTTAGCACTTGGTTGGTCCATATTGGCGCCGGAGTGCCCAAAACCAGCGAAGTCCATTGAGCATAAAGTCTGGTCGTTGCCGTGATGTTGAATTGTGCTCCTGCGGCGTATCGAGTGCCTGTACCATTGCTGGCTGTATTCCATTCGGCAAAGGTGGAGTTTGTTTTACTTAGGGTTCCTGCCCCTAACACAGTCACGGAAACTCCTGGGTTATATGGAGTGCCATCTGTGGGGACAGCGCCGCCTGTGTAGCCATTACCATTGTAGATAACGGTATACTGGGCTTGGTACCACTGTGCATAAAGGGTAATGGCGCTGCTTCCTATAGTAAGGAGGCTTCCTACTGCATAGGCAGTACCAGATCCATTCGAGGCAGTATTCCATCCATTAAATGTAGAACCAGTTAGGCCTAAAGCACCTGTGTTTCCAAGTACGGTGACAACACTGCCGGTAGTGTATGGAGAATTAATATCAAGCGGTACAGTACCAGGCTGGTTATTGTTGCCATTGTAAGTAATCGAATAAGTGGCCGCATTCGTCCACTGGGCATACAAAACAGTATTGCCTGAAAGACTGAATCGCGCCCCCGCTGTGTAGGCAGTCCCGGTACCGTTAGCCAGGGTATTCCAACCATTGAAGGTGTAGCTGGTCTTAGATAATAATAGTGAGTTGCCCAAAACCGTGATTGCACTCCCGGCGTTGTAAGGGCTATTAGTATCAACTGGAACTAATCCGCCTGTATTGCCATTACCGTTATACGTGAGGGTTTGTTGACTAACTCCCATTAGCAATGGACAAGCCGTTGTATGACCCGCTAAATTAGATGCAGACCTACAGTCTTGATGCAATACCCCCGTTGCTACGTTTCCTGTGTTCATGGAAGCCGGGCAGATGGGTTGCAATGTATCCGTGGCGTTGTTTGTGGTTACTATTAAATAGTTTTGCTGGTCGATGGATTTATTTATCGCCTGATAGGGTTGGACATTTCTTTGATTAGCATCGGTTGACGAGTCAGTTACATTATACTGGTATCGACATACAAAGTATTTATTGCCATTGCCATTCCATAAGGCAGGGCCTGCAATGCGAACCGTGCCAGACCAATTGTAAGGGCCGTTGGTGGTAAGTGCAAGCGAGGGGGCTGAGAGCGGCACCACGCATAGGTAATATCTATAGTCTACTATCAATGCTCCGGTATTTTGATTCACTGCAGGACCAAATTGGCAACTGATGCCTCTTGACCCTGCAGCATTTCGTGTAATGCCAGAATGGTCAATACCTAGTCCATTTTTTATTGCGTCCCAATCATTGTTGGAAACAGAACTATCGCGGCTTACATATCCTGCGACAATATAGCCGGTTGTAAGTGTGCAGTTATTAAAATCTTGTGTTGGCGAAGTAAGTGCAGTTATAACTTGTTCATTCGTTGCCGTGATATTTAGGGGTAAAGAAGGCGTACATATCTTCACGACCTCGCCACTAATATTACCAAAAAGAATATATTCACCTGTGGTGCCAAATTTTACTGCGCTTTCGCCATTGCCCAGATCAATTGCTGGAATCGGAATATCAAGGTTGCGATTTTTTGGCCGCTTTAAATTGGTATTAAGTGGCAGAGGAAAACCAAGAAAACCAGAGTCAGCAGGGTTGGTCTTGGATAATACCGAAGAAAGAGAAATACTCTGAGGTACGGCTGCACGATCAGTCCAGTCAACTTTCACCGTCAGTCCACGCATGGGGTCGCTAACACTTCCACCCAATGTCCAGGTACGCGTATATGCTGCGTTGGTGGTTATACTGTCGTTTCCAGACACCAATCCGCCCCAGTTCAGTGCAGAAGTGTTGGTAATCCCCTGGCCTACTATGGTTGAAGTGATTCCCGTGAATGACCTTAAAGCTTCAATTTTTTCTTGCGCGAGGCGAACTGCCTCGGTGCGTTGCCTGGCATCATCCGAGTTGCGTGAAACTGCCGCCTGCATGCCTGCCAGCGAGAGTATGCCGAAACCCATAATCACAAGGGATATCAGGGTTTCAATGATGGTAAAGCCAAGCTGCCTGCGCCTGGTAGCCTGCGTGATGTTCATAGAGCGCCTCAAGTGCAACTTATTAAGGGAGGAGTCGAAGTGCTAGCTACACACCGATCGGTCCAGCTACCAGGGACTCGAACCAAAGAGCCCGTTGAGCGGCGGACGCCTTTCAAGACATCGGCGTCATATTCCATAGTGCCATTGCCGTTGTTTTGATAAGCACCGCAGGTGACTAATGCTCCATGAATGTCTGCTGTCCCGGTGCCTACGTCGTTAACGTTGGCGCTGTTTGAAAAAATCATTCCGTAGATATCAATATTGCCGGTTACATCAAACCCTGCCGCAGACACAAGCGTCACAGGGTCATTGGTTGTGCCTAAATTACCGCTGCTGTTGTTACGTGAAAAACCGTTGGGAAAATAAAAAGATCGCCACCCATCGTTATAAGCGGTGTCTACTAAATTACCACATGTATTTCCAGTACCGCAACCTTCTATAGTTTTGGTCAATGGAGAGGCTGCATATTGTGCAATCGTCGATCCAAAATAAGCATTGAACATGGAGGAATTACTGCAAGTCGGATCAGCACTTGAAATCGCAGACAATGATGCATCGTTGCCGACTAAAGCATTAGCAGTTGGTTGCCCTGGAATACTTGTCAATGAAGTGCCATTTGCCTGTGTAATTCCGGTTCCGGCGTTAATCAGTATGCCTCCTGTGGCTAAATCCCTATTGATAATGTTATAGGACCCGCCAACAGAACATGAGGTTCCACATGTTATTGGTGAGGCTGGTGCCGCGCGCAACAATGGACGCAATTTGAGAATACTTGAAACGGTGGCCGTAGCGTCTGAGTCTCCAGTAGTTCCTGGAGTACATGTGCCTGTCTGTGCTGTGCAGCCCGTTACGATAATACGTACTGCTTCTGGGTCACTGGTAGTAGAAAAAGCAATTGTAAAACCTGGCAATGCCTCACTGCCAGGTGAAGCCGTAGCGCTACCCGTGGGTGCAACGTCAGGGCAGCTGCATGTACGGATATTGCCGTTTATCTTGCATCCAGGATAGGTAGTCGTGGCAGGTACAACATCGGTAGATGGTAAAGTAAGACTGTTCCATCGCGTCTGGACGTATTTTCGCCTGAAGGAAATGTTGGTTGTAGTCAGAAATGCACAATCATTATTAATGTCATAAGCGGTGTTAAGCATCCCAGTTGCCCATTCCATCCCCGCTTCGGCCATTTCCAGCGCCATCGTTGAACGCATTTGATTAGCGGACGACTTGACCTCAAACAAAATATTTCGATTGAGGTAGAGCATGACGATGGACGTGCTGAACAGCAGGACCATAGTTACCAGCAAAGTGGCTGCTCCGTGCTGGCTACAGCTTCTATGGGAATTCATGTCTGGCATGGGTTTGCTTTTTGACTATTAGGCGGGGCACGAACCCGACAGTGCATCATTGCGTACGCGGATTTGAGATCGCAGGGTGCGGCTGACCGCTGTGTCTGTTTTCGATACCCCTGTCAAAACAATGTTGTAAGTTCGTACTTGTACCTGGGGGCAACTGGTGCCGGTACAGGTTTTTGCGCATGCACTGCGAATATCAATGGCTGTCTCTGTGGGAGTTATTACGAAACCGTTATTGGGGATGGTCAGGATGTCGGTATGGGTGATTGTTTGCCAAGATGCACCAATTTTCATCTGAACGGCATGTATTGACGTATTCAATCTAAAACCAAACTGTTCAGTATCACTATTTAGCACATTGTCTTCAGGAGTATCACGGGTGTATCTGTAATTAATTTGAGTTGATCCGTCTGTGGTGACGGCCGAGTAGGGATTCGGTTGAGTAATGCTTGTGCTACCTGTGGCTAGCGTGCCCGCAAGCGAATTTTCCCAATACGCTCCTCTGCGTAAATCCCGAGTAACCAAATCCATGGTTGCCCGCAGATCCTGATTAATCCGAGTTTCCAGTAAAATCCTCCGCGAGTTGGTCACATTTCCCACAAACATAGTGCTGGCACCAGCCAAAAGAAATAAGCCAATCGCCACGCCTATCAAGAGTTCAACAATTGACATGCCTTGCGATAAAAGTTTAGCTTTCGAACGCTTGACGCTTGTGTGCTTTATGGACCTGCTCGTTATAAGCATGCTACATAGCCCCCAAGGGTTGAGCCAGGCGAGCACATCTGGATTCGACCTGTGACTTCCGTATTGACCCGAAGGCTTGCGGAAGTCTGCGATTGTGTAACGGTGATGTTTATCATGCTTGCAGGCAAGGCTCGATGAGGTTCAAACGTTACTGACATGGCGTCAGTCAGGGTACTGGTGGATGCCAGGCTAACTGTTTTGTAGGTGGTTGTTGCACTGCTTACCGTGTAGCCATGGACTGACGTCAACAAAGTGACATTGGCATTGACGCTAGCCGCTTGTGTTTTTGCGTATTGGAGATCGGCAACGAGTTCGTTGGCTACGCCTTCCAAGCGTTTGCGAGCAATTGATTCGGTGAAGGACGGAATCGCGACGGCAATGAGTATTCCGATAATCGTAATGATGACCATCAACTCTATTAAGGTAACGCCTTTACTACTGTGCATCACTTGCTCCAGCAAGCATCAGGCATATGCATTGCAATGCCATTTACTACGGTAACTGTCAACGTCAAGCAATTGGAGTCACTGGCCTGGCTCGTTCCTGTAATTGCCCTAGCCGTGGCAACATAGCCGGTTTGTGTTGGCAAGCTAAGTGCAATCGTGTAATAACCAGCTGAAGTGTTGTAGCTTGAAGCAGCAGTCACGCCGGTAACCAACTTCAAACCCGTACTGGAAGAACTTACATCATTGCTGTACAAGGAGTTATTGGCACGCCAACGCTCTTGGGATTGCTGCACTGTAGAAAGTGCAACAACTGCATCTGAACGCCTCGACTTGCGTACCTGGCTCATATAGCTCGGGTAAGCCACCGATGCCAATATTCCAACGATGGCAACCACGACCATGACCTCAATCAAGGTAAACCCACCCGAATTTTTAAGAAAGCGCAAGCGACTGGAAAACGGTTGTTGTTTCATTTGTGTGTATTTTCGCTGATTTGTTAACTTTTACACACTTCGGCATGCGCCGTTTGTCTCTCTAGCTCAACCGTTCTTCAGCATTCAGCAAATTTTCAACCCAAAATTTGGCCTTTCCGGACTGCAACTTCGTGTTCTGCCGAGGATATTTGAAATGTTATGAATGGCCTTGCCATTGTCAGCAGTGAAAATTGCGGTAAGCGTCGGGGAAATCATTCCCTGGGTGGGATTGATTCTGGTAGTTGCCGATTCTGTTCTGGCGCTTACCCTGATATTTTCGCTGTGGGGAAGCACGACGACCAGTTGCTCGTTGCCGGGTGTGTTGCAGACTGCGCCATAAGCATTGCAGGTGCAGTCATTGACTGGGCCATGAAAAATTATGTAGCACGAGGCACTTTCTCCGCCGGAAATGCGCAGGTTGACAGGCTGGTTGCGGCTAACCGCGAGCGATCGCGCCCAATTCATGTGCGTGACGTAGGCAATCGCCCTGTTTTCCAGGCGGCGATTGATGATGAATTCTTTGAATGAGGGAAGCGCAATTGCTGTCAAACTGGCCAGTAAGGCCAGGACGACCAGAACTTCAACAAGGGTCATGCCAATTTGCTGTTGGGCAAACCCCAAGGACGCTTTTTTATTGCATACCCTCATCATGCCATCCTTTTTTTTGTAAAAAGATATTACATGTGGGGCCTGGTTTTAGGACTGATCAAAGGTTCGCTGCCTTTACGTAAAAAGGACGAATCGCGAACTAACGCACACTTTCATTTAATAGAAGTCTTTTATTTAGTGGTCTCTACCAAATAGAAAAAAGTAATGAAATTCGCATGGTTGGTTTAAAACCTAACGGCCTACTTCGTCCACCAAGGTCTTGAACTCGTCAATGTCCTCAAAACTTCGATAAACACTGGCAAAGCGTATGTACGCAATCTTGTCGAGTTTTTTCAGTTCAAGCATGACCAATTCGCCTAAGCGGCTCGACGCTACCTCACGCAGGCCCAGGCTCAAGAGTTTTTCTTCAATCTGTTCGACGGCTGCATCGATCTGGGCTGTGCCGATGGGTCGCTTGCGCAGTGCCAAGGTCATTGAGCCTAAGATTTTGCTTCGCTGGTAATCATTGCGACGGCCGTCTTTTTTGACAATCGATGGAAAACTGACGTCGGCGCGTTCATAAGTGGTGAAGCGTTTTTCGCAACTGGCGCACTGGCGGCGGCGGCGAATGAAGTCGGCGTCTTCGGAGATCCGGGTTTCAACCACCTGGGTTTCAAGATGGCCGCAAAACGGGCATTTCATGATTTTGGCGTTGAATGGATGATCATCGATCCCGGGTCTGATGCGGGATGACAGGCCCTGACAATATTGAAAAACATGGACAAAGCCAGCAGGCTTGGGAAAAGCTGTCTGGCATGGCCCAGGCTCACTGGTAAACCGGAAACCGGCTGGTCAGGCTATGAACCTTGACGCGCACTTCCTCAATATTGGCGGCATCACGCGGGTTGTCCAGTACATCGGCAATCAGGTGCGCGGTCAATCGCGCTTCCTCGTTCCTGAATCCGCGTGTCGTCATCGCGGGTGTGCCAATGCGCACGCCGCTCGTGACCATCGGCTTTTCAGGATCGTTCGGAATGGCGTTCTTGTTGATCGTCATGTGGGCGCTGCCCAGCACCGCCTCGGCTTCCTTGCCGGTGATGCCTTTGGCGCGCAAGTCAACCAGCATGACGTGGCTTTCTGTGCGACCGCTGACGAT
The DNA here is from genome assembly GCA_028292045.1 of Polaromonas sp. Lineage (GTDB taxonomy): Bacteria > Pseudomonadota > Gammaproteobacteria > Burkholderiales > Burkholderiaceae_C > Polaromonas. The sequence goes on along the minus strand of JAQGMZ010000270.1, from coordinate 5,316 downwards.
GCGCAGGCCGCGCTCTGTCAAGGTGTTCGCCACGATTTGCGCATTTTTCAGCACCTGCTGCTGGTAAATCCTGAATTCTGGCGACAGCGCTTCCTTGAAGGCAATGGCTTTAGCCGCAATCACATGCATCAGCGGTCCACCTTGCAGTCCAGGGAAAATCGCGCTGTTGATGGCCTTTTCGTGCTGGGCTTTCATCAGGATGATGCCGCCGCGCGGGCCGCTCAGGCTCTTGTGGGTGGTGGAGGTCACCACGTCGGCATGCGGCACCGGGTTAGGGTAGATGCCTGCGGCAATCAGGCCCGCGTAATGGGCCATGTCCACCATGAAAATAGCGCCAATGTCTTTGGCAACCCTGGCAAAACGCTCAAAATCAATAGCAAGCGAGTAGGCACTGGCGCCAGCAATGATCAGCTTGGGTTTGCTTTCATGGGCTTTTCGCTCCATGGCGTCATAGTCGATCTCTTCTTTGTCGTTCAGTCCGTAAGACACCGCGTTGAACCATTTGCCGCTCATGTTCAGCGACATGCCGTGGGTCAGGTGGCCGCCTTCGGCCAGGCTCATGCCCATGATGGTGTCGCCCGGCTTGAGAAAAGCCAGAAACACAGCCTCGTTGGCCGACGCACCGCAGTGCGGCTGCACATTGGCGGCATCGGCGCCGAAAATCTGCTTGACGCGGTCAATAGCGAGTTGCTCGGCCACATCGACATGTTCGCAGCCGCCATAGTAGCGGCGGCCGGGATAGCCTTCAGCGTATTTGTTGGTGAGCTGCGATCCCTGCGCGGCCATGACGGCAGGCGAGGCGTAATTTTCGCTGGCAATGAGTTCGATGTGCTGCTCTTGCCGGGCGTTTTCTGCCTCGATGGCTGCAAAAATTTCGGGGTCGGTCTGTTCAATCAGAAAAGTGCGCTTGTACATGGCAGTCCTTCAAGACTTTGATTCCTTGTCCATTGCCCGGTAGCAGGTCAATGAAAGCAAGGGCTGCCCAGGCGAACGGCTGAACGCTTTTTGGCCAGATGACCTGAAACGGTGCGCTTCCCCGTGGTGTCCCACGTCCGCACCGCAGATAGAAAAAAACCTGGGTGCCTATCGCCAGTCGCGCACTGCGCTAGTGTAGCTTAGGGTGCCTTGGCGCCCAGTGGCGCTAAAAAGAACCCAGCTGCGCGACTTCCTGGTCCATTGCCTTTTTCTCAAGCGGTTCGGCAGGCGCGTGGGTCGGCGAGGGGGACGGAGCTACTCGCACAGCTATAGGGGCAGCAGCAACCAGCCGGGGCGCAGGCGGGCGCCGGCCGCCAACCACGTCGAGCAGGCGGGCGCGTTCAGCCATGACCTTGCTGGCGTAGCCGCCATCGCTTGGCAGGTTGGCGGCGCCAACATAGTATTTCAGGCCGCCTTCAATGGAGCCGGCGCGGGTGATGCATTCCTGCAGCACCTTGACGCCGACGCGCAAATTGGCCACCGGGTCAAAAGCTGCCAGCCGGCCGCCGATTTTTGCGTACTTGTCATGATGCACCTGGGTCATGACCTGCATCAGACCTTGAGCGCCCACCGGACTTTGCGCGAAAGGGTTGAAACCCGATTCAATCGCCATGATGGCCAGAATCAGCGTGGGGTCAAGCTTGACGTTGTGGCCTATTTCATAAGCTTCAGCCACCAGCGCACCGACGGGCTCCTGGGCAACCGAATACTTTTTGCTGATCCACGAAGCCACTGCCGCCTGCTGGCTGGAAAGTACCTTGGGTTTTTCTGCGACGGGGCGCTCCACCAGTGCAACTGCGTTGCTGACCGGTACATTTTCCTTAGGCGAAATGGCGGTGCCTCGACGGTCTTGCAGCCACGCCATGAGTTTGACTTCACCTGCTTCACGCAGGTCCTGGCGTGCCACCAGCGTGATGACGCCAAACGCAACCAGCAGCCCCAAAAGGGCAAAACTGCTGTGGGTAATAACAAAAAATCCGCGGGCAATGTCGTCGACAACCGTTCCCAGATTGCGTTGCACCGTTTTCAGGTAAGCCTTGATTGTGAAATCAAGACGGTTGTTCATTAGCGCTGTCATGAGCACTCCTTTCTTTGCAGGCAATGACCTGGTGGGCCTATGCCTGCTTTGATGCGGTCGCCATCAAACCACCAATATGTCAGGCGGTTGTTGACCTTTGAGGAAGCTGCCGGAATGGGCAGAGATTAGGGTTTTCCCCCGGGTTTGGAGGTGTTGAAGGCATTCTAAAGTGACGACAAATAACCTGTCAATAATAAAGAAACAGTTTTATATATGATAATCGAATAGAAAAAGGCAATTTCAGCCTCAAAACCTTGATTTGGCGAGTTGGATCTTTTTTGTTTGCAAAGCTTGCTTTAGGTAACGTACTTGCAGCGATGCTGCAATAAATCTTCGAAATCGGTTTGAATGCGAACACCTCAAAAGCGTGAATGAAATTTTTTATCGCAGTTTTTGCGTTGATTGAAAAAACTTGCTTGTCTCCAAGGAATCAAAGGTTTAACCTGCAGATGTCCGTTTTTCGGACGCCAACTGGGTAGCCAGTCCCGGTACAAACCGGAAGCAATCACTTGCCTCCATCGCACTGGGAGACGATTCATCTCTCCTTTTGCGAAACCCGATGGCATGGGCGTCATGCTCGCCATCAACCCCGGTCCGCTGTGCTGGCCGGGGTTTTTTGCACATACGCAGACATAATTTTCGTCATGGCAGTTGAATCCAGGACGCAAGCGTTACAGTGCCTTGGCTATGACAAGCCAAGCTATCAAGAACGACGCCCATCCCCGCGCAGCCAAATTCTTAGCCAAAGCCGCAAACTTTCCATGGCGTTCCTTTCCCTGGCTGCGTCGAACGGCATGGGGGATTGGCGCGTGGGTACTGTTGTGCGCACTGGCCTACGCGGCCGTACCTTCGTTGCTGAAGTGGCAAATTGAAAAAACAGGTTCGGCAAAACTGGGCCGAGCGCTGACCGTTGGCCGGGCAGATTTCAAGCCCTGGTCGCTGGAACTGACGCTGAACGATCTGGCGCTTGCCAAAGCCGGCCCGGCCGCCTCGCAAATCCAGGCAATGCCCCAGCTAAGCATCAAGCGCCTCTATATAGATGCTGAGCTGTCTTCCCTGCTGCGGCTGGCCCCAGTGGTCGATGCGATTGAAGTTAATGAACCGGTTGCGTTGCTGACCCATCTGGGTGATGGGCGCTATGACATCGACGACATCCTGGCGCACTTTGATACGGCGGACGCTGAGCCTGCCGGAGAAACGCCGCATTTTGCGCTGTACAACCTGCGTCTGAACGGTGGCCGCATTGAGTTTGACGACAAGGCGCATCAAAAAAACCATGTCTTGCGCGACCTTCGACTTGCGGTACCGTTCTTGAGCAACCTGCCGTCCCAACGCGAGATCAAAGTCGCTCCCCGCCTGGCGTTCGAGCTCAATGGCAGCACGTTCGACACCGCAGCAGAGGGAACGCCTTTCGCACAGACCCGTCAGGCTGATGCGAGCTTCACGCTGCGCGACTTTGACTTGAAACCCTACCTCCCGTACTGGCCCGCCAACCTGCCGTTCAAGCTGGAAAGCGGAGTGCTCCAGGCCGATGCCAAAGTCGCTTTCGAGCAAACCACAACACCCGTCGTCCGGATTTCCGGCAACGTGACGGCCGGCAAAGTCCGTTGGGTCAAGGCAAATGCGGCAGGCAGCGGCAGCGAAGTGCTGGCTTTCGAACGCCTGCACATTTCCATGGACGATGTCCGGCCGCTCGAGCAGGTGGTCAAGCTGTCTGCCGTGGAACTGAGCGCCCCCACGCTGTCACTGACGCGCGACAAGGCCGGGCGGTTGAATCTGGCGCCCAATGACCAAGTTGCTGAAAAAACGATAGCCAAGGGTAAAGATGCAGCGAGCGAATCTTCCAGCGCCGCTCTTAAAAAACCGGGCAATGCGCCAGCACCCTGGAAGGTGGAAATCGGCAAACTAGGCATTACTGACGGCAAGCTGAACTGGCTCGACGAAACTCTGCCGTCGCCTGCCCAGATACGCCTGAACGGCTTGGCCGTCAATGCCGCAGCCATGGCCTATCCGTTCGCCGCTGCATCGCCACTGCGGTTTGACGGATCGTTTGGTCTGGACGCCGACGGCCTGGCAGGTGCCTCCCCGGCAAGGCCGGCGCGCATCGCTTTCAAAGGCACGGCCACCGACCAGGCCGCCGAAGCGACCGCCACCGTGGCTGACTGGCCGCTGGCCATGGCGGCCAGGTATGTGGGCGAGTTTTTACTGCCCGCCCTCACTGGCCGGCTTGATGCCCAGCTGGGCGTGAACTGGCAGGCTGCCGTCGCAGACCAGCCACAGCGCCTGCGCATCACCTCCCCGGCCATTGCGGTCAGCGGCGTGCAACTCGCCCAGGGCGGCGCGGCACTGGTGTCGCTGCAGCGGGTTGAGCTGCTTCAAGTGGACATGGACCTGCCCGGCCAGACCTTCAAAGCCGCCAGGCTGCAGGTCAGTCAGCCCAGGGCGCGGGTGGAACGCGATGCAAACAAGCGCTGGATGTATGAACGCTGGCTGGTCAGGCAAACCCAGGCCGCGCTCAGCGCATTGCCCCAGGCCGGGCCCGTCAGGCCGGCAGCCGCCGCATCCGCATGGAAGCTGGCCGTCAACGAAGTGGTGCTGTCCGGCGGCACCGTGTCGTTTTCTGACAAGGCCGGCGCCAAGCCTGTTGCCCTGGAGGTGACCGCCCTGAACGCCCAACTGGGCGGGTTGGTGCTGGACGACAGCGCCGCCGGCCAGGCGCAGGCCAAGCCCATGCCCTTGTCGGCATCGTTGCGGCTGGCCAGCGGTGGCTTTCCGCCTGGCAAGCTTGATTTCAGGGGCAGCGTGGGCACGGCCCCCCTGCAACTCAAAGGCCAGCTGGCCGCCGAGCGCTTGCCGCTTCAGGCGTTCGAGCCTTATTTTGGCGACGACATCAACATAGGGTTGCTGCGCGCCGACGCCAGCTTCAAGGGCCGGGTTGCCTTTGTGCAAACCGCCGCCGGCCCGCAGGCGGAAGTGCTGGGCGATGCGGCGCTGGAATCGTTCAAGGCCATTTCCCTGGTGCCGGCAGAAGACCTGCTGGCCTGGAAAGCGCTGAATCTGGGTGGCCTGAGCGTGGTGCTTGCTCCCGGCAAGGCCATGCGCGTCGATGTCAGGCAAACCGTGCTGAGCGACTTTTTCGCCCGCATCATCGTCCTGCCCACGGGCCGCATCAACCTGCAGGATTTGTTCAAACCGCCCGCCAGCGCTGCAGCGCTGGCCGGGCCGGTGGCCAATGCGCCGAAAGCGACAGTTGACAATGCAGG
>JAQGMZ010000248.1 GCA_028292045.1 Polaromonas sp. | reverse complement strand
GGCCGCGCACCACCGACGAGCCGACGTAGGCCCAGAACCAGTGCCAGTGCGACAGCGGCGTGAGCAGCACGAACACCAGGCTGCCCATGATCTTGCTCTGGATCAGCGACGACGAGCTGTTGGCGAACGAGTTTTGCAGCACGCTCATCATCACCAAGCCGGGCACCAGGAAGGCGGTGTAATTCACCTTGCCGTAGACCAGCGCCTGGCCCTGCAGCACATGTCCAAAGATCAGCATGTAGAGCACGGCGGTCAGCACCGGTGCGCCGACGGTCTGGAAACCGACTTTCCAGAAGCGCAGAACCTCTTTGTAAAAAAGCGTTTGCCAGCCGGTCATGAGGCCCCCACGCTTGTCGCTTCGCGTACTGCGCTGCCTCCCAAGGGGGCCGTTGCGCCTACGGCCCGGCAAAGCCGGTTCCGTGGCCCTGCCTGGCCTATGGCTTGCGATTTACTAACGAGGTTCATGCCACTACTGCCGGTTTTTCATTCATGACTTGCAAAAACACGTCTTCCAGGTCCGCCTTGCGGATTTCAACGTCTTCAGCCACCAGGCCAGCTTCCCGGACAGCGGCCAGGTATTGCTCGATTTCATGGGCGTTGTGTGCCGGAAACTGAACGATTCGGCCTGTAATACGTGCCTGGCTAGCAAGGTGCATGGGAAGTTCGCTATCAATTTTAAATCGCAGCACATTGCTGGAGGCCGCGCGCAAAAGTTCTGAAGTCTGTGCCAGCGCCACCACCCTGCCCTGCTTGAGCATGGCAATGCGGCTGCACAGGGCCTCGGCTTCTTCCAGGTAATGGGTGGTCAGCAGCACCGTGCTGCCCTGCTTGTTGAGTTTGGCGATGAACTGCCACAAAGTCTGGCGCAATTCCACATCGACTCCGGCCGTGGGCTCGTCCAGCACGATGACCTGCGGCCGGTGCACCAGCGCCTGCGCCACGAGCACCCGGCGCTTCATGCCGCCCGACAGCTGGCGCATGTTGGCGTTGGCCTTGTCGGCCAGGCCCAAGTTGGCCAGCAACTCGTCAATCCACTCGTCGTTGTGCTTGATGCCGAAATAGCCCGACTGGATGCGCAGCGCTTCGCGAACGGTGAAAAAAGGGTCGAACACCAGCTCCTGCGGCACGATGCCGAGCTTGCGCCGGGCATTGGCATAGTCCAGCACCACATCGCTGCCATGCACCAGCACATGGCCGGTGCTGGCACGGGACAGGCCGGCCAGGATGCTGATGAGGGTGGTCTTGCCAGCGCCATTGGGCCCGAGCAAGCCGAAAAATTCACCTTGCTGGATGTCAAAGCTGACCTCGTCGAGGGCTTTGAGACCTGTGCCAGGCTGGTTTCGCGGGGGAGGATAGATTTTGGAGACGGACTGGAATGAAATAGCTGGCATGAGCCGGCTATTTTACGGGCTGATGGGTTTGTTATTTCAGCCAGCGGAGCATGGCCTTGCCTGAAGCGGCCCGGACACCAAAATCCGAATCAGGCTGCCACGGCGGATGTCTGATCCGCTATAGCGGGAATCAGCGCGGCAACGCCATAGACAGTGGCCAGCTGCAGCAGCTGGCCGGGCGCGCCCTGCACCGAAAAGTGCTTGCCTGCCGCCATCGCCTGGCGGCGGCATTCCAGCAGGATGGCCAGCGCCGACGAGTCAAACTGGCTCAAGGCGCTGGCGTCCACGGTAACTTCCTGGGGCATTGACGCCACTTCCTTGGTCAGCGTCTGGAAAAAGCCGGATGCACGGGAATGGGTCAGGACGGCAGGAAGTTTCAGCATGGGATTCAAGCGTGTCAGGACTTGGCGCCGCCTGCATTGTTGGTCTGGTTGCGCTGGGACATGGCCGCGATCAGGCCATCAATTCCCTTGGCGCTGATTTCCTGGGCAAACTGGGTGCGGTAGGTTTCTACCAGCCAGACGCCCAGCACGTTCAAATCATAGATTTTCCAGCCGGTCGGCGTTTTGTCCATGCGGTAGTCGAGCTGCACCGGGTCGCCCCGGCCCATCACCTCGGTGCGAACCGTCACGTCGGTGTCTTCAGCGCCGGCGCGCAGTGGCTTGACGTTGAGCTTCTGGTCGTTGACTTGCGACAGCGCACCGGAGTAGGTGCGGATCAGCAGGGTCTTGAACTCGCTTTGCAGCTTGGCTTTTTGCTCGGGCGTGGCCTGGCGCCAGTTACGGCCGACGGCAGAGGCCGTCATGCGGGTGAAATTGACGTTGGGCATGACCTTGCTGTCCACCAGCGCCAGCACCCGGTTCATCTCGCCGGCCTGAATGGCCTTGTCCGCCTTTATGGCGTCGAGCACTTCGCTGGAAACGCGCTTGATCAGCGCATCGGGCGCCTCGTCGGCAGCGCGAACGAAAGAGGCACCGCCCAGCAAGGCCAGGCTGAGCGTGGCGGTCAACAAACGTCCGATATTTCTGCGGTTCATGATTTTTCTTTCAAAGTCAAAAAATTCGGCTGCCGGCAGCGCAGGAACCGGGTCCTGTTCGCTGCGGTCAGCAACCGCGCTGGCTGGCTATTTTGCAGATTTGCCCTGGCCTGGCGAATGAAGATATAAAACGTCCAGGTAAAGCTTGTTACCAGTGCTTTACCTGGCAGCCGGCGCCGGTGCGGGGGGCGTGGCCTCGGGCAGGTCGAAGCGTTCTTCGGGCTCGGTGCGCTGGTTGCCGCCAATCAGGCTCTGGCGGCGCTGCAGGTAGGCATCGCGGGTGAATGCGTATTTGTCCAGCGCGGCCTGGTCGAGCAGGTCGCCGGCACCGAGCAAACCAGCCCGCGTGTCCACCAGGCGCAGGCCGGAGAGGGAATTGCGAACAGAGACATGGCTGGCCTGCGACGCCAGGTTGCCCTGCATGTCCACCACCAGGCCGGCGGTATCGCGAATATTGGAAGGGCCGAACAGCGGAAGTACCACGTACGGGCCGGCGCCAAGGCCCCAGGTTCCCAGGGTCTGGCCGAAATCTTCCTTGTGCTTGGGGATTTTCAATTCGGTGGCAACGTCAAAAATGCCGCCGATGCCCCACAGCGTGTTGGTCGTCACGCGGAACAGCGAATTCGCGGCTTCGGTCGGCTTGGCCTGCAGCACATTGTTCACCAGCGACCAGACATCGGAAATGTTTTCAAAGAAGTTGGTGACACCGGTGCGCACGGGCGACGGCGTGACTTTCTGGTAAGCCGTGGCCACCGGCTTGAGGACGGCGCGGTCCAGCCCCTCGTTGAAGCTGTAGACGCTGCGGTTGAAAGGCTCCAGCGGGTCGGCCGGGTTGGCCTGGGGGCCAGAGGCGCAGCCCTGCAGCACGGCGAAAGCCAAGGCGGCAGTGGCCCAGGCCGAGGCTTTTTTCAATTTATGGGTAGGCATCATTTTTTATCGGTTGTTCCGGTTACCGGCACGGGAGGAACGGTTCCTGCGCTTTCATCGGCGGTCTTGCTGAACAGGAATTGGCCGATGAGGTTTTCAAGCACCACCGCCGACTGCGTCTGCCGGATCACGTCGCCGCCCACCAGGTTGTTTTCGTCGCCACCCGCCTGGATGCCGATGTACTGCTCCCCGAGCAGGCCGCTGGTGAGAATTTTCAGCGAGCTGTCTTTGGGAAAGGCGTAGCGGCTTTGCATGTCAAGCGTGACCCGGGCCTGGAAATTCTGGTCGTTGAAGCTGATGTCCTCGACGCGTCCCACGATCACGCCGCCGCTGCGCACCGAAGCCTTGGGCTTGAGGCCGCCGATGTTGTCGAATTCAGCCGCAATTTTGTACACCGGCTGAAAATTCAGGTTCAACAGGTTGGCAGCCTGCAGGGCCAGAAACAAAATGGCCACAGCGCCCACCAGCACGAACAGTCCTACCCACACATCAATTTTCGAGCGTTGCATCAAACTTCCCTTTCAAACGGTTGAGGACGGCGGCCGTTGCGGCATTTGCCGGGCAAGGCCGTGTCCTGCGAATTTTCTGAAACCATCACTTCGTGAACATGATGGCGGTCAGGATGAAATCCAGAGCCAGCACCGCCAGCGAGGCGACCACGACCGTGCGCGTCGTGGCGCTCGACACGCCCTCGGGCGTGGGTTGCGCCTGGTAGCCCTGCAGCAGCGCAATGAACGTCACGGTGAAGCCAAAGACAATACTCTTGATGATGCCGTTGCCCACATCGCGCCAGACATCGACGCTGCCCTGGATCTGGCTCCAGAACGAGCCGCCATCGATACCGATCATCAGCACCCCGACCACCCAGCCGCCAATCACGCCCATGGCGCTGAATACGGCGGCCAGCAGCGGCATGGCAATCACGCCGCCCCAGAAGCGCGGCGCCAAAATGCGCTGGATCGGGTCAACCGCCATCATTTCCATGACGCTGATCTGCTCGCCGGCTTTCATCAGGCCAATTTCGGCGGTCAGCGATGTGCCGGCCCGGCCCGCAAAAAGCAGGGCCGTGACCACCGGGCCGAGTTCGCGCACCAGGGTGAACGTGACCAGCTGGCCCAGCGCTTCGGTCGAGCCAAACCGCAGCAGCGTGTAGTAGCCCTGCAGGGCAAACACAAAACCCACGAACAGCCCCGAGACGGCAATGATGAGCAGCGAGTAATTGCCCAGGAAATGAATCTGGTCGCGCACCAGGCCAAAACGCTTGAGGCTGGAGACGAAGGTGCCCAGCAGCCGCATGAACATCCGTGTGCCGTAGCCCAGGCTGGCCAGCCAGCTGCGGGTAGCGAACCCGACGTCCGCAGGCTTGTACCAGCTCATGGGGAAACTCCGGATTTCAGGGGCAGGGTCGCCGTTGCATTGCCGAAGTCCTGCTCGACCGTGGCTCCGGGGTAGTCGAAGCGGACCGGGCCGTCGGGCAGCGCATGCACGTACTGGTAGACCAGCGGGTCGGCGCTCTGGCGCACTTCATCGGGCGTGCCCTGGACCGCGACCTTGCCGTTGGCCAGGATGATCACATGGTCGGCAATGGCAAAAGTCTGCTCCAGCTCGTGCGAAACGAACAGGCTGGTCAGCCCCAGGCTGTCGTTGAGGTGGCGAATCAGGTTGGCCGCCGTTCCCAGCGAAATCGGGTCGAGTCCGGAAAAAGGCTCGTCGTACATCACCAGTTCAGGGTCCAGCGCGATGGCCCGGGCCAGCGCGATGCGCCGCGCCATGCCGCCCGACACTTCGCTGGGCATCAGGTCGCGGGCGCCGCGCAGCCCCACCGCGTTCAGCTTCATCAGCACGATGTCGCGGATCAGGACTTCGGGCAAGTCAGTGTGTTCGCGCAGCGGAAAAGCCACGTTTTCAAAAACACTCAGGTCGGCGAACAGCGCACCGAACTGGAACAGCATGCCCATGCGGCGTCGGACTGCATAGATTTGCGGCTGGTCCATCGGCGTGACATCCGAGCCGTCGAACAGCAACTGGCCCGACTGGGCGCGGTTCTGGCCGCCGATCAGGCGCAGGATCGTGGTTTTGCCGCCGCCTGAAGCGCCCAGCAGGGCGGTAACCTTGCCGCGTGGAACCGACAGTGAAATGTCGTTCAAAATGACGCGCTCCCCGTAACCGAAGGTCAGGTTGCGCAATTCGACAAGGGAAGTATTGGAAGGTGGCGGCATAAAAAAACAAAAGCCGGAAAGCCCGGCGTTTGGATCATAAGGGATTAGGCCATTCAGCGCGGCAGGTCGCTGAAGCCCATCAGAAACTCGTCCACCGACCGCGCGGCCTGGCGGCCCTCGCGAATTGCCCAGACCACCAGGCTTTGACCGCGCCGGATGTCGCCCGCCGCAAACACCTTGGCAACGTTGGTCGCGTAGCCACCTGTGAAATCGGTACCGGCGCGGGCATTGCCCCGGTTGTCTTTTTCAATCCCAAAGTCATCCAGCACCGAAGCGACGGGCGACACAAAGCCCATGGCCAGCAGCACCAGGTCGGCTTTCAATACCTGTTCCGAGCCGGGGACCTCGACCATCTTGCCGCCCTGCCATTCGACGCGAACCGTCTTCAGGCCGGTGACCTTGCCTTTTTCACCGATCAATTCCTTGGTCGAAATGGCGAACTCGCGCTCGCAGCCTTCTTCATGGCTGGAACTGGTGCGCAGCTTGATTGGCCAGTAGGGCCAGGTCATGGGCCGGTTTTCCTCGACCGGCGGCTCGGGCATCAGCTCGAACTGCGTGACGCTGACCGCGCCGTGGCGGTTGCTGGTGCCCACGCAGTCGGAGCCGGTGTCGCCGCCGCCGATCACGATGACATGCTTGCCTTCGGCACGCAGCTGGCCCTTGAGCTTGTCGCCGGCGTTGACCTTGTTCTGCAGCGGCAGGAATTCCATTGCGAAATGCACGCCGTCCAGCTCGCGGCCGGGCACGGGCAAGTCACGCGACTGCTCGGCGCCGCCGGTCAGGATGATGGCGTCAAAGTCTTTTTGCAGCTGATCGGGCGAAATGGTTTCCTTGGCCCAGTTGGTGACCTTGGAACCCTTGGGCAGGCTGCCGACCATGACGCCGGTGCGAAAGGCTACCCCTTCGGCCTGCATCTGCTCGACGCGGCGGTCGATGTGGATTTTCTCCATCTTGAAGTCGGGAATGCCGTAGCGCAGCAGGCCGCCGACCCGGTCGTTTTTTTCGAACAGCGTCACGTCATGGCCGACGCGCGCCAGTTGCTGGGCTGCGGCCATGCCGGCCGGGCCGGAGCCGACGA
>JAQGMZ010000200.1 GCA_028292045.1 Polaromonas sp. | reverse complement strand
GGTGCCCGTTATGCCCGGCAGTTCAATGATGGGTGACTTGTGTATAACGAGATGCCTTATACGATCTTCTGCGGCTACCGCTTCTCGCCCACTGGCATGAAGGTGCGTTTATCCCGCGCCATGCCCTGTGCGGTTTGCACATTCCGACGAAAGACGTCTTCAACAGAAGTTGATCAATCGTCCTTTCAAGCACGTACGGCACGGCTTTCAGGGCTCTGTCGCCGCACCGAGTCCCCCAGCCCTGAATTCTGCTTTCCAAAATCATTAAAGGAGTTGATCCAATGGTCAACGAACTGATGAGTCAGACCTCACTTGAAACCACTGGACGATTTATCGTCACCTTTCGAGAGGGCGCGCAAACCGAGGCGATGGTAGCGCTCAAGAAGCACACCGGCGTGACTAAGTCCAAGATGCTGACCAGCGCCGACTTCGGCGAGTCCGGCGTTGACATGGCGCAATTTCCCGACTCGGGCGGGGTGATGTTCGACCACATAGGTGTGGCCGTGGTCAGCATTGATCCGACGGCGGCCGGGGCCATGGCCCAGGAGGCGGGTGACAACTCGTCCATCCTGGCCATCGAGCCCGAAGGCTTCATGTATGCGCTCGGCGAGCTGCCACCGCTGACGCTGGACTACCTGCGTGGCTTCCGCGATGCGGCCAAAGGCATCTACTAGCACGCCAGCCAGCGTGCGACCGAGGAGGACGGAGCCGAGGTGTCAGCCGCCTTCATGGATACTGCCGCGCTGACCTGGGGCCTGCAGGCGTCGAAGGTGGCTACGTCTAATTTCACAGGCAACGGCATCAAGGTGGCGATCCTGGACACTGGGCTGGCGCTGGCGCACCCGGACTTCGTTGGGCGCCCCATGGTATCGAAGTCCTTTATCGCCGGAATCGTCAGTGCCAACGACGGCCACGGCCACGGCACCCACTGCACGGGCACATCCTGCGGCCCCCTCAAGCATCCCATTGGCCGGCGTTACGGCGTTGCCCATAAGGCGCTGATCCACATCGGCAAGGTGCTTTCCGACCAGGGCAGCGGCGTCGATGGAGGCATCCTAGCAGGCATTGACTGGGCGATAGGAAACACCAGCCAGCGCAAGATTGGCCTAATGAATGGCAGGATTGTCCTAATGAATGGCAGGATTGTCCTAACGCTCTGTGCTTTCCAGGCGTTAGGATTTGCGTAAAAGCCGCGTAGTGGAATGTGATGCGCAATCTTTCCGTTGCGCGACGCAGAGAAGCTTGTACAGCTTACGGGCCGGCGGTTTTACGCATGCTTCATTGCAAAATCCTAGCCTGGAAAACCGCTCGAGAGCGTTGCGCTTCGTGCTGCTGCCCATCGCCTGGACGATTCACAATAAGAGAGGTGCCATGATGCGCTAAAAACGCCAGTTCGCCCTGGCGCTGCTCTGTGTGATTTCGCTGTTGCCGTCTGCCTCGGCACAGCCGACCAGGGCACAGAAGGGAACCATTTGCGTTACACCACGCAATTGGTGCCGGGCCGTCCAGCCCGGTCCTCCGGGCGCACCGTGCGCGTGTCGGACGACCTCCGGGTGGATCAGAGGCGTGCTGAAGTAGGCTCAGTTCAGCGCACCGACGCTCATTGCCTGCCATGGACCCCACGGTCATCGACTCCATACTGCACGAAGCGCAAGTGCTCGGCAGATATGCCGCCCGCGCGGGCAAGCTGCCTGCGGACAGTCGCCTCTTCGATGAAATCGAATCAATCACGCAGGCGCGGCAGCGCGGCGAGTCTGCGTCCGTTGCGCCGCTGATCGCAGAAATGATGAAGGTGTCCCAGGCGGCCAGGGTCACGGTTGCGCAGCTGATGCGCCGCGAGACGACGCGCGGCCGGTTGCGCCATTGGGCAGCGCTGGCAACGCCGTTCGTGATCGGGTTCATGACGCTGCTGCTGACCCTGTACCTGGCATTCCAGAGCTCCGAACTTCACAAGGCCGACCTGGCGCTGCGCGAATACCAGGACTTGGTGGGCGAACGCCCGCAGGAGAAGCTCTACCTTGCGTGGAAGATGTACAAATACGAGAGCGTGCTCAACGTCAAGGGGCCGCCGCTGGCGCAGCTCGACGGCTACCAGAAACTGGTTGATGATTCGAGACGCCTGTTCGCAAAGCGCTCGGCCGTCTTGATACTGCTGACCGATGCGCAGGCCATCCGTTACGTACCGGAACTGTTCCAGGAGCACGGTCCGTGCTGGCTGCAGAACCTGGTGCTGATTCTCAACAGTGCCAAACGCGACGAATTCGCCATGTCGGTCTGCGACACTGCATCGCCGCCGGTGGCAGGCGGCGCAACGGAATTGAAGGAGGCGCCAGCGTTGGTCATCGACTGCCCGACGGCGCAGTTGCTGCCCGCCGCGAACGACAAGCCGGCGAAGCCGGAGAGCAAGTTCGATCTCATCGACTACATGACCAGCATTGACTGCTTCATGCGTTCGCTGCGGATCACGAATGACTACGACGAGCCGGTAGATTTACCGATCTATGCGACCCGCAATAAGGTGCACCTGCTTATGTCGTGGCTGCTACCGGGCCTGTACGGCCTGCTCGGCGCCTGCGTGTATGTGATGCGCGACCTGCTGCGCGGCAACGGACAGAGCAAGGCCGACGGCGATGCACGCATCGTTGAGCTGCTGTCGCTGCTGCTGCGGGTATCACTTGGCGGCCTGGCCGGGATCATCATCGGCTGGTTCTCGGTGCCGGCTTCGCCGGCCGCGGGTTCGGCGGCAATCAGCATCTCGTCGATTCCGTTCGGAATGGCCTTCCTGGCGGGCTTTAGCATCGAAAGCCTGTTCGCCCTGCTCGACCGCCTGAACAAGAGCGTCGGGCAGCGCGACGAGAAGACGCCCGCTGAAGCCGCCAGGGACGCCGAAAGGAAGGCTTGAGAGTCTGGGAACTTGCTGCAACCCGGAATGGTGCAAGTGATTTGCAGCGGTAGGCCGGAGCACGAACGTCGCTTACTCAGTCGGTTTCAACAATCTCCCGTATTTCATCCGTGCCTTCAAGCGCCATCGCGGCGTCTGCTCGAGCCACCACCAGCCGGCGCAGGATTGTCCTAACGAATGGCAGGATTGTCCTAACGCACTCGACTCGGTCCGCACTAAGCTTGCACAACGGCGCAACACTATAGGCACTAAACGACCCCGCACAGGCTTTTCCGGACGGCCTGCGCAAACCAGGGGCGGTCTTTTTTACGCAATCTGATTGCAGGACCTGAGCCCGGAAACAAGCTATTAACCGACTCGCCGATTCCCTGCAACAGGGCGCGGCAACCCAAGGAGATTCGAGATGAAAACAAAGAAGTCTGAGAGTGCTTCGTCATCGAGCGGAGACTGCGGCTGCGACGGGGCGGATCGCATGCCAGGCGAGTCCGATGCCATGAAGACGCAAGCCGGTGACACGGATACGGATAGCGCCTATGCCATGCCTGCGGCGGCTGAAATGAGCGGCGAGGCGCCGGAACGGGGCAAGTCCGGCACGGACGCCGGCAGTGGCGACAGCATGCCCGCCGCAGGCATGGACACCGGCCGCGACGCGGACAACGACTCGGGCATGCCTGGGGGCGGCATGGGTGGCGGCGGCAGCGGTAGCGGTAGCGGCGATTCGGGCGGCGACCGCGATACACCTACTGTGCGCACTTGCGGAACGATGGAGGTGCATCGGCAGTTGCTGTCGCGCTTCCCGGAATACGCACGCGCCAGAGACGAGATCGAGAACCAGACGCTGGACTACGAACATGGCGCGCGCTCGGCGCTGCGGCCCGGCGTAACACGCATTCCCGTCGTCGTCCACGTCATCTGGAATACTGCGGCACAGAACATCCTGGATGCGCAGATCACCAGCCAGATCGACGTGCTCAACCGCGACTTCCGCCGCACCAACCCCGATGTGAGCGGCACGCCGGCGCCTTTCCTGCCCTTGACCGCCGATGCGCGGATCGAGTTCTATCTTGCCAACATCGACCCCAACGGAGCGGCAACATCGGGTATCGAACGGCGCCAGACCACCGTGGCCTCGTTCTCGGGCAACGACGCGGTGAAGTCGCAGGGCACCGGCGGCATGAACGCCTGGCCGGCGGAACGCTACCTCAACATCTGGGTCTGCCAGCTCAGCGGCGGCCTGCTCGGTTACGCCCAGTTTCCGGGCGGCCCGGCGGCCACCGATGGCGTGGTCATCCGGCAGTCGGCCTTCGGCACCACGGGCACGGCGGCACCGCCCTTTCACCTCGGGCGCACGGCCACGCACGAGATCGGGCATTGGCTCAACCTCAACCACATCTGGGGCGACGACGGCACCGGCTGTGCCGGCACCGATAACGTCGCCGACACGCCCAACCAGGCCGGCGGCAACACCGGCGCGCCGACCTTCCCACGTGTGTCGTGCAGCAACGGGCCGAACGGCGACATGTACATGAACTACATGGACTATGTTGACGACCCGGCGATGTTCATGTTCACCGCCGGCCAGGTGGCGCGCATGCAGGCCTGCCTCGATGGGCCGCGCAGCGCGATCGGTCTGGACTCGGCCGGCGCGCCTCGGCAAAGCTCGTCACCCGTGGTCGCCTGGGGCACCAACCGGCTTGACCTGTTCGTGCTCGGCACCGACCGGGCGCTGTACCACACGTGGTGGAACGGCTCGTCCTGGGGGCCTTCGCTCACTGGCTACGAGGCCATGGGCGGCGTCTGCACCAGCGCGCCGCAGGTGGTTGCCTGGGGCGCCAACCGGCTCGATGTGTTCGTCACCGGCACCGACAGCGCGCTGTACCACAAGTGGTGGAACGGCTCGTCCTGGGGCCCGTCGCTGACCAGCTACGAAGCCATGGGCGGCGTCTGCGTGGGCGACCCGCGAATCGTGTCGTGGGGGCCGAACCGGCTTGACGTGTTTGTGCTCGGCACTGACCGGGCGCTGTACCACAAGTGGTGGAACGGCTCGTCCTGGGGGCCTTCGCTCACCGGCTACGAGCGCATGGGCGGCGTCTGCGTGGGCCAGCCCGAAGTCGTGTCGTGGGGGCCGAACCGGCTTGACGTATTCGTCATCGGCACCGACCGGGCGCTGTACCACAAGTGGTGGGACGGCTCGTCCTGGGGCCCGTCGCTGACTGGCTACGAGCGCATGGGCGGCGTGTGCATGTCGGCGCCGCGCGCGGTGTCGTGGGGGCCGAACCGGCTCGACGTGTTCGTCGTCGGCACCGACGGCGCGCTGTACCACAAGTGGTGGAATGGCTCGTCCTGGGGCCCCTCGCTGACCGGCTACGAGCGCATGGGCGGCGTCTGCGTGGGCGAGCCCGAAGCGGTGTCGTGGGGGCCGAACCGGCTTGACCTGTTTGTCATCGGCACCGACAGCGCGCTGTACCACAAGTGGTGGAACGGCAGCGCCTGGGGGCCTTCGCTGACCGGCTATGAAGCGATGGGCGGCGTGTGCACCTCGCGCCCGCGCGTCACCGCCTGGGGCGCCAACCGGCTCGACGTGTTCGTCACCGACACCGGCAGCGCGCTGCACCACAAATGGTGGAACGGCAGCGCCTGGGGGCCCTCGCTCACCGGCTATGAGGCCATGGGCGGCGTCATTTCTTCTTTCTGAAAGGAGCAGCACATGGAATCGATGAATCAGGACGCTGCCGGGCTCAACGGCAGCTGGACACATTCTTTCGAGGAGGACGTCGCGGGCGTCCAGGTTTATCGGCCGACGAATTCGTTTGCCTTCCCGCCCAGCCGCCAAGGACGCGAAACCCTGGACTTCAGCGCCGATGGCCAGGTCACCGAAAGCGCGCTTGGCCCGGATGACCGGCCGGTCTCGACGGCCACGCCGCGGACGGCGCTGGGCATGAACCGCTTCAGCCTGGGCGGCAGCGCGGCGGCGCCCGGGCGCGTGCTTGAAGTCATCGAAGCGACGGCGGACGTGCTCAAGCTGCGCTTCCATTGAACCGGTGACACGCGCTGTCAACAGGCATGCTTGCATTCACTGTCGTTCAAGCCGGCGCCGATGCTCTGGCGCGGGATCAGCAATCGCGCCACGTCGGCGTCCGGTGGTGCCGTTTCAACGACGAAACGCTTTACTGGACCGCCGCCGGCGCGTCTGAAGGCCTGCCCGACGGCTTGCGCCGCCTCGGTGGGCCGCCGCAGTCGGCGCAAGGCGATCTGTACCTCGTGGTTCAGGTCGGCAACGCCTTCGTCAACGAGTTTCCCGATGCGCGCGTGGTGATCAACAAGGGGCGCTATCTCGCAGTCGATTTGAGGCCGGAAGAAGTCAAGGACATTCAATCTCATGAGGATGCCTGCTTTGGCTTTTGCGCGCTGCCTGAAGATGCGGTGGTGCTCGACACGCGGGCGCTAACACGGCGCCAGCCCGACCCGGAAATAGCGCCTTTGGTGGCCATGGTGTCGCAGCCGCAGCTGGCGCAGACCCTGGCGGTGTTGACGGGGTTCAGAACTCGCCACTCGTTGACCAGCGAGTTCAGCGCCGCAGCCGACTGGTGCCGCGCGCAGTTGCAAACCCTGGGCTACGCGAGCACCAAGACGGCGATCCCGATAGGCTCGTCGACCAGCTTCAACGTCATCGCCGACAAGACCGGCAATGGCAGCAGCCGCAAGCTGGTGCTGGTAACCGCCCACCTCGATTCGGTCAACCTCGCCGGCGGCATCGGTGGCGTCGCGCCGGGCGCCGATGACAACGGCAGCGGCGTCGCCGGTGCGCTGGAGATCGCGCGTATCCTCGCACCGCAAGCCGCCGCGAACGACTTGCGCGTGATCCTGTTCGGTGGCGAAGAGCAAGGCCTGCGCGGCAGCCAGCAGTATGTGGCCTCGCTGTCCGCGGCCGAACGGGCGCGTGTCAACTGCGTGATCAATATGGACATGATCGCCACGCTGAACACGGCGACGCCGGCCATGCTGCTCGAAGGCGCCACGGTGTCGCAGGCTTTGATGGACGAACTGGCCGACGCGGCGCACGACTACACCTCGCTGCAGGTGCAGACCTCGCTCAACCCCTTCGCCAGCGACCATGTGCCGTTCATCAATGCCGGGATGCCGGCATTGCTGACCATCGAGGGCGCCGACACCGCCAACCACAACATTCATACGGCCAACGACACGGTGGACAAGATCCATTACGGCCTCGCCAGCGAGATCGTGCGCGCCAATGTCGCGGTCGTCGCGCGCCGGCTCGCTCTGGCCGCCGGCGCGCCTCGGCAAAGCTCGTCACCCGTGGTCGCCTGGGGCACCAACCGGCTTGACCTGTTCGTGCTCGGCACCGACCGGGCGCTGTACCACA
>JAQGMZ010000181.1 GCA_028292045.1 Polaromonas sp. | reverse complement strand
GTTTGAGTCCGAGCGCCTTCCCTGCGGGGGGTGACTTTCTTTTCTGGCAAAAAAGAAACTCACGAAAGAAAGTTGCCTCAGGGCTCGCAAACGAGCTGAGCGCTCGAACGGGCCATTGCTTCGCTCGGCCACGGAGGGCGTTGGCGGCTTCAGCCGTTGTTGGCATGGTTCGCACTGCTGCTTGACCGCTCGTTCGCCAAAAGCTTCACGCTCTGCTTGATCGGGCAAGTCACCGCCGCATCACCCGGTAACTTGATGGTGGGCTTGGCTGCTTTGCTGGATTTGATGAATTTTGGAGTCCGCGCGGCAAAGCCAGGCAAGGCACTGGCGTGACTGATGGATGCGGATGCGGCACCCTTTTTCAGAACCAGCAGAGCGTGAAGCTGTTGGCGAACGAGCGGCAGCACCAGCCAGTGATGGCTAATGCCGTCCGCCCTCAGATCCAGGTGCCCAGGGCCCAGCGAAGCGAAGGCCCGACAGAGCGCCCAGCTCTAACCCGCTCCCGCACCCTGGGCAACTTTCTTTGGTTACTTTCTTTTTTGCCAGAAAAGAAAGTCACCCCCCGCAGGGCAAGCGCTCGGACTCAATCAAAAGACAGAACGCCCCAGCCGAAGGCAGCAAAAAACCACACGCAAAGCACCTAACATTCAAGCAAATCGACGTGCTGCCGTCAGCCTTCAACTCCCGGCAATACCCGTTTCAAGCACAAAGCGTAATCGGCTCCAACGCATCACCCTGCACCAAAATTCGGCCGATCGCTGCAGTGTGGCAATACCCCAATTTACGCAACGCTGCCATGCACGCCTCAGCCCGGTCGGCCGGAACGCTGGCCAGCAGGCCGCCTGCCGTTTGCGGGTCAAAGATCAGCGGATAGCGCGGATGACTGCGCATCGCTTCCTGGTTGCGCAAGGCGCGGCGCAACCGCACGTTGGCGCTTTGCAGGGAGCTCACAATCCCGGCGTTCACGCATTCCTGCGCGCCCTCCAGCAGGGGCAAGGCGCCCAGATCGATTTCTGCATCCACCCCTGAAGGCCGGGTCATTTCCACCAGATGGCCCAGCAGCCCGAAGCCGGTGAGGTCAGTGCAGGCAGTGGCGCCGAATTCGCGCAGGCATTGCGCGCCCAGCCGGTTGGACACCACCATGGACTGCATTGCGGCGTCTATCCACCGGCCCTTGGCGGCGAGGCGGGCGTGCGCGGCAAACAGGGTGCCGGTACCCATCGGCTTGGTCAAAATCAGCACATCGCCCGGGCGCATGCCGTTTTTTCTCAGGATCTGCGACGGATCGTCGTCGATCAGGCCGTTGATGGCAAAGCCCAGCGCCAGTTCCCTGCCCTCCCCCGTGTGGCCGCCCACCAGCGCGCAGTTGGCCGCGTTCAATACCTCCAGTGCGCCGGTCATCATCTGGAACAGCACATCTTCGACCTTGCTCTCCAGCCCCGAGGGCACGGTGGCAATCGCAGTGGCTGACTGCGCCTGCGCGCCCATGGCCCAAATGTCGCCCAGCGCATGGTTGGCGGCAACCTTGCCGAACAGATAGGGGTCGTCAATGAAGGATCGGAAAAAGTCCACTGAATGCACCATGGCTTTGCCGGGGGGCACCCGAACCACGGCGGCATCGTCCGGGTCTTTCAGGCCCACCAGCACGTCGTCGCGCTGCACCGGGTGCAACTGGCTCAATGCGCGCGACAGCACGGTGGCGCCCACCTTGGCGCCGCAGCCGCCGCAGCGCATGGCAATGGCCGAGATAGCCTGCAACGACTCCTCTGAAGTGAGCTGCACCGTGCCGGTCGGGTTTGCCGCTGTTGCCGCTGCCCGCGTGTCCATGGGCGCCAGTTCCTGGTAGTTGCGCATGAAACGCCGGTCAATCCGGTCTTTCCAGCGCCATACCCATGCGCCGGCAAAACCGAGCCAGCCGCGCGATCCCACGGCGTACTGGTCGCCGGTGCTGATCAGGGCCAGCCAGCTGCGTTGGGGGCGGTAGGGCTTCAGCAATGCGCCCTGCACGGTGCGGCGAAGGTTGTCGGTCAGGGGCGGCCCCTGGCGCACGGCAAACACACCGGCTTTTTCCAATGGATGGTTCACCATGCTGGCGATGTCGCCGGCGGCAAAAATAGCCGGGTCCGTCACGCTCTGCAAGGTGTCCGCGACCTGGATAAACCCTTCCGGATCCAGCGCCAGGCCGGTGGATTTCAACCAGTCGGCTCCGCCGGCGCGCGTCACCCAGACGATCTCATCGGCATCAAGCACCTCGCCCGATGCGGTTTGCAGACGTCCGCGCATGACCTCGACGACAGCCGCATTGCGGTGCACCACCACCTGGCGGTCAGCCAACACGGCTTCAAACCGGCGCCGCACACCCGGGTTGTGCGTCGGCAAGATGCAGGCACTGTCGGTGAACAGGTGAAAAGCAATTTCATCCGGGTTGCGGCCCAGTGCGGCCAAAGCATTGCGCAGGCGAAACTGCATGGCCAGAAGCAGTTCCACGCCGCCCGCCCCTGCGCCCACCACGGCCACGGTCGTGCATCCGGGGTGGCGCTGCACACGTTCCAGCAGCGCCAGCCAACGCTCATTGAAGCGGGCAATCGGCTTGACCGCCACCACATGCATCGCAGCGCCCGGCACGCCTTGCAGCCGGGGGGTGGAGCCGATGTTGATGGACAACACATCAAAAGGCACCGGCGGCCGGTTGCGGCAAAGCACTTTGTGGTTGACCCGGTCCAGGCCTACTACTTCGTCGCGGTACAGCCGTGCCCCGGCAAAAACCGCCAGGCGGCTCAGGTCGATATGCACCGCGTCATAGTCGTAGTGGCCTGCCACATAGCCGGGCAGCATGCCTGAATACGGGGTGTGCGTGTCGGTGCAAATCAAGGTGAGCCGCACACCGGCAACCGGCCGCATGCCAAAGCTCTTGAGAACGCCGACATGGCTGTGGCCCCCGCCGACCAGCACGATGTCTCTCAAGATAGGTTGTTCAGGCGCAAGCATGGGGCAGTGCAGTTTCCGGGTTGGTTTTGTATTGCAGCAGATCGCGCATCAACGCCGTCAGCGCTGCTTTTTCAGCGGCAGGTGCAAACAGCGGCGCGCGCTGGGCGCATTGGGCTTGCAGCAAACGATACAAGCCGTCGGCAGTTTTTTGTTCAGCCCGCAGCCGTAAGAGCAAATCCGCGAGTTCCTGCGCATTGCCGTGTTCGAAATAGCCCGCGTAGCCGGCGCCCAGCATGCCGACATTGCCCGGAATCCTGGAGGCCAACACCGGTGTTCCGCTGCAGATGGCCTCCATCACCACATGGGCGCCTCCTTCCATGCGGCTGGCATGCACCAGCACGTGCGCGCGCTGTATGCGCCGGCGCGCGACGTCATGCGCCAGTCCGCCCAGCCACCGGTAGCGCGGGCATTCGGCAGCACAGGCCTGGGCTTGCCTGCCGAGTTCAGCGTCCAGCGCATCCCCGATGTGGTCGATGTGGATGTCGGGATGCTGCTTGAGCCGTCGGGCTGCGTTGAAAAGGGTTTGCGGCGACTTTTCTTCACGCAGGTGACCGACCATCACGGCGCGCAAAAGCTGCCCTGGCTTCACCGCGGTTTGCCGGAGGCCCACGGATTGAAAAATCACCCTGGCTTTGGGCCGCACCGCCACCGGCAAGGCATCAGGCGCGCATTCCTGCAAAACGACCAGTTGCTGCGCATAAGCCAGGGATGCCTGCGCCGATGCATCGCTCTGAATGTCCCGGTACAGGTCGGTGCCGGTCAGCACCACGCCCAGACCCGGGGCGACAGCGTCTGCACCTTGCGTGCGCGGCCACCGGGCAATGGATTCGGCTGAACGCCGGGCATGCAGCGCCAGCATCACATCGAAAGGCTCGCCATTCCAGCCCTGCGCCAGGGTGACCTGAAATGTCGGCCGCAGCATGCGTGACCAACGCTGGGCGGTTTGCCAGTTACCGTTGTTGGCAGCGGCCGTTGCGGGGACAATAATGAGCAGGCGAGAACGTTTCATACGGCATTTGAGAAGTGGATCTTTGACGAAAAATGCATCCAGGCCGTCCACACCTGCAGAAATTACATGAGTTTTGCCAAGCGGCGCTGGCTGCATGAGCGCCAAATATCAAGTCTAATCGACAACTCTTTTCTTTCCGGTTGAGGTCTTCATGGTTGGTATTTTCAGTTCTCGTCCCTTTCGCGGAATCACTGCTCTGGCGTTGTTTGCCTTTGGCGCTTTTTCACATGCCCAAACGGTGTTCAGGGTCACCGCGATTCCTGACGAATCACCCACCGAGTTGTCGCGCAAGGCAGCGCCGCTGATGAAGTACCTGGAAAAAACCCTGGGCATGAAAGTCGAATTCACGCCGGTCAGCGACTATGCCGCCTCGGTGGAAGCACTGGCCAACAAGCAGGTCGACCTGGCCTGGTATGGCGGCTTTACTTTTGTGCAGGCCAATGTGCGCTCGGGCGGCAAGGCCGTTCCCCTGGTTCAACGGGAAGAGGACGAAAAGTTTCGATCGGTTTTCATCACCAGCGACCCCGCCATCAAAACCCTGGCTGATCTGAAAAACAAAAGCGTGAGCTTTGGTTCGCAATCCAGCACCTCCGGGCATTTGATGCCGCGCAGCTTTTTACTCCAGGCCAATATCGACCCGGACAAGGACTTCAAGCGGGTGGCCTATTCGGGAGCGCACGATGCGACCATTGCAGCAGTGGCGGCAGGCAAGGTTGATGCAGGCGCCCTGAACATCTCGGTTTGGGAAAAGTTTGTGGCCGATGGCAAGGTGGACACCGCCAAGGTCAAGGTATTTTTCACCACCCCGGGTTTTTTTGACTACAACTGGACGGTGCATGCCGACATGCCCCCAGCGCAGCGTGAAAAGCTGACTAAGGCTTTTTTGAGCCTGGACAAATCTACCGCGGAAGGCAAGGAAATTCTGGATCTGCAACGCGCCACGCGCTTCATTCCCACCCAGGCCAGCAACTACAAAGGCATTGAGCAAGCGGCGCGCAGTGCAGGCCTTTTGAAATAGCCGCTCCAACAATGCGCTGCTGCCCCGATATCGATCAATGACTACCCACTAACAGCAGCATGCCTTTTTTGTCATGAAAATTGATGTGCGCAGTGCCACGGGAAGTCACCCGGCGGCAAGGCCGGGGGCACAGCCCGCCGTGAGCGCCTTGAGCCTGAGCGTGCGTGCTGGTGAGCAGCTAGCCATCATCGGGCCATCGGGCGCCGGCAAAACCACGTTGCTGCACTTGATGGCCTGCGCGCTCAAGCCTTCGGCTGGCTCGGTGCTGATCAATGGTCAGAACCCGTGGCAGTTGCCGCGCGGCGCCTTGCGGGAGTTGCGTGGGGCGTTGTTCCTCGCCCCCCAGGTGCCGCCGCTGCCGCCCCGCCAGCGCGTGGTCACCACGGTGCTGGCCGGGCGGCTTGCGCATGAAAGCCTTTGGTCCAGCCTGAGAAGCCTGTTTTACCCGGTAGACATCCCCAGGGCTGAACGTGCACTGGCCGGGTTCGATGTGAGCGACAAACTGTTTGACCGGGTGGACCGCCTTTCGGGCGGCGAACGCCAGCGTGTGGGGCTGGCCCGGGTGCTGGTGTCCGAGGCTGCGCTGCTGCTGGTCGACGAGCCCTTGTCAGCGCTGGACCCGACCCGCTCCGAACTCGCCATTCAGACCCTGACCCAGGCCGCCCGTGAACGCGGTGCCACGCTGGTGACCACGCTGCATCATGTCGAAATGGCGTTAACCCATTTTCCGCGCATCGTGGGCATGCGGGCAGGCGCATTGGCCTTTGACCTGCCCGCTGCCGCAGTCACCCAGGCGCATCTGCAGGCACTGTACGCCCAGCACCTGCATGAATTGACGGGGCCTGCGCATGCCGACGATGGGTTTCACCCTGCCGCCTCGACGCCCGTCGTGATGCACTGCCGTTGACCTGCAGCGCGCCATGAAGTTTTCAGTGCCTGTTCAAGCCCTGCCCCCGCGCGCACCGGCCTTGCGCGACCCGGCTTGGTCCGGCCGGATTTTCTGGCTCCTGGCAGGGCTGGCCCTGCTCTGGCCTACGCTGGTGCTGACCGAGTTCAAACCCTGGCTGCTGATGGAACCGGGCGCCTTGAAGCCCGCGCTCAATTTCGTGGGAGATTTTTTCCCGCCCCGCACTGACGCTGATTTCTTGATCCTGCTGCTGCGGGAAGTCTGGCGCACCGTGGCCATGGCCACGGCAGGCCTGACCCTGGCACTGCTGCTGGCAATTCCGCTGTCGCTCTTGTCGGTGAGGGCTCTGTCCCTGTCGGCGCTCACGGGCCGCATGGCTTTCTTGCCCGGCGTGATGCGCCAACTGGTCCGCTGGCTGCTGACGCTGTTGCGCAGCGTGCCGGAACTTGTGTGGGCGCTGGTGTTTGTGAGGGTGGTGGGCCTGGGGCCTACCTCTGGCGTGCTGGCCATAGCGCTGACTTACGGCGGCATGCTGGGTAAGGTGTATGCCGACATTCTGGAGAGCGGCGACGACCATGCCACGTCCAGCCTGATGCGCAATGGCTCAGGCCGCCTGCAGGCTTTTTTCTACGGCCTGCTTCCCCAGAATGCGGGCGAGTTGACCAGCTACACCGTGTACCGCTGGGAGTGCGCCATTCGTTCCAGCGCCGTGTTGGGTTTTGTCGGCGCCGGCGGTCTGGGGCAGTTGATGGACGCTTCCATGAAAATGTTCAATGGCGCTGAGGTTGCCAGCATCTTGCTGGTGTTCATGGCGCTGGTGTGGCTGGCGGACTGCATGAGCGCCGCACTGCGCAAGGGCCTGGCCTGAAATCCGCCATGAAACCCGGCGCCGCCAACGACACCTATAAATTGCCGCCCCGGCTGTTCAATGCACGCTGCATGGCGTGCTGGCTGGTACTGGGCATTGCGCTGCTGGTCGCCGCCAGCTTTGCCAGCCTGGATTTGCAGTGGGCACGCTTCTGGTCATGGGACGCAGCCGGCAGGATGGGGCGTTTTGTGAGGGAGCTTTTGCACCCGCAAACCAGCAGCGCCTTCATCGGCAAGGTGTTGATTGCCTCACTGGAGACGCTGGCCATGTCGGCCATGGGGACCCTTCTGGCTGTGCTGCTCGGACTGGCCCTGGCCCTGCCCGCCAGCAAAGCCCATGCGCAAGACCCGGCACGCTGGCGCATGCTGACCCGCCTTCTCCTCAATACACTGCGCAGCACGCCCGAACTGGTATGGGCGGCACTGCTGTTGATTGCGGTTGGCCTGGGTCCTTTTGCAGGCACCCTGGCCCTGGGGCTGCACACATCGGGTGTTCTGGGGCGCTTGTTTGCCGAGTCCATTGAAAACGCCGGGGCATCGCCCGCCTTTGCTCTGCGGGTGCGCGGTGTGAGCGAAAGCCGGATTTTCCTTTACGCCACGCTGCCGCAAATCTTGCCGCAGCTGATGAGCTATTCGCTGTACCGGTGGGAAAACAATATTCGCGCCGCCGCCATATTGGGCGTGGTGGGCGCCGGTGGCCTGGGGCAGATGCTCGCGTTTCACATGGGCCTGTTCCAGATGGGCGAGACCAGTACCGTCTTGTTGGCCATGCTGGTGCTCGTCGCCCTGGTGGACGCGCTGAGCTACCTGGTTCGCAGCGCCTTGTCGCGTTGAATGTTGTTTCAAGATTCGCCGCTTTTATGGCCATGCAACCACTGCGCATCGGTGCACCCGGCAATGGTCTTACAGCGCTGCCGTCCGAAAGCCTGAAAATATATCGTTGCGATGCGGCTGGAAAAAATTGCGATAACGCGGGTTGTGCATGCGAGCATGGGTTGCAAATGCACCGCCGCGCAATTCACGGTGATTGCCAAACCAGGGCTGCGAGTATTCACGGTAAGGCCCTGGCGTGAACCCGGGGTAAGGTTCGAACGGATCCGACATCCATTCCCATACACCGTAGCCCCATTCAAATGCTGGCTGGGTTAGCGCCGAGTGCTCCCATTCACTGGCCGTCGGCAGGCGCCGGTTGGCCCACAGGCAATAGGCTTGTGCTTCAAAGGCGTTCAGATGCATGACCGGCGCCGCAAGCTCAAGAGGCACCCATTGATCAAACCAGCGCATTTCCCATTCTGATGCGCCCGTGCGCCGCCAGCGCCGGGGATGGGGGTCGCCAGACTCAGCCCGCCAGGCACCAGCGTCCAGCGGCCAGTAAGCAGGCACTTCATAGCCGCCCGCTTCCACAAAACGCAAAAAAGCGCCTGCCGATACAGGTGCGCTGTCGATTTCAAAGTCATGCAGCCAACCGGATCGGCCAGGGTATTCGTTGTCAAACGTAAATCCCGGAAAAGCATGGCTGTAGCCCGTCCAGACGCTTGCGCCCTTCACAGTCAAGGCTGCGCTGCGGCCAACCAGGGGCATGGTCATGCCCGGGGGAGCCGGATAGCCCAGCGCTGCGCGCAACCAGCAAAAGGCTTCGCCGTGCATATCTTCATGAAAAAGCGCCAGGCGGTGAAAGTAAAACTGCTCTCTCGCTGACTCTGGATGGAGGCCTGCAGGCGGCAGCGCCTCGATGCAGGCATCCAGCTGACCGGACAGCATGGCGCCCAGCTCAGCGCGGGCGGGCATGGCTTCATCCCAGCGTTGTGCATGCGCCAGTCGAGCCGAGTCAAACAGCGCGTCAGGTCCGGCAAAACGGGGCTGCTGTCGTGCATGCGCAAGTCCGTCGAGGTCGCGGTGATGCGGGCCGCGCAAAATCCAGAACTCCGCAAACCAGGCGAGATGGGCAAGTTCCCAGGCAATCGGGTTGATGCCTGTCTGTTGCGCCGGCCTCCACTGCGCAGCAGACAGGTCGCTGATCAGTGAAATGGTTCGCCTGCGGGAATCGCGCAGGGCATCGGCCAACCCATCGCCGCAGAGCTGACGCGAGTCAACCACCGCGGCCAACCTGTAATTGCGCTTTGGCTATCAGCAGCATTGGCGCTGACATTCGCAATTGTTCATGAGATTGCTGTTGCGTTGATGCAGTGGTCGATCGGCATGCTGCTGCCTTTTCACAGCTTTTCATGCATGCTATTTTAGTGCTGTTGCTGGCTGCATCACCGATCAGAACGGCTACCGAAATTGCCTGACGAACTACCCTTCAATTGCACAGGCAAGAAAAAACCCCATTACTCAAAAAATAATGGGGTTTTACTGCCTGTACGGCTTATTCTGGCTCCTCAACCTGGGCTCGAACCAGGGACCTACGGATTAACAGTCCGGCGCTCTACCAACTGAGCTATTGAGGAATCTAGCCTTTGATTATAGCGTGAATTTTCAGGCATACCCCACGGGCACGAGTTTGAGGAATGTTTAAGCCTTTCATCCAATTTTCATCCTAAAAACGGAAGGCGATTGTTCGATCAGATGTACTAGCAAGTTATGGTGGCGCATCACGCTTAAAGAAAAAGCAGATCTTCCAAGATCAGGGACAAGTTCGCCTGCACCGGCTGCCAAGGCCACGACGCTGGATACTGGAGCCTGGATCTACTTCATTTTCGGAAATTCACATGCTCAAAACTTCGACTGATAAAAACAAAATCAAATTTTTGCTTTTGGAAGGAATTGACGCTTCTGCCAAAAACGTGCTGGAGGCAGCCGGCTACATGCACATTGAAAGCCTGGCGGGCGCATTGCCGGACGATGAGCTCAAACGCAAGATTGCGGATGTTCACTTTCTGGGCATCCGTTCCCGGACGCAACTGACTGCGGACGTACTGGCCCACGCCTCCAGGCTGGTTGCAGTCGGCTGCTTCTGCATCGGCACCAATCAGGTGGACCTGGTTGCTGCGCGTGAGCGTGGGATCGCCGTGTTCAATGCGCCGTTTTCCAATACCCGCTCAGTTGCCGAGCTGGTATTGGCTGAAGCAATTTTGCTGCTCCGTGGCGTTCCTGAAAAAAGTGCCGCAGCCCACCGGGGTGGCTGGATGAAATCGGCTGAAAACGCTTACGAAATACGGGGCAAGACACTGGGCATCGTGGGTTATGGCTCCATAGGCACCCAGTTGTCAGTGCTGGCTGAAGGCCTTGGAATGCGCGTCATCTTTTTTGACGTGGTCACCAAACTGCCTTTAGGCAACGCGCAGCAGGTTGGCAGCCTGGCTGCATTGCTGGGGCAAGCTGATGTGGTGACCCTGCATGTGCCGGAAACCCAGTCCACCCAATGGATGATGGGAGCCGATCAGATTGCGGCCATGAAGCCTGGAAGCGTGCTCATCAATGCTTCACGCGGCACGGTGGTCGAGATCGAGCCGCTGGCTCAGGCGTTGCGGGCTAAAAGATTGCTGGGCGCGGCCATCGATGTGTTTCCAGTCGAGCCGCGGAGCAACAAGGACAGCTTTGAGTCGCCCTTGCGCGGCCTGGACAATGTAATCCTGACGCCGCACGTGGGCGGATCGACGATGGAGGCGCAGGCCAATATTGGCATCGAGGTTGCGGAAAAGCTGGTCAAGTACAGCGACAACGGCACTTCGACCTCATCTGTCAATTTTCCGGAAGTGGCCTTGCCCGCCCACCCGGGCAAGCATCGTGTGCTGCACATACACCGCAATGTGCCGGGCGTGCTGTCGGAGATCAACCGGGTGTTTTCGGACAACCACATCAACATCGCTTCGCAGTATCTGCAAACCAGCGAGTCCGTCGGTTACGTGGTGATTGACATTGATGCGGCGCATTCCGAAACGGTGCTTGCCAAACTGTCAATGGTTCAGGGCACCATTCGCAGCCGTATTCTTTTTTAAACGCGATTTGGCCCTTTAAAAGCCGTCGTGTGCTGCTGCTGACAAAGTTTTTAAAAATGGATTGAAATGATAAAAAGCTGTACAGCGAAACGGCAGCTACTTTCCAGCCGGAATCATCTGCTGTGGCGGCATGTCCAGGCCCAGCAATTTTGCAAGCGCTGCGGTCGGCATGGCACCCTCTTGCCGGACCATGGCTCCGGTTTGGGAATTGGTGCCCACAATGGCAGGAATGGAAGTCAGGCCGAATTGCCCCATCAGTTCTGTATTTTTGGCAACTGCGGCTTTTTGTGCGTCAATGCCTGTTGCCGAACTGATACCGCCTTGCCGGCCCAGCAGGGATGCTTCGTGCTTTTCCATCTCGGCGACCGGATCCGCAGCGGCAAGCAGGGTTGCGCCTTGTGATGTGCTGGCGGCATTGATGATGCCTACAGGAATCCACACAAGCTTTATTTGGGATTTAAGCGGTTTGGCGGCATTCCACAAGTCGCCGCAGTGAGAACATTGGGCATCAAAAAACACATAGGCCGTGCGGGCACTCATTTGGGAACCCACTGCAAAACCTGTCGCCTGCGCGGCCAATGCGGCCACTGAGGCTGGCGAGATGCCGGTGGGCTCAGCCGTTTTGACCACTCCGGAATTTGTAGATTCGCTGCACGCCGCCAGCAACAAACTGGACGTGATGACTGCCCAGGCTACGAGTTTCGTTGTCAGCGCGCTGTTTGAGGTCATGGTCGAATGAAAAAATGAAAGGTTGATGGGTGAGGTGGAGAATTGAACAAAATTTTATGGCGCCAACGCTTCAACCATTTTTTCAGCCAGCATGAAAAATTCAGGAGACCGGACCACCGATACATGCGTTGCGCCCACCGCATACGTCAGGCGCGTCTTGACGCCCTGGACACGCAGGGCAGCCAGGTAAGTCTCGCTGAAGTTGGCTGGCGTTTTGTCGTCATTGGTTCCCACCAGCAATGCGATCCGGGTGTCGGGCGGCATACTGCGCAACGGCGCATGGTTGCACAGGCAACCCGCCAATAAATACGCATCGGCACTGCCGGGGAAACGCCCAGGCAACTGCGCAGCCATGGCGGCGCTGTCCGAGTGGGCGATCAGCAATATTTTCTTGCCGGGATGCATGCCGCGCAGCCTGTCCGTGGCACCAGCCACCTTGGCAACGTCTTCAACCGGGTAAATGCTTTGCAAGATGCTTGAATTGCCTGGCTGTTCGAATGTCATGCCGCGCTGTAAATTCACGACCAAGACATTCAGCCTTTTTGACAATTCAGAAGCTGTAGCAGTCGCGTGAGAGAAACCGATTTTGCTTCGATTGGTTTCGCCGATGAACACCACCAGCACCCGGGGCATTGACCGGCCGCCCGAGGGCTCAAACTCCTGCAATTCAAAGCAATTTGGCGTGCTGTCCGGACGTTGGCCGGTTGGGGCATCCAACCTGTCTGTACATTGTTGGCCGGTGCCCGGTGCAGCCTGAAGGGCAGGCAGCACGAAAAAGCTTAGGGCGATCAAACAGGCGCTAAGAAAACCGCGGCGCTTGGCAATCAGTCTGCTGGGTTGAAGTGCGTGAGTAAGGGTACGCAATGGATTGGGCTGGGTGAAAACGAAAATGCATTAAAGCATTTTCATTTTCAGCTGCATGACTCCCGAAACCGCGGTCAAAACAGCCCGCGGCTTGCTGCAAAGCTGACAGCCTGCGCGCGTGTCCGGACATTGAGCTTGCGGTAGATGTTTTTGATGTGGGTGTTGACCGTTTGCGCACTGATGATCAACCGCGATCCAATTTCAGTGCTGGTGTAGCCCGATGCGACCAGTTTAAGAACCTGTTTTTCGCGTTCCGACAATTTTTCCTTGCTCTTGCTTTCCTGCAGCGCCTGGGCGCTGGTCTGGGGTTGCTCGAACTTGTTGAGCAGGCGGCGCGCAAGATTGGGCGTAATGGAAGCTCCGCCATTGACCACCTGGAGCACAGCTTGGGGAAAGCTGCCAAACCATGAGTTTTTCACCAGGTAGCCGGTAGCGCCCAGTTCAAAGGCATGCAGGGCATGCTGCTCGTCTTCCATGGCGGAAATCACGATGGCCTCGGCCATGGGGCGAACGGTCTTCATGTATTCGATCAGCGCAAATCCAGTGCCATCGCCCAGGTTGAGGTCGACCAGCATCACATCGAACTCATTCTGGCTGATCAGGCGGCGTCCTTCCTTGACGCTGCTGCCCTGGCCAAGAAGGTTGATGCGCAAGTCGGCCAGCAATTCGTGCGCAATCACCCGGCTCATGTGCGGATCATCGTCAATCAAAAGCACCCGGACCGGTTGTTCAGCCTGTCCTGTCAAAAAACCGGGCCACATGGATGGCAGGCCGCTGTGCGGCGCCAAATTTTGATTAGACGGCGTTGAACTGCTTTTGATCAAAAAGTCCGAAGCAGCTTGCGAATCATTACGAAGTTCCATAGATTTCCTCCCTTGCGTTTCTTCCAACAGATTGTTCATGCATGAGAAAGATGCCAGTCAGCTTACTGACTTTTACGGGTCTCTGTTTAGAAAATTGTTACTTATTAACTTCCCATGCTTACACCGTAGAGTGTATTGATACGCAAAACAGGGGGAAAAGCTATCGGCCAAAGGCCTCAATTACGTTTGATTACTCAAATTTCATACAACTACTGACACATGGACCGGCCAAAATTCCCTCAATAAGCCCTGAAATGGTAATTATTTCACTCGGAACGGTTGACCTTGGACCGAATAAAACAACATTACTGAGTACCCGGTTGGAGTGATAGGAAGAAAACCGGATCTCAAGGAAACTGAAGTCATGAAATTCACGACACCTTTATCTGCTGCTTGCTCATCATGATTGAACGACGCAGCAACTGGGATTATCGCGACTACCGTGACAACCGGTCGCACCGAAAACGCCGTTTGCAACTGCGGCTGTCACTTGCGGCAATATTGATTGTCTGCGTGTTGATGATTTTCGGCATCTGGGCAGCAGGTATCCGGGTATGACACCTGCAGACATGGAGAAGTGCAGTCATTGCTCGGCATGCAGGCAATGAAAGCCGCTCAACTCGCCCGCAACGCGGCCTTCAGGTCACGCCCGATCTCCAGGCGTTCCGCGAATGGATCGCTCGGATTGGTCTGTTGCAGGATGCACTCCATCCGGCTTTGCACATTGCCCAGCGCCTTGGGGTGGCTGAAGATATAAAACTCGTCGCTGGCCATGGCGTCAAACACTTTTTGCGCGACATCCGCTGCACTGACCTTGCCCGAACCCACGGCCTTGTCGGTCATGGCCTGGCCGATCAACTGGCTGCGTGTCGGTTTTTCAGAGCTCAGCGCTGCAGGACGGTTGCGCTGGCTCTGGCTGATGCCCGTGGGCACAAAATACGGGCACAGCACGCTGGCGCCGATCTGGTCGCTCACCAGGCGCAGGTCTTGGTACAGCGTTTCGCTCAAGGACACGACGGCGTGCTTGCTGACGTTGTAGACGCCCATGTTGGGCGGATTGAGCAAGCCGGCCATGCTGGCGGTGTTGACAATATGGCCTTGCCAGGCAGGGTCTCTGGCCGCAGCTTCCAGCATCATGGGCGTGAAAAGCCGAACGCCATGGATCACGCCCCACAGATTGACGCCCAACACCCATTCCCAGTCCTTGACAGTGTTTTCCCAGACCAGGCCGCCTGAACCCACCCCGGCATTGTTGAACACGAAATGTGGCGCACCGAAGCGCTGGAACGCCGCCTGGCTCATGGACTGCATCGCTTCGGCACTGGAAACGTCGAGTTTGAATGCCAGCACATCCGCGCCCAAACCCTTCATTTCTGCGCTGGCCCTGTCCAGCGCATCCTGCTGCACATCGACCAGTACCAGGTTCATGCCCAATCTTGCCCCGATCCGGGCGCATTCCAGTCCAAAACCCGATGCGGCACCGGTCAGCACGGCTGTCTTGCCTTTGAAATTCGTGATCATCTACAACTCCTTAATTCATGCGGCAGGCGCAGCATTTCAATGTGGTCAATGCCGTCCTCCAGATATACCTGTCCGGACTTTTCAAACCCGTGCCGGCTGTAAAAATCCGCAAGATGGGCCTGTGCGCCGATCCGGATGGCCTGGAGGCCCCGCTCTTGCGTCAGGCAGGCTATGGCTTTTTTCATCGTGGCATGCCCTGCCCCATTGCCCCGCGCGGCAGTTCGGGTCACCACGCGGCCAATACTGGCCTCGGGGAACTTGATGCCTGCCCGAAAACACCGGGCATAGGCCACCAACCCGCTGGACATGCTGCCCAGCAGATGCATGGCCTGGGGGTCTGTCCCGTCCATGTCCTGAAAAATGCAGGCTTGCTCGACGACAAACACCTCGCTGCGCAACTGAAGCACGGCATATAGCTCGCTGGCGGTCAGCTGGTCGAACGCCAGGTAACGCCATTCAATAACGCTCATGGCGGCTCTGCCGCTTTCAGCATGTAACCGATACGCGGAAAATGCACATGCACCACCCCGGCACGCGCGTCGGTGCGGCGCAGCGTGTAGTGCATGCGGGTTGCGGCAACCAGTTCTCCGCGGGTGGGCTCCAGGCCAAAGCTTTCGGCACTGACCTGCACCTCGCTGCCCAGCGCAAGGCCATGCTCGTCCTGAAAAACATCGTCGTGCAAGGCTGCCGGGGTGGAAGCCGCAGCCATGTCCACAGCTTCCTGGGCACTGGATTTTTCCATCGTGCCATGGCCAATGGCGGCCAGCCGGTCCATCCAGTCCAGCACGGCCGGCGTAGCGTCCAGCACACCGGCCAGAACCGAGGTTCTCACCCGGGTGAACCACAGCGGGTGGTACATCGCAAAGTCGGTGATGCACGGCATGTCGCCCAGCAGGTACGGCCTGTCGTCGAGCATGTCCGACATGCGCCGCAGGTACGATTTGTAGGCAGACGCGGCGTCTTGCGGGCGCAGGCGCGCCATGCCTTTGGCCATTGCCTGGCGGTCCTGCCCAAAGACCTGGGCGGCTTCCGGGGGCGCATGCTCGAATATCTGGGCCAGGCCACGGGGCTGCATGTTGTAGGCCATTGCAGTCCAGAACAAGGTACTGTCGGCCCACTGCGCCAGGGTGCGCGCCATGCCTTTGCTGGGCTCCGGATAAAGCGCGGGAAGGGGTTCCACATGCTCCAGCACGTCGGCAATCAATGCCGTGTCGCAGTAGATGTCAGCCCCGATCTGGAGCACGGGCGTCTTGCGGTACCCCCCCGTCAGGGCGGTCAGGTCAGGCTTGGGGCTGACCATGGGGATCACCACCGATTTCCATGGAATGTTTTTATAGCCCAGGATCAGCCGGACCTTTTCAGAAAAGGGGGAGGACGGGTAATGGTGAAGCATCAAGGTGGGCGGCGTGGTCATGCAGTGCTCCTGAAAACAGTCATTATTGAACTTGGGGCCATGACCCGGCCCATGACGCGGTTGCTGTTCATGGGCCTGCAGCCGCGCCGGCTTTTAAATCAGCTTGACCAGTTGCTTGCCGAAATTTTTGCCCTTGAGGAGGCCCAGGAAAGCTTCAGGCGCTGATTCCAGGCCCTGGGCAATGGTTTCCCGGGGCCGCAGCTTCCCGCTGGCGACCAGGGTGCCCAATTCTTTCAGGGCCTCAGGCCAGATGCCCATGTGCTCGCTGACGATAAATCCCTGCACCTTGAGCCGGTTGGTCAGTATCAATGCCGGATAGGTCAGCGGCAACGGCTGGCCGTCATAGCCGGCAATCATGCCGCACACGGCAATGCGGCCAAAGGCATTCATCCGCAGCAGCACCGCATCAAGCACCATGCCGCCGACATTTTCAAAATAGCCGTCAATGCCGTCGGGACATGCCGCCTTCAGCGCTTTTGACAGCGATGCCGCGTCCGGATGCAGCTTGTAGTCAATGCACGCATCAAAACCGAGTTCGTCCACCGCGTACCGGCATTTTTCAGGACCGCCCGCAATCCCGACAGCACGGCAGCCGCGCGACTTGGCCAATACGCCGAAAGCGCTGCCCACAGCCCCTGTTGCCGCACTGACCACCATGGTTTCGCCTGCCTTGGGTTCGATGACCTTGACCAGCCCGTACCAGGCAGTGACACCGGGCATGCCTACTGCGCCCAGGTAGTAAGACAGCGGCACGTGGGTGGTATCGACCTTGCGCAATGCACCGGGCTCGCCGGCATTCACCACGCTGTAATGCTGCCAGCCGCCCATGCCGACCACCTGGTCACCCGGCTTGAACTGGGGCGAGCGGCTTTCAGCGACTTCGCCCACCGTACCTGCACCCATCACCTCGCCCAAGGGCTGCGGCGCGGTGTAGCTTTTGGAGTCGTTCATACGGCCGCGCATGTAGGGGTCCAGGCTGAGGAAATGGTGTCGCACCAGCACTTGCCCTTCTTGCAGGGCAGGCGTTTCACTGCTGACCAGCTTGAAGTTGCCGGTGGCGGCTTCGCCTGTGGGGCGGTTGTCTAGCAAAATTTGCTGATTGGTGGGCATGGGGCTTCCTTGAGACTAAATGGACTATCGAATAAATAGCAACAACTGACGTCCTGAGCTCGCCAGAACACGATTTCTTATGCAAACCTGGCCGTCAGTCGGTTGATATGGAGTTGAGGGGGAAACCACTGGCATTGGCGTTTTTTCCATCGCGGCGCCTTACATACTTGAAAGTGCCCGTGGCGTGGCTGCACACCCTGCCCTGGGCGTCAAAAAGGGTGGCTTCGGTGAAAGCCAGCGTTGCCGTTCGGTGGACCAGCCGCCCTTTGGCCGTGAGCGGGCTGCCGTTGCCCGGCGCCGGCCGCATAAAGCTGGTCTTCATCTCGATGGTGACCACGCCCATGTCTTTTTGCACACTCCGGGCGGCGACCGCCATGGTCACGTCCAGCAGCGTCATGCAGGCGCCGCCGTGGGTGACGGCAAATGAATTCAGGTGTTCGGGGCGCGGGGTGTAGCCAATGGCCGACTCGCCGTTTTCAAACAACTCCAGCGTGAAGCCCAGGTGGTGGACAAATGGAATGTCAGCGCCGAAGCTCATGATTGAAGGATCCGCTGAAAAACTTGACGTAAGGAAAAGTGCGCAGATATCACAAGCACGGCAGCAGTTCCGTGCAAGCCAGGGCCGCAGGACCGGTTTTGCCGGACTGCTGGCGAAGTTACCCTCCCGGTGGGCAGCGAACCTCGCGAAGCAAGGAGCGTGGGGCCCATTCAACCGCCCGTGACAGCCGACACGCCGCCATCCACCGCCAGATACTGGCCAGTGATGTGCTTGCCCGCATCCGAGGCATACAGCACACACAGGCCCTTGAGGTCCTCATCATCGCCCAGACGGCCCAACGGCGCATGCGACTCCAAATTTTCCACACCCATGTTTTTTAGCGTCCCAACGGTCATGCGACTCGGGAAAAAGCCCGGGCAGATGGCATTGACGGTGATCTGGTGGACGCCCCATTCGCAGGCCAGCGCCCGGGTGAAATTGACCACGGCGCCCTTGGACGTGTTGTAGGCAATGGTGTTCATGCCGCGCGGGTTGCCGCCCAGCCCGGCGATCGACGCCAGGTTGATGATGCGGCCCGATTTGCGGGGAATCATGCTGTGCTTGGCGATGTGCTGGGTCAAGATGAAATAACCGCGGACGTTGACATTCATGACCTTGTCCCAGGCCTCGACGGGATGGTCTTCAGCCGGTGCACCCCAGGCCACGCCAGCGTTGTTGACCAGAATATCGACATGGCCGAAGCGTTTGAGGGTTTCATCGGCCAGGGCATGGATGTCAGATTCTTTCGAGCAATCCGCGGCAATCCAGTCCACATCGATCCCGGCGGCCTTGAGCACGGCGGCAGACTCGATCAGGTCGTCAGACTTGCGCGAACTGAGCATCACCCTGGCGCCGGCCTCGCCCAGCGCCTGGGCCAGTTGCAGGCCCAGGCCGCGCGAGCCGCCGGTGACAAGGGCTGTCTTGCCCTTGAGGTCGAAAAGTTGCTGAATGGTGCGGGTCATGAAAAAACTCCTTGTGATCGATGAATTTCGTTAAAGGGCAGAACTCGGTCGATGGCCGAACCACTTCGAGATCAGGCGCGAAGCCGCTGGCAGCGCCGTGGCCTGGCCCGCCGAATCAGCGTGGTGTGAACATGGAATCAAGGCTCGTCCTTGATTCTTGAGCGCACATAAATCAAGGCAAACCCTGTGACGGCAGCCAGCGCCCCGCCGGTCATCAGCAGCCAGCCGCTGTCCTCGTGAGCCGGGCGCACCCACACACCCCAGACCAGCGCCAACAGGCCGCCATAGATCAATACCCAGGTCAATGCGCCCAGGCGGGCCAACGACTTGTTGGGCTTGGCGTCGCCAGGCAATCGCTTGAAATAACTCATCAGAAAGCTTCTTCCGGAAAGTCGGCGCAGGTGCGGTCCCGGCTGGAGACCACTCCCAGCCAGGCGGCTGTTTTTGGCAACTCATAAAGGTAAAAATAGCGCATGGCTCCCATCACGCCTGCATTTTCAGCCACGGACCGTGCGGCGCCGGGACCTGACACGGCCAGCGCCACGTCAAGCCAGATCCAGGCCAGCACGGTATGGCCGAACGCCTGCATGTAAGGCACGGCATTGGCAAGCGCATCGCCAGGATGGCCGGTGGACCATGCGGCCATGGTGGCATCGGTGATCTGCTCCAGGGCATCGGCCAGCGCACGGCCATGCGGGGCCAGTTCGGGATGGGCGCAGGCCCGGGCGGCGGTTCCCTGAATCCGGTCCGCCAGAAGTTGCAGGCCGCGCCCGCCTTCCAGCCGCACCTTGCGGCCCAGCAGGTCCATGGCCTGTATGCCGTGGGTGCCTTCGTGGATCATGTTCAGGCGGTTGTCGCGCCAGTATTGCTCCACGGGAAAATCGCGCGTGTACCCATAGCCGCCCAGCACCTGGATGGCCAGCGAATTGGCTTCCAGGCAAAACTCGCTGGGCCAGCTTTTTGCGATGGGCGTGAGCACTTCAAGCAGCAGCCGCGCCTCGTCGGCAGCCTCGGGGGTGCCGGTATGCTGCTCATCGACCAGCCGGGCGCAGTACAGTTCCAGCGCCAGGGCGCCTTCGGCATAGGACTTTGGCGCCAGCA
This sequence comes from Polaromonas sp., assembly GCA_028292045.1. Taxonomy (GTDB): domain Bacteria; phylum Pseudomonadota; class Gammaproteobacteria; order Burkholderiales; family Burkholderiaceae_C; genus Polaromonas. The sequence continues at coordinate 14,220 of JAQGMZ010000181.1, read as the reverse complement.
GCATGCGCTTGACATCGGCGTGCTCGATGATCCTGCTCTGCGGGGCGGCCGCATCCTTTCCGGCGCCGGTGACCGGCCGGCCCTGCGTCCGGTTTTTTGCATAGTCGAGCGATACGTAATAGCCGGCCAGGCCCAGCATGGTGGCTGCCATGCCAATGGCAATGCGCGCCTCGTTCATCATGTGGAACATGCAGCGCAAGCCCTCATGCGGCTGGCCCACCAGGTAGCCGACCGCCCCGGCCATGCCCTCCACCGGGTACTTGCCTTCGCCGAAATTCAGCAGCGTGTTGGTGGTGCCGCGCCAGCCCAGCTTGTGGTTGAGCCCGGCCAGCGCCACATCATTGCGCACGCCGGTAAGTTCGCCTGCGGTATTGACCATTTTCTTGGGAACAATGAACAGCGAAATACCTTTGGTGCCTGGAATCAGGCGGCCGTCAGGACCGGGGATCTTGGCCAGCACCAGGTGAATGATGTTGTCGGTCAGCTCATGCTCGCCGCTGGATATCCACATCTTGTTGCCCTTGAGGCGGTAGCGCGGCCCCAGGGGATCGGCCTCGAAATCGTTGCCATCGGGCAGCGCCCGCGTCGTGATGTCACTGAGCGACGAACCGGCCTGCGGCTCGGACAGGCACATGGTGCCCGAAAACCTGCCCGAAAATTCGTGGCGGGCGAACACGCTTTTTTGCATAGCGGTGCCGTGGACCATCAGCAAATTGGCGTTGCCCGTCGTCAGCAGGCTGGAACCCATGCTGACCGAGGCCATGGCAAAAAATGCATTGGCGGCGGCTTCCACCGTGTAGGGAAGCTGCATGCCGCCCACCTCGTAGTCCTGGGCGGCGCTGAGCATCCCGGAGGCGGCATAAGCCTTCTGCGCATCATGGGTGGCTTGCGGCAGGATGACCTTTTCGCCGTCGAAATGGGGTTCCTGCAGGTCAACCGTGCGGTTGAAAGGCGCGTATTTTTCGCGTGCGATGCGCTCGCACGTCTCCAGCACGGCATCGAAGGTTTCGCGGCCGTGCTCGGCAAACCGCCCGCGCTGGCTCAAGGCTTCGGCGTCAAGCCACTGGTAAAGCAGGAAATCGAGGGTGGAACGCAAACGCATGGCTGACCTTCAGGACAAAAATAATGCGGGCCGGCGCATGCACGAAGCCTGCAGGGTCGGCCCGTTACGGCTTGGCTGAATTGAAAGTGCTACACGTTACAGCACTTCAAAAATACCTGCGGCGCCCATGCCGCCGCCAATGCACATGGTGACGCAAACGCGTCTGGCACCGCGCCGCTTGCCTTCGATCAGCGCATGGCCGGTCAGGCGCTGGCCGGTGACGCCGTAGGGGTGGCCGACAGCAATGGCGCCGCCATTCACATTGAGCCGGTCCATCGGAATGCCCAGTTTGTCGGCGCAGTAAAGCACCTGCACCGCAAAAGCTTCGTTCAGCTCCCACAGGTCGATGTCGCCAACGCCCAGGCCCAGCTTGGCCAGCACCTTGGGGATGGCAAACACCGGGCCGATGCCCATTTCATCGGGCTCGCAGCCGGCAACCGCAAAACCGAGGAAGCGGCCCAGGGGCGCCAGTCCTTTGCGCTCGGCCACTTTTTCGTCCATGACCACCACTGCACCGCCGCCATCGGAGAACTGGCTGGCGTTGCCGGCCGTGATCAGCCCGCCCGGCAACGCCGAACGCAGGCCGCTGATGCCTTCCCGGGTCGTGCCGGCGCGAATGCCTTCGTCGTTGCTGACGGTGACCTGCTTGGTCGTCAGACCCATGACCGGATCGACCACGCCTGCTGTCACGGTGATGGGCGCGATCTCGGCCTGGTACAGGCCGGCAGCCAGGGCAGCCGTGGCTTTTTGCTGGCTGCCTGCGCCGTATTCGTCCATGCGTTCGCGGCTGATGCCGTAGCGCTTGGCCACCTGCTCGGCGGTCTGCAGCATGTTCCAGTAAATCTCGGGCTTGTTTTTGGCGAGCCAGTCTTCGCGCAGCATGTGGGTGTTCATTTCCTGCTGGACGCAGGAGATGCTTTCCACGCCGCCTGCCACGTAAATATCGGCTTCGCCGGCAATGACGCGCTGGGAAGCCAGCGCAATCGCCTGCAGGCCGGACGAGCAAAAGCGGTTGACCGTCATGCCCGAGACGGTGATGGGGCAACCGGCGCGCAGGGCAATCTGCCTTGCAATGTTGGCGCCGGTTGCGCCTTCAGGGTTGGCGCAGCCCATGATGACGTCATCGACTTCGGCGGCGTCGATGCCGGCGCGTGCAACGGCGTGCTGCACGGCATGGCCGCCCAGGGTGGCGCCGTGCGTCATGTTGAAGGCGCCCTTCCAGCTCTTGGACAGGGGGGTGCGGGCGGTGGAAACAATTAAGGCAGAAGTCATGTATATCTCCGAATTAGGGCTTGTCTGGATGGGCGCTGGCGCTGGTCAGTTGAAGGTCTTGCCTTCGGCAGCCAGCCGCGCCAGCAGCGGCGCAGGCTTCCAGAAATTGGCGTCGTCGAGCGGATTTTTGGCGAAGCGGTTCATCGCCTGCACTACATTGAAAAGGCCAATCCGGTCGGCGTACAGCATCGGGCCGCCCCGGTAGATGGGGAAACCATAGCCCATCAGGTACACCATGTCGATGTCGCCGGCCTTGGAGGCAATGCCTTCTTCCAGGATATGCGCGCCTTCATTCACCAGGGAATACACCAGGCGCTGGACAATTTCCTCGTCTGAAATCTTGCGTGGGCTGATGCCCAGCGACGCGCGGTGCGCCTCGATCATCTGCACGACTTCCGGGTTGGGAATCGCATCCCGCTTGCCCGCCACATAGTCGTACCAGCCGGCGCCGGTCTTCTGGCCGAAACGGCCCTTCTCGCACAGCAGGTCTGCCGTCTTGCTGTATTTCATGTCTGGTTTTTCCTGGTAGCGGCGCTTGCGGATCGCCCACCCGATGTCGTTGCCCGCCAGGTCGCCCATGCGAAACGGCCCCATGGCAAAACCGAACTTTTCAATCGCCTTGTCCACCTGCGCCGGGGTGCAGCCTTCGTCCAGCAAAAAGCCGCCTTGCCGGCCGTACTGCTCGATCATGCGGTTGCCGATGAAGCCGTCGCACACGCCGGACACCACGGCCGTCTTGCGGATTTTCTTGGCCACCGCCATGACCGTGGCCATGACGTCCCTGGCGGTTTTGTCGCCGCGCACCACTTCCAGCAGCTTCATGATGTTGGCCGGGCTGAAAAAGTGCAGTCCCACCACGTCTTGCGGCCGGCCGGTGAAAGCGGCTATCCGGTTCAGGTCCAGCGTCGAGGTGTTCGATGCCAGGATGGCGCCCGGCTTCATTACGCGGTCGAGTTCCTTGAAAACTTTTTCCTTGACGCCCATTTCTTCAAACACCGCCTCGATGACCATGTCGGCGTCGTTCAAGTCGTCATAGCTCAGCGTGGTGCTGAGCAGGCCCAAGCGCTGCTCGTACTTGTCCTGCTTGAGCTTGCCTTTCTTGACCTGCGACTCGTAGTTCTTGCGAATGGTCGCCAGGCCGCGGTCCAGCGCTTCCTGCTTCATTTCCAGCATCTTGACCGGAATGCCGGCGTTCAGGAAGTTCATGGCAATGCCGCCGCCCATCGTGCCTGCGCCAATCACCGCAATCGAGTCCATGCGGCGTTGGGGAGTATCGGCCGGCACATCGGGAATTTTTGACGCTGCCCGCTCCGCCATGAAGATGTGGCGCAGCGCGTGGCTTTCCGGCGTGAACATCAGGTTGGTGAAAAACTCGCGCTCGATGCGCATGCCCTCGTCGAATTTTTGCTGGGTGGCGGCTTCCACGGCATCGACGCACTTGAGCGGCGCCGGTAAATTTTTCGCCATGCCCTTGACCATGTTGCGGGCAAACTGGAAATAGGCATCGCCGTTGCGGTGCTTGCACGGCAGGTCGCGCACCAGCGGCAGGGGGCGCGTGTCGGCAATGGCCTGCGCAAAGGCCAACGCTTCGTCAGGCAGTGCGGCAGCCGTCGAGGCCATTTTGTCAAACAGCTTCTGGCCCGGGATTTGCGCCAGCATTTCGCTCTTGACTGGTTCGCCGCTGACGATCATGTTCAGAGCCGGCTCGACGCCCAGGGCGCGCGGCAGTCGCTGTGTGCCGCCAGCGCCTGGCACTAGGCCCAGTTTCACTTCCGGCAAGGCCACGCTGCAGCCGGGGGCAGCCATGCGGTAATGGCAGCCCAGCGCCAGTTCCAGCCCGCCGCCCATGCAAACCGAATGAATGGCCGCCACCACGGGTTTGGGCGAGTTTTCAATCGCCATGATCACGCTGAGCAGGTTGGGCTCTTGCGTGGCCAGGGGAGAACCGAATTCCTTGATGTCGGCGCCGCCTGAAAACGCTTTTCCGGCACCGGTGAGGACGATGGATTTGACGGCATCGTCTTCGTTGGCCTGCGCCAGATGCCGGGTGAGGCTCAGCCGGGTGGGGTGACCCAGCCCATTGACGGGCGGATTGCTCAGGGTGATCAGCGCCACCGAGCCGTGAACTTCGTAGAGGGTTGTCATGGTGTATTTCTTTCCTAGATTGAAATTTCAGGGATCAGGGTGCAATGCGTTTCCGGGAGCAACCAGCCGCGGTCCTGGCAAATAGAACGACCGTTCTATTTCATTGTAAAGAAGCCAGTGGCAATTTCTGGCGACCCGGACTCCATGTTTGCCTTTTATATGTCTCTACAGAGACAAGCTCGAGGGCCCGTTACACCTCCAGCCACTCTTTTCGAATGTCAACATCGGCCCGCAAGCCGTCAGGCGTTCCGTCAAACACGATGCTGCCATGGCCCATGACCAGCGCGCGGTCGGAAATGGCCATGGCAATGGTCAATTTTTGCTCGATCAGCAGCACCGAGATGCCCCTGGCCTTGAGCGTTTGCAGGTACTGGCCGACCAGTTCCACAATCTTGGGCGCCAGGCCTTCGGTCGGCTCGTCGATGATGATCAGGTCCGGGTCACCCATCAGCGTGCGGCACAGCGTCAGCATCTGCTGCTCGCCGCCCGAGAGCACGCCGGCCTCGGTGTGCTGGCGTTCGCGCAGTCGGGGAAACAGCGCGTACATGTCGTCAAAAGACCAGCGCGAGCCTTTTCCAGTGCCCTTCTGGCCCAGCAGCAGGTTCTGGTGCACCGTGAGCTTCGGGAAAATGTCGCGGTTCTCGGGCACATAGCCCAGGCCGAGGTGGGCGATCTGATAAGCCTTCCTGCCGACGATTTCAGCGTCTTTCCACAGAATCGATCCCTCGCAATCAACCAGCCCCATGATGGCCTTGGCGGTCGTCGAGCGGCCCGAACCGTTGCGGCCCAGCAGGGCGACGATTTCGCCGGGCTGCACGTCGAACGACACCCCGTGCAGGACATGGCTTTTGCCATAGTAGGCATTGAGGTTGTTTAGCTTGAGCATGTTCAGTGTCCCTGCCCTTGGGCGTCTGCGACCGACGAGCCCAGATAGGCTTCCTGCACCCGCTGGTCGGCCCGCACTGCTTCGGGCACATCGAAGGCAATCACTTCGCCGTAGACAACAACGGCAATCTTGTCTGCCAGGCCAAACACCACGCCCATGTCGTGCTCCACCGTCAGCAGCGTCTTGCCCACCGTGACCTCCTTGATCAGGCTGATGAAGCGGCTGGTTTCAGACCGGCACATGCCGGCGGTCGGCTCATCGAGCAGGATGACGCTGGCACCGCCGGCAATGGTGATGCCGATTTCCAGCGCCCTTTGTTCGGCGTAGGTCAGGTTGATGGCCAGCACGTCGTGCTTTTTGTCGAGTTTGATCATGGCCATGAGTTCGTCGGCCCGCGCATTGGCGTCATCCAGATCAGCCAGGAATTTCAGGAAGGTGTACTTGTAGCCAAGGCTCCACAGCACGCCGCAGCGCAGGTTTTCGAACACGCTGAGCTTGGGGAAGATGTTGGTGATCTGGAAACTTCGCGACAGCCCCATGCGGTTGATTTCATAAGGTTTTTTCCCTTCGATGGACTGGCCGTCCAGGAGGACCTGCCCGCTGGTGGGCGCAAACCGCCCGCTGATCAGGTTGAACAGGGTTGACTTGCCGGCGCCGTTGGGCCCGATGATGGCGATGCGCTGGCCCGGTTCAACCGCCAGGTTGATGCCGCGAATGATTTCTGTCTTGCCGAAACTCTTGCGCAGGTCTTTCAGCTCAATCGCAAGGGGTTGGCCTGTACGGGATGTCGATGCGCTCACAGGGCCTCCCGCCGCTTGATTTCATTTTCAATCGATTCCTGGGTGTCGCCCCATTTCACGGCGAAACGGCGGCGTGCCATTTCAAATACCGCCAGCCCTGCCAGCGTGATGGCAACGGCAGCGCCCCAGGTGGCGGGCGCTGCCGCATTCAGCTGCATGCCCATGAAGCGGAGCTGCGATCCTAGGGCCGCATCGAGCTGGAGGTGGTAGAGCATTTCAATCATGGCGGCAACGCCTGCAAAAGCGAGCAATCCGGTTGCCAGCAGCGCCGCATAGTGGCCCAGCAGCGGCTTGAGCTTGCCAAACGCAGCCACGCGGACATTCATCATGATCAGGCTGGCAAAACCGCCCGGCGCGAACATCACCATGAACAAAAACAGCAGGCCGAGGTACAGCAGCCAGGCTTTGGTGAATTCGCTGAGCAGCACGAAGGCCAGAACCATGAGCACCGCGCCAATGATCGGGCCGAAAAAGAAGGTGGCCCCGCCCAGGAAGGTGAACAGCAGGTAGGCGCCTGAGCGGTAGCCGCTGACCACTTCCGAAGTGACGATTTCGAAATTCAGCGCAGCCAGCCCGCCCGAGATGCCGGCAAAAAAGGCCGCAATCACAAATGACAGGAAGCGCACTTTCTGGGTGTCGTAGCCAACGAATTCAACCCGCTCGGGGTTGTCCCGAACTGCGTTGAGCATGCGGCCCAAAGGCGTGCGGGTAAAAGCAAACATCAAACCGGTGCAGACGAAGGTGTAGACCGCGATCAGGTAATACAGCTGGATCTGCGGCCCGAAGGTAATGCCCAGGGGTTTGGGCCCGGTCACGCGGTTGCCCGAAATGCCGCCTTCGCCGCCAAAGAATTCGGGGAACATCAGTGACATGGCCCACACCAGTTCGCCAACGCCCAGCGTGATCATGGCAAAGGTGGTGGCCGACTTCTTGGTGGTCACCCAGCCGAGCAACAGCGCCGTCGCCAGCCCGGCCAGGCCGCCCGCCAGCGGAATCAGGCTGACCGGCAGCGGAAATTTTCCCTGGGTCACGCCGTTCAGGACATGAATCGCGATGAAAGCGCCCAGCCCGGAATAGACGGCATGCCCGAAGCTCAGCATGCCGCCCTGCCCCAGCAGCATGTTGTAGCTCAGGCAGACAATGATGGCAATGCCCATCTGCGACAGGATGGTGTGGCTCAGGCTGCTGGTGAACACCAGCGGCACCACGGCCAGCAGCAGGGCAAAAAGGCCCCACACCAGCAGGCGCCCGCGCCCCGCCGGTTTGGATTGACGATGCAATGTAGTAGTCATGACGGTCAGCCTTCCCGGGTACCTAAAAGACCCTTGGGCCGGAAAATGAGCATCAGCACCAGGAAAAGATAGGGCAGGATGGGCGCGATCTGGCTGATCTTGAGCTTGAGCACCGCATAGCCGAAAGTTTCGGGCGTCACGGCCACGCCCAGCACGGCGACTGCGCTCATGAGCGAGCTGTCCACCGCCACTGCAAAAGTCTGCAGCACGCCAATCAGTAACGAGGCGAGAAAAGCACCGGCCAGCGACCCCATGCCGCCCACCACCACCACCACGAAAATGATCGAGCCCACCGCCGCCGCCATGCCGGGTTCCGTGACGAAGGCATTGCCGCCAATCACGCCGGCCAGCCCCGCCAGCGCAGCTCCGCCGCCGAACACCAGCATGAAGATGCGCGGCACGTTGTGGCCCAGCGCCTCAACTGTCTCGGGATGGGTCAGGGCCGCCTGGATCACCAGGCCGATGCGGGTCTTTTTAAGCAGCAGCCAGACCGCTACCAGCATGAACAGGGCAACGGCCATCATGAAGCCGCGGTACATCGGAAACTGCGTGCCGTAAAGCGTGAACAGCGGCCCCTTGAGCGCCTCGGGCACCCGGTAGTCCACCGCAATGCGGCCCCAGACCAGCTGCACCAGTTCCACCAGGATATAGCTCAGGCCGAAGGTGATCAGCAGTTCGGGCACATGCCCGAACTTGTGCACCCGGCGCAAGCAGAATTTTTCAAAAGCGGCCCCGATCACGCCGACCAGCAGGGGCGCAATAAGCAGCGCCGGCCAAAAACCCACCAGGCTGGTGACGCTGTAGGCAAAGTAGGCGCCCAGCATGTAGAACGAGGCATGCGCGAAGTTCAGCACGCCCATCATGCTGAATATCAATGTCAGCCCTGAACTGAGCATGAACAGCAGCAAGCCATAACTCAGCCCGTTCAGCAGGGAAATGGTAAAAAATTCCATGAAGGTCCGTCGGTCGGCAGCCTGGGGAATGCACGGCTTTGCCAAGTTCAAAAAAGAGCGCCAGGTGAGTTTTCCACCCGGCGCGATACGGAAAAACCGGTTTCAGGAATCAGGAACGCTTCATGTCGCAACTGGTCGGCGTGCTGGCGATGTAAGCGTCGATGTACTTGACGGGTGCAAAGGTGTAGCCGGTGTTTTCAAGGCTGTAGCTGTTTTTGGCATCCACTTTTTGCCATTTGGAAATGAACAGGCCCTGCTGCAGCTGGTGGTCGGACTTGCGCATTTGCGAGTCGCCGTTGAAGCCCTTGAACGACAGGCCCTCCAGCGCGGCGGCAACCTTCATCGGATCGGTGGACTTGGCCTTGTTCATGGCCTCGGACAGCATGACCACGCCGTTGTAAATGGAAAAAGTGTAGAAATCGTCGTTGTACTTCTGCTTGAACTCCTTCATCATCGTGCCCAGTTCGCCGGTGTAGTTGGAGTGGTTGTAGGCAATCTGGTACACCTCGATGTCGCCCGCGGCAGCCAGCGCCGTCGGGGTTCCGCTCACACCGGCGTAGTAGGCGTAGATCGGGATCTTCAGGCCGGCCTCGGTAATGGCCTTGACCAGCAGGGTCATGTCCTGGCCCCAGTTGCCGGTGACCAGCGTGTCCGCGCCTGAAGCCTTGATCTTGGCAATATAGGGGGCGAAGTCCTTGACCTGCCCAAATGGATGCAGGTCTTCGCCGACGATCTGCGCGTCGGGTCGGCTGCGCGTCAAGCCTTCCTTGAAATACTTGGCCACCTGCTGGCCGTGCGAGTAGTTCTGGTTAAGCAAATACACCTTCTTGACCTTGGGCTGGTCCTTCATGAAAGAGGTCAGCGCCTGCATTTTCATGGAGGTGTCGGCGTCCAGGCGGAAATGGGCGAACGAGCACTTTTCATTGGTCAGCGCAGGATCGACCGCCGCGTAATTCAGGAAGATGACTTCCTTGCCGGGATTGCGTTCATTGTGCTTGGCAATGGCATCGGCCAGCGCCAGCGCCACGGCCGAACCATTGCCCTGCGCCACATAACGGATTCCCTGGTCGATGGCCGACTTGAGTCCATTCAGGGCTTCTTGCGGCGAGCTTTTGCTGTCGATGCCGACGATTTCAAACTTGACGCCAGCCACGTTCTTGGCGCCATTGAGGCGCTCGGAGACAAACTGCCAGTTTTTCAGCTGGTTCTGGCCGACGTTGCCAAAGGGACCGGACAGCCCTTCGATCATGGCGATCTTGACCGTCTCGCCTTTTTGGGCAAGGGCAATCGAAGCACTTGCAATCATTGCGCATACCGCTACAGATTTAATAGCAAAATTCACCGCGTGTCTCCTTCGTTTGTTGATTTTTTCAAGCGTACAAGTTTTGCCTGCGTGCCTCCTCAGGGAATGCCCTTACGAGGCGGCCGCAGCTATCGCATCGGTGACTCGGGCGGTGAATTCAGGCGGGCAGCTGGTAGTCCTTGAGCAACTCGCGCAGCCGTGTCTTGAGCATCTTGCCGGTCGCGCCTAGCGGAATCGCATCGACGAACACCACGTCGTCGGGAATCTGCCATTTGGCGGTCTTGCCTTCGTAGAACGCCAGCAGTTCGTCCCGGCTGACGTCCATGCCCGGCTTTTTCACCACCGCAATGATGGGCCGCTCGTCCCACTTCGGGTGCGCTACGCCGATGCAAGCGGCCATGAGCACGGCGGGATGGGCAACGGCGATGTTTTCAATGTCGATCGAGCTGATCCATTCGCCGCCGGACTTGATGACGTCCTTGCTGCGGTCGGTGATCTGCATGTAGCCGTCGGCGTCGATGGTGGCCACGTCGCCCGTGGGAAACCAGCCGTTGACCAGCGGGTCGCTTTCGCCCTGGAAGTATTCGCGGATGATCCACGGACCCTTGACCAGCAGGTCGCCGTAGGTCTTGCCGTCCCAGGGCAATTCTTCGCCGCCGCCATCGACAATCTTCATGTCCACGCCGTAAATCACCCGGCCCTGCTTGAGGCGGATTTTCATTTTCTCGTCGTCGCTCAAGCTGTCGTGCTTGTTCTTCAGGGTGCACAGGGTGCCCAGCGGGCTCATCTCGGTCATGCCCCAGGCATGCAGCACTTCCACGCCGTAGTCGTTGTTGAAGGCGTGGATCATGGCGGGCGGGCATGCCGAGCCGCCGATCACGGTGCGTCGCAGCGTTGAAAACCGGAGCCCGCCCGGTTTCATGTGGGTCAGCATCATCTGCCATACCGTCGGCACCCCGGCCGCGTAGGTGACTTTCTCGGACTCGATCAGCTCGTAGACCGATTTGCCGTCCATGGCCGGGCCCGGAAACACCAGCTTGGCGCCGGTGAGCGCAGCCGAATAGGGCATGCCCCAGGCGTTGACGTGGAACATCGGAACCACGGGCAAGATGGCATCGCGCGCCGAAATGCTCATCACGTCCGGCAGGGCTGCGGCATAGGCGTGCAAGGTGCTGGAGCGGTGGCTGTACAGGGCGGCCTTGGGGTTGCCGGTGGTGCCGCTGGTGTAGCACATGCTCGACGCCGTGTTTTCATCAAATACAGGCCAGTCGTAGCGGCTTGGCTGTCCGCCGATCCAGTTTTCGTAGCTCTGCAGGTTCGGAATCCCCGAATCGGCAGGCAGCTTGTCGGCGTCGCACAGCGCAATGTAGTGCCGGATGCTGGTGCATTTGGCGTGCACCGCCTGCACCAGCGGCAGAAAGCTCAGGTCAAAGCACAGCACCTGGTCCTGCGCATGGTTGGCGATCCAGGCGATCTGCTCCGGATGCAGCCGGGGGTTGATGGTGTGCAGCACCCGGCCCGAGCCGCTGACGCCGTAATACAGCTCGAAATGCCGGTAGCCGTTCCAGGCGAGCGTGGCCACGCGGTCGCTGAACTCGAGATTCAAGGCGTCCAGCGCATTGGCCACCTGGCGCGCGCGCTGGGCGGCTTCCCGGTAGGTGTAGCGGTGAATGTCGCCTTCCACCCGCCGCGAAACGATTTCTGCATCGCCATGGTGGCGCGCGGCAAACTCGATCAGCGATGAAATCAGCATTGGCTGGTTCTGCATTAAACCTAACATCGTCTGCATCCTTTGTCGCCCGCCCAGGGCATGCTGTTGAAGGTGGTGTTTACCTGATGCATGGTACAGGCCGATATAGGAGGCCCGCTTCGGGAAACTCCGTAGCCGCGCCGCATTGGCGACAGCGTGCAACGCCCTACACAATTCTTACCCCTTGCTGCACAGGGCTGCTGGCGCCATAGCACAATTAAGTCATGACAACAGCTTTTGACACCTCCTTCGCAGCCACTGGCCACCCGCCTGCGGCGCCCGGCCGGCAGTGGGTAAATTCTTTTTCCGCACTGGGTCCGGAGTTCCATACCCGGCTTGAACCCCGTCCGCTGGCTTCGCCTTACTGGGTGGGGCGCAACCACGCGCTGGCCCGCGAACTCGGGCTGGAAGACAGCTGGCTGGAGTCCGCTGAGATGCTGGACGCCCTGACCGGCAACCAGCCTTTGCCGGGCGCCAGCCCGATTGCCAGCGTTTACAGCGGCCATCAGTTTGGCACCTGGGCCGGGCAACTGGGCGATGGCCGGGCCATTCTTCTGGGCGAAATTGAAACGCGCAGCGGATGCCAGGAAATCCAGCTCAAGGGTGCGGGCCCAACGCCCTATTCCCGCATGGGCGATGGCCGGGCGGTGCTGCGCAGCTCCATCCGTGAATTTTTGTGCTCCGAAGCCATGCACGGCCTGGGCATTCCGACCACCCGCGCCCTGTGCGTGACCGGCTCCGACGCGCCGGTGCGCCGTGAAGAAATTGAAACAGCGGCGGTCGTTACGCGTATTGCGCCCAGTTTCATCCGCTTCGGCCATTTCGAGCATTTTGCCCACCGCAACCAGCTTGCCCAGCTGAAAACCCTGGCCGATTACGTCATTGACCGGTTTTACCCGGACTGTCGGCAAGCGGCCCATCCTTATGCGGCATTGCTCCAGGCCGTTAGCGAGCGCACCGCGCACATGGCGGCGGCCTGGCAGGCGGTCGGCTTTTGCCACGGGGTGATGAACACCGACAACATGAGCATCCTGGGGCTGACGATCGACTACGGTCCGTTCCAGTTTCTCGATGCGTTCGACCCCGGCCACATCTGCAACCATTCGGACGAGCAAGGCCGCTATGCCTACAACAGGCAGCCCAACATGGCGTACTGGAACCTGTTCTGCCTGGGCCAGGCGCTGCTGCCGCTGATTGATGACCAGGAACACGCGCTGGCCGCGCTGGGCTCGTACAAGACCGTGTTTCCCGGGGCGCTGCAGGCACGCATGCGCGCCAAGCTGGGCCTGGTCGATGAACGCGGGGGAGACACGGAACTGATTGAAGACACCTTCCGGCTGCTGGCCGCCAACAAGGTGGACTACACGATCTTCTGGCGCCGGCTGTGCGGTTTTACCGCGCAAAGCGGCCATGAACCGGTGCGCGACCTGTTTTTCGACCTGGAATCGTTCAATGCCTGGGCGCTTCAATATTCAGACCGAATCAGGCATGCGGACGGTGCACAGAGAGCCGATTTGATGCTCAAGCACAATCCAAAGTATGTGCTGCGCAACCATCTGGGCGAAGAAGCCATCCAGGCCGCGAAACTAAAAGATTTTTCAAAGGTCGATACCTTGCTCACGGTGCTGCAGTCCCCATTTGAAGAGCATCCCGGCCATGACAGCCTGGCTGGCTTCCCGCCCGACTGGGCGGCGTCGATCGCCATCAGCTGCAGTTCGTGAAGCCTTATTGTTAACTACAGGACCCGACACCATGCCCGCGAAAATCCAGAAAACCGATGCTGAATGGAAAGCCCTGCTGGCCGAAAAGGGCGCCGAACCGGTAGCGTTCAACGTCACCCGGCATGCCGCCACCGAGCGGCCGTTCACCGGCAAATACGAAGACAACTATGCCTCGGGCACCTATCGCTGCATCTGCTGCGACGCCGAATTGTTCGATTCGTCCACCAAATTCGATGCCGGCTGCGGCTGGCCGAGCTTTTCCGAGGAAGTCAAACCGGGCGCCATTGAAGAGCATGTCGACCGCTCCATGGGCATGGCGCGCACCGAAACCGTTTGCGCCAACTGCGGCGCGCACCTGGGCCATGTGTTCCCCGACGGGCCCGCGCCGACCGGGCTGCGCTACTGCATGAACTCGGCCTCTCTTGATTTCAAAAAGAGGTAAGCCCCCACGCTGGTCGCTTCGCGTACTGCGCTGCCCCCCGAGGGGGCCGCTGCGCCTGCAGTCTGGCAAAGCCAGTCCTGCGGCCCCTGCCGATGGGGAAGTGGTGCCCCCACGCTCCCGCTTCGCGTGGTTCGCTGCCCCCCGAGGGGCTGTTGCGCCTGCGGTCTGGCAAAGCCAGTCCTGGGGCCCCTGCTGGGTTTGAATGTTTCTGCGCTTTGATGCATATTCGACCAGCATTCACTCTGAAATCCCCTCCGCCATAATCACGCCTTGAATATTTTGTTTGACTTCTTGCCGATTGCGCTGTTCTTCGGCATGTTCAAGTATGCCGAAGGCAACAAGGACTGGGCGGCCGCCACGGCCACCGACTGGCTGGGTTTCATGGTGTCGGGGGGCGTGGTCGGGCCGGCCGAAGCGCCGGTGCTGCTGGCCACGGTGGTGGTCATCATTGCTACTGTGGCGCAAATCCTCTGGCTCAAGGCGCGTGGCAGCAAGGTCGACACCATGCTCTGGGTCAGCCTGGGCCTAGTCACGGCACTGGGCAGCGCCACGAT
>JAQGMZ010000169.1 GCA_028292045.1 Polaromonas sp. | reverse complement strand
ACCAACAGGGCGGTTAGCTCAGGGGTAGAGCACTGCATTCACACTGCAGGGGTCGCAAGTTCGAAACTCGCACCGCCCACCAGAATTTAAAACCTCGCAAGTCTTTGGCTTGCGAGGTTTTTTTATTTGGCAGCCAGTGCCGCGTCAATGTCCGCCAGAAGTGCGGCGTCTTGCGGCGTTACATCGGGCGCGTAGCGGGCAAGCACAGTTCCATCGCGCCCGACCAGAAACTTTTCGAAATTCCACATGACATCGGTTTCATGTTTGGGCAGCAATCCATGCTGCGCAAGTGTCTGCTGAAGCTTGTCGCTTCCGGACGCGCTGGCCTCGGGCCGGGCTGTGATCAGGTGGGCATACAGCGGGTGGCGCAGCTCGCCGTTGATGGTCAGTTTGGAATACATCGAAAAACTCACGCCGTAGTTCTCCTGGCAAAAACTCTCGATCTCAGCCTCCGTGCCCGGCTCCTGCGCACCGAAGTCATTGCAAGGAAAACCCAGTACGCGCAAACCCTTGTCCGCGTAATCGGTATTCAACTGCTCCAGGCCGGTGTATTGCGGTGTCAATCCGCATTTGGAGGCAACGTTGACGAGCAGCATGACCTGGCCGGCGTGCTCGGCCAGGGTGGCCGCTTCACCGTTCAGGCGTTGAAGGGGAATATCAAAAATGGATTGGGACACGGTGCGGTTTCTTTCGAAGGGGAGCCAAGGGCTATGGCGTTGATGAATGCGTGCGGTCTGAATGGTAGCGTCTGGCTTGACGGGGCGCTTGCCAGGGCAGGTCCACGTCGATTTCACTGCAATTCGATCTTGCTTGCTTGCACGGGACGAAAAATATTAATTGACCGTGCGTCCAATGACGCGATAAAGCGGCCAATACATGTTCGCCGCTTATGTAAAGCGTTAGGGCTTCTTCATGTGTAGGAACTAAAAATGAAATACGGCATCACGGGGAAGGGTTTGTCCTGATCTAAAGATATGCATGTGCCCACTAACATGCGTACATGCATTTGAAATCAAAGAAATTGCCAGTGCGCCTTAACCGTGACGAGCGCCGCCAGCAAACGCTGGAGGCCTTACGCGAATCGGCCTTGCGCGAATTTGCACGTTTCGGGGTTGCAGGTACTTCGGCCGAACGCATTGCCGAAGCCGCCGGTTTCACGCGCGGCGCGTTTTACGCAAACTTTGACAACAAGCAATCCCTGTTGCTCGAACTGATCAGCGAACGCATGGCCGCCGAGCAGACCAGCTGGCTGGAACTGACGGAAAGTGGACTTGAACTGGATGCCTTGCTGGAAACCCTGAATGAACGCAGCCTGCGCTTTGATCCAGAGGGGCTGTGGGCCATGATTTCGGCTGAAACCTACCTGTATGCCTTGCGCGATCCGGCCTTTGCGGAACAATACGTTGCCTACCATGAAACAACCCGCTCGACCTTCAGCCACATCATCGGCAATTTGTTTGCACGCGCAGGAAAGCGCTCGCCGGTTCCTCTGGACGATTTGTGCGATGCGTTTCTGGCCCTGAGCCGCAGTGTCCGTTTGCCTAAATCTGGCGCCATCGGCACTGTGCCGCAGCCGATGCCGCCGATGTTGTTGATCACGCTGCTCCGCGGCGTGATCGCCATCGCACCAAGCATCGACTGAATACAGCCCATCTGAGTGGCTTGATCCAGTTAATTCATGACAACGTTATCTACTTCAGCTTTGTCGAGCAGTGGCCGGGATTGCTTTTGCAGCGTTCCAGTGTTCCACAGCGAATGCCTCTGTAGTCAAGGACGAACACGATCTTCCCACGGGCCGCCCAAGTAAAACGGCCTTGAAAATTCGCGCCTGAACGGGCGTGCAGCAACAAGCTTCGTATTTTTAAATCCGCCAGAGGCGGAGCAGGGAGACTTGCGCCCTCTGAAAACCCTTGCCTTGCCCATCATCAGAATAATCTCAGGAGACAAACGTGATTCATCAACCACAAAAATTTACCGCACGCCGGCCGCGCAGGGTCTTTGGCGGAACCCTTGTAACCACGCTCATGCTGGCTTCGCCGGCCATGGCCATCGAGATCAAGACAGACAACCCGGACCTGACCGTGCGATGGGACAACACCATACGGGCCAACGTGGGCGTTCGCACGGACAAGCCCGATTCCCGCATTCTCAACAATCCGAACTACGACGAGTCAGACGGTAAATTCGGTCGTGGCGACCTGGTGACCAAGCGCCTGGATGTGTTGACCGAACTCGACGTGAACTACAAAAACTCCTTTGGCGCACGCGTCACCGGTGCGGCCTGGTTTGACGATGCCTACAGCGATACCTCAGTGCGCAGCCGGGTTCCGGGCTTTTCCACCAGCTATTTCAACGACCAGTACAACAGCACCGTCAAGCGTTATACACGCGGCCCGTCAGGCGAAATCCTGGACGCCTTCGTCTGGGCCAACTTTCGGGTTGCCGACAAGCCCGCCAATTTAAAGGTAGGCCGCCTGACCAACTACTGGGGCGAGGCTTATCTTCTGGGTGCCCATGCAATCTCCTACTCGCAGTCCCCCGTTGATGGCGTGAAAGCCGTGACCAGCCCGGGCATCGAGTTGAAAGAAGTATTTCTTCCGCTCGGCCAGGTCTACCTGAAATACCAGCCCACACCCAGCCTGTCTCTGGCGGCGCAGTATTTCACCGAGTGGAAACCGTCGCGCCTGCCTTACGGCGGGACTTTCTTCGGCCCGGCTGACCCTTTCTTTGAAGGCCCTGACCGGCTACCGGCTGGCCCTGGCTTCAACATCGCACGGGTTCCTTCCAATAAACCCAAGAACCAGGGTAACTTTGGCCTGAGCGCCAAGATGAATCTGGAAGAAATCGAGTCCACGGCGGGTGTCTATTACCGCCGCTTTGATGATTACAACCCCTGGTTTGCGCCTAATTTTGCAAGCTTTGCGGTTATCCCCGGCATTGGCCCTGTGCCCACAAGCGCCCAGCTGGTGTACCCCAAGAAGGTGGACATGCTGTCGGCCAGCTTTGCGCGTGTGATCGGCCCGGTCAGCGTAGGCGCCGAACTCTCGTACCGAAAGAACGGTGCGCTGAATGCCACGCCCACCGGGCTGAACCCTTTGGACGGCCAGGGCCCGCGCGGCGACACCTGGCATGCCGTGGTCAACGGGGTTTACCTGTTGCCCAAGACACCCTTGGCGGACACCGGCTCCGTTGTTGCCGAGCTGGCCTACAGCCGTCTGCAAAAAGTCAATTCGAACCAGGCTTTCTATCAGCAAGCCGGTACCGCTGCCTGCCTGAACCCGGCGGGCGGCCGTGGCGACAAGAGCGATGGATGCTCGACCAAAGACTACCTGGGCATGGCGCTGCTGTTCACGCCGCAGTATTTGCAAGTCGCTCCATCGCTGGACCTGGAATTTCCGATGTCGATCACTTATGGCCTGCGGGGCAATGCGCCTTCATCCGGCGGTGGCAAGGAAGGCGAAATGTCGTGGTCGATCGGCGCCAAGGCCACCTATGCGCAAAAGCACGAATTCCAGTTGCTCTACGCCGATTCACGCGCCCGTTCAAAGTATGACCCTTCGGGCACCGTACTGGTTGGCGGCAGCGGAAACACAGGCGCTACCGACCGTGGCTGGTTGGTCTTCACTTACAAAACCGCCTTCTGATTCCGGCTTTTAACGAAAGAAATTTAATCATGAACACGAAAATCACAGGCTTGCTGCTGGTCGGCGTTGCGGCAATGTTCAACCCTGCCCATGCTGCTGTCTCGGCAGACGAGGCCAAGGCCCTGGGCACGACGCTGACCGAATTTGGCGCCATCAAGGCGGGCAACAAGGAAGGCACCATTCCAGCGTACACAGGAGGCATTACCAAGGCGCCTGCCGGTTACAAGCCGGGCAGCGGAAACTGGACAAATCCTTACAAAGACGACAAGCCGCTTTATCGGATCGACGGCAAGAACTTCACGCAACATGCCGACAAGCTCAGCGAGTCGCAGAAATACCTGCTTAAAACCTACCCGAGCTACTACATTGATGTCTATCCAACCCACCGCGCGGTAGCCTACCCGGACCAGATGCTCAAGGCCACGGTCCGGAACGCTACCACCTGCCAGATCGGGAAAGACAACTATTCAGTGGATGTGGGATGCCGCGGCGGAATTCCATTCCCGATTGCCAAGACGGGTTACGAGGTGATGTGGAACCTTGTCCTGCGCTATATCGTTCCAACGGACATCACAACCGCCAACGGCCGGAGCTGGATTGTTGACGGCAACGGCAAGGCAACGCTCACTTCAGACCAGTTCACCCGCACCGAAAAGCCGTACTACCAAACCGATCTCAAGGACAGAGATCCAATGATGTTCCTGCGCACCTATTCGGTGGCCAAGGGACCGGCACGTATTTCAGGCCAGATGACCATGCTGACCGATTACCTTGACATGAACGCCAAGCCACGGCGTGCCTACAACTACTCACCGGGTCAGCGGCGCGTCAAGCTGGCGCCAGAGTTTTCCTATGACACACCAGTCGCTCAGCTCGGCGGCGTCACTTTATTTGACGAGCTTTTCCTGTTTTCAGGAAAAATGGACAGGTTTGACTTCAAGCTGGTCGGCACCAAGGAAATGCTGATTCCCTACAACAACTATGTGCATTACAGCGAATGCAAGGGCGACCAGCAGTTTCTTGGCCCGCACCTGAATCCGGCATGCGAACGCTGGGAACTACACCGGGTGTCGGTGGTTGAATCAACGCTCAAGGCTGGCCAGCGCCATGCCTATTCCAAGCGTGTGTACTACCTTGACGAAGACGGTTCGGGCGCCGGCATGTTCGACGCCTTTGACCAGAGCGGCGAACTTTACCGCGGCATGTTCCAGATGATGATCCAGATGTATGACCAGCCCGCCGGCCCATACGGCGCCAAGGGCGTGACCTACGACTTCAGCAAGCGGACGTTATTGCTCGTCGGTGATGCCGGAGACGGCGGGTTTCTGGTGTCGCCCAAGGCCCAGGCCGAGGTCGATTTGAACCCTGAAGCCGTGGTCGGCCGCGAGACGGTGCGGTAATGAGCTCATCTTCAGCACCCAACAACGCGACCGGCGATGCCTTTGACTATGTCATCGTGGGCGCGGGTTCTGCCGGCTGCGTACTGGCCAGCGAGTTGTCGAAAGACAGCCGCTGCCGGGTGCTGTTGCTGGAAGCCGGGCCGGCCGACACGAGCCCGCTGATTCACATGCCGCGCGGTATCGGCAAGCTGCTGACGCCGCCCAACCCCAACATCTGGCACTACAGCGTTAGCCAGGGAAAGGGGCGCCCCCAGGAAGACTGGGTCAAAGGGCGCACCCTGGGCGGTTCCAGTTCTGTCAACGGCATGGTGTACATGCGCGGCCTGCCATCGGAATATGACGACTGGGAAGCGGCGGGCTGCACCGGCTGGGGCTGGTCCGACATCGGGCGCTGCTACAAGTCCATCGAAGACCACGAACTGGGCGCCGCCCAGTGGCGTGGGGCTGGCGGTCCGCTCAGCATATCGATGCAGCCCAAAGACCATCCGATGTATGAAGTCATCCTGAAAGCGGCCGAGCAGGCCGGTTTGCCACGCGTGGACGATGTCAATTCGGCTTTTGACGGGGGCATGGGCTACCAGGCGCGCACCATCAAGAAGGGGCGCCGCTGGAGCGCCGCGAAGGCTTTCCTGGAGCCCGCGCGCGGGAGGCCAAATCTGGAAGTGCGCACAGGCGTGCAGGTTCAGCGTCTGGTCTTTGAAGGAACGCGGGTCGTGGGCGTTGAAATGCGCAGCACCAGCGGTACCTCGGTGGTGACCGCAAGGCGAGAAGTAATTCTTTCGGCCGGTGCCATTCACAGCCCGAAGCTGCTGCAATTGTCCGGCATCGGCCCGGCGGGCCTGCTGCAGCGCATGGGCATTCCAGTGCTGGTCGATGCGCCCGATGTGGGCCAGAATCTGCTGGAGCACCGCTGCATCCTGATGCAGGTGCAATTGAACGAAGGCAGCCTGAACCAGGAGTTCGGCGGCTGGCGCCTGGGCAAAAATGTGCTGCGCTACATGCTCAACCAGACCGGGCCCCTGACCGCAGCCGCGCATGAAATATGCGCGCTGGTCAAAACCCGCCCTGAACTGACGCGGCCCGACGGAGAACTGGGCATCGGCCTGTATTCGGTCAAGGTGGGCGCCAAGGGCGAAATTGCCATCGATGACCAGCCGGGCATGACCTGGGTGGGTTATTTCACCACGCCCGATAGCCGTGGCTCCGTGCAAATCACATCCCGCGATCCGGATGCGGCGCCAGAGATTGACGCCAACTACTTTGAAACCGATCGCGACCGCCGCCACTCGGCTGACCTGGTGCGCTACATGCGCCGAATATTGAGCCAGCCTGCGCTTGCGCCGTTCATCGTTTCCGAAACCCAGCCCGGCCCTGACTGCCAGACCGACGAAGAGATCGTTGAGGCCTACTTGCGCCAGGGTTCTACCTGTTACCACATTGCGGGCACCTGCCGCATGGGCGCTGATGAGCAATCGGTCGTGGACACCCGGCTGCGCGTGCGCGGCGTTCAGGGTTTGCGCGTCATGGACACCTCCATCATGCCCACCCTGATTTCCGGCAACACCAACGGTCCGGCCATGGCCATGGCCATGCGCGCCGCCGAATTCATTCGTGCCGATGCGGCGGGCGCCTAATCACATCAGAAAATTTCATGACTATTCCTTATACAAAATTCGACGGGCTCTACATCAACGGCGAGTGGGTGCCGACTTCACCGGGTGCATTCGAAGAAGTCATCAACCCGGGCACCGAGGCCGTGATCGGGCTGGCGCCAGTCGGCAGCGTGGCCGACGCGGATGCCGCCATCGCGGCGGCCCGCCAGGCGTTTGACCGCGGACCCTGGTCGCGCCTGCCGCAGGCCGAGCGCACCGCTTTCATGCGCCGCATGCACACGGCGCTGATGGACAAGGCCGAGCGGCTCAAAACCCTGATGGTGGCCGAAGGCGGTTTTACCCAGGCGCTGGCGCATGCCATGAATTTCGCCCGGCCGATGGAATTGTTCGAGCTGGCACTGCAGCGCTCCCTGCTGCCGTCGATACAGACGCTGCCGGTCGGCACTTCCCTCAATCCATTCAACCCGGCCGGCCCCGCATTGATCGGCTCGGGTGTGGTGGTGCGCGAGCCGGTGGGGGTGGTGACGGCCATTACGTCGTACAACGCGCCTTTTCTGATCAACCTGTCCAAGCTGATTCCAGCGCTGCTGGCAGGCAACACGGTCATATTGAAACCGTCGCCTTACACGCCGTTTTCTGCACTGCTGTTTGGTGAAGTGGCCAGCGAAATCGGCTTGCCGCCTGGCGTGCTGAATATTGTCACCGGCGGGCCCGAAGTCGCACGGGTACTTACTACCGATGCCCGCGTTGACATGGTGACTTTCACCGGGTCGGAATCCGTGGGCGCCGCCATTCTGGCGCAAGCTGCGCCGACCATCAAGAAAGTGCTGCTGGAATTGGGCGGCAAATCGGCCCTGATTGTCCGCGCCGACGCCGATGTGCAGAAAGCGGCGCTCGAAGGCGTATTCCAGGTCGCCACGCACTGCGGCCAGGGCTGCGCGCTGGCCACGCGCCATCTGGTGCACAACAGCATTCGTCCGGCCTACGTGGAAATGATGAAGGCCATTGCGGGGCAGATCGTCGTGGGCGACCCGGCTGATGCGGCAACGCAACTCGGCCCGCTGATCCGTGGGGTTGCGCGCGACCGCGTGGAGCGCATGGTCCAGGCCGGCGTGGACGAAGGCGCGCGGCTGGTGGTGGGCGGCTCCAGGCCAGCCCATCTGGCCAAAGGCTTTTTCTTCAACGTCACGGTGTTCGACGATGTGCGCAACGACATGAGCATTGCGCAAGATGAAATCTTCGGCCCGGTGGCCAGCGTCATTGGCTTCGATACCGATGAAGAAGCCGTGCAGATTGCCAATGACAGCCGTTACGGCTTGTATGGCGGCATTCATTCGCGCGACCCGGCAAAGGCCTATGAGATGGCGCTGCAACTGCGTACCGGCGGCGTGGTCCTCAACGGCGGGCTGTACCGCCAAAACGACGCGCCCTTCGGCGGCTACAAGCGTTCGGGCCTGGGCCGCGAGTATGGCGCGGGCTGGCAGCATGAGTACACGCACGAGAAATCGATCGTCTTTCCCATCGGCGTTTGAGCCGGCGGATAGCCATGAGCAGCCCCCAGCCTGAAAGGTGGATTGCATGATGAAACGCGCATGGGCTATTGCTTTTGCCATGGCCTGCTTGCTGGGCTTGCTGCTGGCCTGGTTTGTCTATGCGCCCATGCCCCAGGCGTCACGGGAGGCAGCGAACAGCCGAACCCTGGTGGTGGACGGGCAAACGCGCAGTTTCGTCGTGTATGCACCGCCCGGCGTAAAGCCTGCAGGGCCCTTGTGGCTGATCCTGCACGGCTCCTTGATGGATGGCCCCAAAATGCGTGCCATGCTGGGCGCCACCTTCGAGCGAATGGCCCGCGAGCGCGGCGCGGTGGTGGTGTACCCGACAGGCCATGAAGGGCATTTCAACGATGGGCGGCTGGCGGCTAGTTACAGCGCCCGAGCACAGAACATCGACGACGTCGGTTTTGCCCGTGCCATGGTGCAGTCCATGGCCGCTGAACACAAGATCGACCTTCAGCGGGTCTATGCCTTCGGCTATTCCAACGGCGGCGCCATGGCCATGCGCCTGGCGGCCGAGGCGCCTGAACTGGTGGCCGGCATCATCGTGGCCAACGCCAACGTTCCCACGCCCGACAACATGGGCTGGAAACTGGTGCCGGGTCGTACCAAGGCCGTGCTGCTGGAAGGCACGAAAGACCCGATCAATCCCTACGACGGGGGGCGCGTGACGATTTTCGGATTTGGCGACCGAGGCACGGTGCTCTCATCGCCCGACAGCGCGCGCTGGTTTGCCGACCGTTCCGGTATTGGCGTGGACGCATTGTCAGATTCATTGAGCCATTCCGGAGAAGTGATGGTTCGCCAGCAGGAATGGGGTTTTCCAACGCGGGTGCGCCTGGTTTCCCTGTACGGCGCAGGTCACACGGTGCCGCAGGCGAACTACCGTTTCCCCCGTTTTTTAGGGACCACCTTGCAAGACGATGCGATTCTTGAATCCGCATGGCAACTGCTTGATGCCCGTTGACCGGTATCGCGCCTTAAAAAGAAAGAAAACGCCATGTCCGCTTCATCTCCCGGCAGCCCGGCCGTGCCCGGCCACATTCCCCCGCACCTCGTTCGCCATGTTGACCTCTGGGAAGAAATTTCAGCGGCGGGCCAGGACGCCTATCTGCGCGCCGCGGCGCTGCACCAGGAAACGCCGCCCATTTTTTACGTGCCCCGGCTGGGCTATCTGCCCGGGGCGTGGGTGCCGCGCCGCGCCGAAGACCTGCGCACAATTTTGCAGGATCCGGAAACATTCTCCAGTGTCGGGCTGGCGCCTTTCGCCAAGCTGCTGGGCGACAACTGGAAACTGATACCCCTGGAAGTGGACCCGCCCGAACATGCCAAATACCGCGCCCTGCTGAACCCCTTGTTCACACCCAAACGCGTGGATGCCCAGGAAGAAAAAATACGGGCGCGAGCCAGTGAACTGCTGGACCGCTTCATACCTCTCGGGAAATGCGATTTCAACGAAGACTTTGCCAATGAATTTCCAACCCTGATATTTTTAAACATGATGGGTTGGCCCGCCGACCAGGCGCCCCGTTTCGTCAGGTGGACCCAGACCATCGTCAAGGGCATGGACATGCAGCAGGTCACGGATGCGGTGCGCGAGGTGCGGAACTACCTGCGCGAGCGCATCGCAGAGCGTCGAGCCGTGCCCGGCGACGATTTCACGGGCTATCTGCTGGCAAGCGAGGTGGACGGGCGCCCGCTGAGCGACGACGAATTGCTGGGGACGTGTTTCCTGGTGTTTCTGGCCGGGCTCGATACCGTGGCTTCCAGCCTGGGCTGGATATTCATGCACCTGGCGCGCCACCCGGAGCAGCAAACCGAGTTGCGCGCCAACCCGGAGGGAATTTCCGATGCGCTGGAAGAACTGCTGCGGGCCTACTCCATCGTCAACATGCAGCGCACCGTGACGCGCGAAGTGCGGCTTGGCGCGGTGACCATGCTGCCGGGCGACACGGTGCTGATCAGCACCGAACTGGGCAACCTGGACCCCGAAAAATACGGTTGCCCCGCCAAGGTCGATTTCCACCGCCCCGATGCGCATGTGCCGCACATGGCGTTTTCCTATGGCCCACACCGCTGCGTGGGCTCGCACCTGGCGAGGCGCGAACTGCGCATTGCCATGGAGCTGTGGCTGCAGAGAGTGCCGCCCTTTCGCATGGCGGATCACCCCGTTCAGGCGCGCGCCTCCGGGGTCTTCGGACTGGAGGGCCTTCACCTGGAATGGAGCCCGGTGATGGGCGCTACCGTATGAAAGTGGTGGTCGATGCCCCTGCCTGCGTGGGCCATGCCCGCTGCCACCATGTGGCCCCGGCGCTGTTTGCGCTGGACGACAACGGCTACATCGCCATCGCCACATTCGAGGTGCCCGCGGGCCAGGAAGGTCTGGCCCGGCGTGGCGCTCGCGCCTGTCCGGAGCGGGCGCTGACCGTGGTTGAAGACCCTGCGTGATGGCAGTCGAAGGCGGCAGTTCGTCCTGAACTCATCCAAGCTCGACTCTATTTCAGGGCTGGCCATCGAACGGCCTTTCATCGATAGATTGAAGTGCTTTGACGATGCTGGTTTCGCCGGCCGGCCTGGATTCGAGACCTATTATCTTGACGGGAGGCTGCGCTTGCGCCGCCCGTTTTCCCAGGGTTCGACAGTTTTGCTAAAGAAGTTCAAGGACAAGCCAGCTTATGGACAATTCACCGGATTACGGCGAGGCTGGAGAAGCCAAGCTACGCGCTTTTGTGCTTGAGGTGATGGGCGGAACCATCATCGCGATGACGCGGCAGGTTCGCTGGCGGCCGGCCTGGTTCATCGACGTGGAGCGCGATGGCCAGCTGCTGCACCTCCACCTGCGCGGTGACCGGGAAGGCGATGTCGCCATTTTCCCCGAGCTCCGGCGCGAGGCGGACGTGATCAGTGTGCTCGGCGAGCACGGCATCAAGGTGCCGCGCATCTACGGCTTTTGCCAGGACCCGCCCTGCATTTTGATGGACGCGGTTCCGGGCAGCCGCAACATGGCCGAGGCAGAGAGTGACGCGCAGCGCAGCGCCATTGCCCGCGACTACATGGCCGAGGTGGCCGCCATGCACCGCTTGCCGGTCGAGCCGTTCGTAGCCAAGGGCGTGCACTTGCCGCAAGGCGCAAAAGAGATTGCCCTGGTGGGCCTGGACGCCTACATGCCGCTCTACCGGAGGACCAAGAGCCGGCCTGAGCCCATGCTGGAATTCGTCATCGGCTGGCTTCGGCGCAACGCGCCCGTACACCGCACGAAAGCGGCTTTCATTCAGTTCGATTCGGGCCAGTTCCACTTCAAGGACGGCAAGATCACCGGTCTTTATGATTTTGAATTCAGCATGATCGGCGATCCGATGATGGACATTGCCACCATGCGGATGCGCGACTCGGTTGAGCCCCTGGGCGATGGTTTCCCGCTGCTGTGCCGCCATTACGAGGAATTCAGCGGTGAGAAAGTGGACCATGCCGTGGTCGACTTCCATACCCTTCAGTTCGCGACGCTGGGCTCGATGCAGTTCACCGGCACGGTGGGCGTGCCCCAGCCGGGCGATGCGCACTCGGTCTACCTGGAGTTCGACCTGGCGCTGCGCCAAGTCATGCTGCTGGCCATGAGCGCTTTGACGGGCGTGTCGATTGCGCCCGAACCGCTTGCCAAAGAGCGCAGGGGCGACAACGCCGCCTTGCTGGCCAAGCTGGCCGACACCGTGGCGCGCATTGAGACCCCCAGCGCGCTGGAAGCGGCGCGAAAGGATTCGGCCGACCAGCTCATCGAATGGATGGTGCGTTCGGATGCCATGGGTGCCGAAATGCGGACGCGCGACCTGGCCGACGTTTCGGCGCTGCTGGGCCGCCGCATCGAAGAATGGCCGGAGGCGGAAGCCGCGCTTGAGGCCTATGTGCTCGCGGCCGGGCCCGAGCAGGATTCCCGCCTGCTGCAGCTGTTCGGTGCCATCGAGGGCCGACGCCTGAAGCTGTTTGGACCGACCCGTATCGGCCATTCGGCCACGCATGTGCGGCTGTTGCCCACCCAGTGATTTATCAATTCAACAGGAGAAAAATATGCGAGCTGCCGTAATTTCTGAACGCGGCGCCCCGCCGGTAGTGGGCGAATTCAGGGAACCCGAACCGTGCGAAGGCGCCGTGCTGATCGATGTGGACACGGCGGGCCTGGGCGGCTGGGATGTGCTGGGCGCGTACCGCCTGGGCGTGGAGTATCCCTGCGTCATTCGCGGGGAAGGCGTTGGCCGCAACCCTGAAGGCCGGCGGGTGTACTTCGGCGAACGCTCGGTGCTGCCGTTTGGTGCCTGGGCAGAAAAAACGCTGGTGCCCGCCGAAGAAGTCTGGACAGTGCCCGACCATGTGGACGACAAGACCGCCATCAGCATGGGGATTGCCGCCACCGGCGCCATCGTGCCTCTGGAAAAAGCCAATATCCAGCCCGGCGAAAACGTCCTGGTGCTGGGCGCCACCGGCACGCTGGGACAGATTGCGCTGCAACTGGCCCGCTACCTGGGCGCCGGCAAGGTCGTGGCCGCTGCACGCTCGGAAGATGCACTGAACCGGCTCAAGGCCACTGGCGTTGCCGACGACGTGGTGTGCCTGCGCGGAAATGCGGCCGAGGATGTCGCGGCGCTCAAGGAAGCTTCCAACGGCGGATTCGACGTGGTGCTCGACCTGGTGTGCGGACAGCCGATGCTCAATGCCTTGAAAGCAACCCGCTGGGGCGCCCGCATCATGACCATCGGCACAGGTGCCGGCCGAAAGATCGAACTGGACATGGGCGACCTGCTGTTTCGAAACCTCTCAACCATTGGCACCGGCCAGCGCCCGCCGGCAGACCGCCGCGCCATTTGGGAACGCTTGCTGGGCATTGCCCAGGAACGCAAGATGATCGTGGACTACGTGGACTACCCTTTCGAGCAGGCCGCCGAAGCCTGGGCCGCCCAGATCAGCGGGCCGCACGCCAAGGTGACCGCGCGTATCCGAAGCTAAAGTGGCATGCCCCAGGAGCCACTTTGCACCTCCTGGGGCAGTCAACCTGAAGACGTGCCGGACCCGGGGGCGGCAACCTGAAAATCATCCCTTGCGGGCCACAGGGTAAATACTGTGGTTATTAAATAAACACTTTTCTATAATTTGTACAGCATCCACTGAATCCTGGAGTTGTCATGTTACTAGCCATCAAATTTGCTGCAGCGGTCGGCCTTGTTGCTTCATCCGCAAGTTGGGTTGCCTTGCAGCAGAACACCGCCCCCGGCCAGGCGCTCCATCCGGATGCGCAAGATGCCTCGAGCGCCCGGCATGAGCCGAACAAGGCTGGCAATTATCCGGGGCACCAGATGCCGGTCAACGTGTGTTCGAACGGCTGCAGTTTTGCCAGCCTGGTTTCCCTGGTGCATTGAACAACGCTGCGCGCGTTTTCCACAATTCGTGCAGCCGGCTTGTCAACAGCCGTTTATCGGGTCTTCCACGCATCAAGCGTCGACATCGGGCTTGCCAACATCCTGGCTAGGGTTGTTGGTTTCCCAGATGGCCTTGCCGGGATCCCTGGCTATAAATCGGCACCGCGCACATTGCGCTCGGTGCCATTTCTCCGGTCCGACTCGCCCCATGCCATCCAGCGGTCTGGCTCGCGGGTATCGCCCACCCGGCGCCACCGACCCTCTTGTTGCGCGGTGATTGGGAAGCCGCCCACGAAGTCGCGCATCTCGCCGCGCGGGTCGGGCAGGTACTCCCACTCTTCCTGGCCTTCCAGCACAATCCGCGCGGTATCGACAAAGTAGCTGCCGGGCTTGTGCACCACCTTGCCTTCAATGTCGGTGGTGGTGCGAACCTCGCCCTTTTCATTCTGAAAGATCGCATAGCCCAGCTTGTCATGCCCGACCATGAACGAGCCTGAATCCCAGGTGCCATCCTTGTAGATCGTGGCAAAGGTCCACCAGATGACGTGCATCTGGTTGTTGACCACCAGGTCCTTCTTGAAATGGATGGCGCCGCCTTCCGCCATGTAGGCCTGGTCCAGGGCAATCACGCCCTTGACCGCCCGGCCTTCGCAGGTGCCTGACAGGTCATAGAGCTGGGAAACGTAAAACGTCCCCCAGTCTTCGCCGGGCAGGTACCACTGCATGCCATTGCCGATCAGGGGGCCGCTCAGGTCGAACAGACCTTCCTCTTTCCAGGTCATGCGCTCACCCGAAGCGGTGATCTGCCACGGGTTGCCGGCTTCGTCCTGCAGGCTGGACCACGAAGCCGCGTCCCCAACAAGCGCCCGGTCCGGAAAGGTCGTCAGGGCCTGGGCCGCCATGCGGGGCTTGTCCATGCGGATATTCTCGCCGTCGATGCGGCTGGACTGGTAGATGAACCGGGTCGGGTTGGGCGCGCTGCCGGGTTCGTTCAGGGCGCGGACAAAGGCGTACATGTGTCCTTCGTCGTCGCGCACCACGCCAAAGGGCATGCCCTTGGTGATCTGCAGCCCAAAATAGCTGCGCAGATTGTGCAGCGCGGCACCGCTGACTTTTTGCGGCGCCACCAGCGTCTGGTAGCCGAAATCGCCGCGTTGGGGAAGCGTGTCGTAGGTTTTCATTACTTTATTTCCAGTGGTGGTTTTCATCAGTCCCAGATCACGGCAACCGACTTGGCGCCGCGCAACATGGCGCCGGTGATCTGCGGTGCCGGCCTGTCGGGGTCGAGGCGGATGTTGGGGAACAGGTCCAGGATGGTGTTGATGGCCGACGTCAGTTCGATCTTGGCCACGAACTGCCCGATGCACATGTGCGTGCCGAAGCCAAAGCCGAACGAGGGTTTCATGCGGCGGTCGATATTGAATTCGCCGGCATTCTCAAACACGTCTTCGTCCCGGTTGGCCGATGCCACGATGCACTGCACCATGCCGCCCTTGGGAATTTTCACGCCACCGATTTCCATGTCCCTGGCGGCCTGGCGGACCTTGAACGTGGCCACCGGTTCGAAGCGAACCGTTTCGTCGATGACCTTGGCCAAGAGGCTGCGGTCGTTGCGGACGCGCTCCATCAGCCCGGGCCGCTGCAACAGTTGCGTCATGACCGAACTGAAGGTGCGGGTCGTCGTTTCGCCGGCTGCGGGGAGCAGCGAGCGCACGAAGGTGGCGACTTCATGGTCGTCGAGCTTCTTGCCTTCATGCTCGGCGCGCAGCAGGCGGTGGATCAGGTCGTCGCCATCGGTGCCGGCGGCGCGGCGCTCGACCACCACTTCCTTGATCGCATCGTAAAGCGCCTTGACCGCGATGCCGGCCTGTTTGCGCGCTTCAGGCACCTTGGCCGGGTCGATCTGGTTGCCGCCCAGCATGGTGAGCGCCCAGCCGGCGTACTGTTTGTATTTTTCCGGATCGTCTTCCGGAAAGCCCATGACCGCATAAATGGCGCGGATCGGAAAATTCAGGCCGAAGTCCATGAGTTCGGCGCGTTTGGCGGGCACCAGCGGCAATAAAAAGTCCTCCCGCATCACACGGTCGATCATCGGGCGCCAGGAATTGACCGACGCGGGCATGAAGGCGGGCTGGAGCAAGGCGCGCACCCGCCGGTGCTGGTCGCCATCCATCGCCAGAATGATGAGGCCATCGAAAAAAGCGCCCAGTCCCTCGGCAATAAAACCGTTGGTGAAGTTGGTGGCGTCTTTCATGACGGACATGACGTCGTGGTATTTGAACAGGGCGACGGTGGGGCGTGGTTCGTGCACCCCGGCATTGGTGGGCACGCCCAGGCGGGCGACGAAATCGCCTTCGTAGACGGGCGAGTTGTGTCGCATTTCGCTGCAGAGCGCATGAAAATCGACATCCGCGCCTTTGAATAGGTCCGACACGGCGGAAAAAGCGCTTTCCAGTTGGGCGGGGGAAGTGGCGGTTGATGTCATGTTACGCGGTCCAGTTGGGGATTTACAGAATTGACCTCTGCCGGGTATCGGCCGAGCATCAGCAAGAGCAGCGGGCCAGCGACGCAGCAGGCGGCGCAAACCATCAGCATCGCCGCATAGCCACCGGTATTGCGCAGCATCGCGGCAAAGGCAAAAGGCGCCACGGTCGAGCCAAGCGTGACCACGCCCAGGTGCAGGCCGAACAGGCGGCCGTAGTCGCGCAGTCCGAAATAGCGCGACACCAGGTAGGCGGCAATGTCGAATTCAGCGCCCGAACCTATGCCGATCAAGGCGGTGGCGACAATCAGCACCGGTATGGGCGAGGAGGCATCCGCACCCAGGAACATCAGGCAGCCAATGGCGGGCAGCCCCAGCGCGACAGCCGCCACGCCGGGCGCCCACAGCCTGTCGATGAGCGTGCCCACGCCAATCCGCCCGATGATCAGCGACACGCCGAAAACACCGAAAATACCTCCGGCCTCTGCCGCTGACAGGCCCATGTCGCGCAGCAGCGGCACGGTGTTGGTCGCCATGCCGTAGATGGCCGACACCACCAGGCCCAGGCCGATGTTGCAGAGCCAGAAACGGCGGTCCTTCAAAGCCTCCTTAAATGGCATGCCGCTTTGGGCGGCAGCCAGGCTTTCGGCACTGCGCGCATGCGCGGGCTGCGTGCCGAAAGACGGCAGATAACGCCAGCTCAACGACAGCCCCATCAGCAAGGGCAGGGCGGCCAGGGTCAGGTAGCCTGCCTGCCAGCCCCAGCGGTCGATGGTCCAGGTCAGCAGCGAAGGCAGCACGGCGGCAGTCACCCCGGTGCCGCACAGCACCAGCGACAAGGCCAGGCCGCGGTGGCGGTGAAAATGCTGGGCGACGATCTGGGTCCAGGTTACCGGCGTGGTGCCCAGCCCGATCAGGGGCAGCATGAAGTAACCCAGGTACATCCAGCCGATCGAGGTGTGCATGAGCGCAAGCGACGCGAACGACAGCGCCACGGCGAACAGGGACACGCCGGTAACGGCGCGCATGCCGTAGCGCAGGTTCAGCCAGCCCACCAGGTTGACCGACAGCGCGCCGCCGGCGGCCAGAAAACTCACGGCAATCTGCAGGTCGGCCCGGCTCCAGCCCATGGCTTGCTCCAGCGGAACGATCATCGTGCCCAGGCTGTAGATGAGCAGGGCGCTGACGCTGGTGGCAACGCCCGCCAGCGCGAGCGCCAGCGTCGGCCAGCCCGTCGAGAATTCGCCCGGAGCCGTGGCTGCGAGCGGGCGCGACGCGGCGGTCATTTCGCCAGAAAGCGTTTGACCCGATTGGCCGCAATACGGCCTGGCAGGCCGTTGATGCCGCCACCGGGGTGTATGCCAGCGCCGCCGAGGTAAAACCCGGCGACTGGCAAAATTTCAACGCCAGCCCCCTGGACGGGCCGGTTCTGGCCGGACCGCATGGTCGACGTGTCGACATGGACCACGCAGCCGTTGTGAACATTCAGGCGCTTGGCGAGGTCCGGCGAGGCTTCGACCCGGCGACCGATTTCGAAGGACTTCAGCCCATCCATGTACTCGCTGGCGTGGTCGATCACCTGTTGCCCCACACGGTCGCGAATCGCGTCCCAGCCTTCGCGCGGGTTCACCGGCATGGCGACCGGGTAAAGATAAGCCACGTCCTGGCCTTCAGGCGCCTGCGACGGGTCAACGGCGCTGGGCGCCGTGATCCACATGTACGGCAGCTTGGGGACTTCGCCGCGTGCCGACGTGGCAAAATTTTCCAGCACCGCCTCGGCGGTTCCGATCAACAGCACGCTCTTGCGCAGGTCGAGTCCATCATGGCGCAGCGACTGGTGACGCCTGACCGACACCTGGCCGCTGAGCGCCATGTCCACCTTGAGGGGCGAAGCGCCGTGGGCATTGGCCGGCGCCAGCGCCACGCGCGTCATCAGCTTGCTGTCCATGGAGCCGGGCGTCAGCATCTCGAAGGCCATTTTCGGATGCACCGTGGCCACCACGGCACGGGCTTCGATGAAGCGCCCGTCGCGCAGTTTCACGCCCTGCACCTTGCCGCCCTCGGCGACAATTTCGTCCACGGGCGCCGAGGTCATGATCTCGCCGCCCAGCTCTTTCAACCGCGAAGCCATGGCATTGGTCAGCTGCTGCATGCCGCCCACCACGCGGCCGACGCCAAAGCGGTGCAAAAATCCGAGCAGGATGAAATAGATACCGGTGCCGTCGTTGGTGATCGGACCGGCGGCGCCGACCAGGCAGCACATCGCCGAAATGGTCACCGGATGCTCGAAGCGTTCCAGCGTCGCCTGGTAGGCCGAGCCGGTCATCAGCGCGACGATGTCGGGCTTGAGCTTGATATTTTTCAGCACGGCGCGCAGCGCGCCGAACTTGGCGCCAAAATTAAAACGCGTCGGGTCAACCCGCATCATCGGCACGGCGATGTCCATGAAGGCATCGAGCACTTTCATGAAATCAAGGAAAGCCTCGGCATCTTTGGCAGAAAAGCGCCGGATTTCCTCAGCGGTTTTTAGCGGATCGCGCCAGAACACCAGCGAATTGCCGTCCGGGTGCAGGTACACATAGCCCGGCGTCATCTCGACCTGCCGAAAGCCGTGTCTATCCAGTTCCAGTTCGACCGGCATCATGGGATGGACCCGCAGGGACATCAGGTCCAGCGCACAGGTGTGCACGATGTGCTGCGGCGCTTCCGGTATGACGGCGCCCGAGGTGGCCATGCCGCCCACCTTGGCCAGCGCTTCAATCACCAGAACCTTCTTGCCCGACATGGCCAGGTAGCAGGCTGCCGACAGTCCGTTGTGGCCGCCGCCAACGATTGCCACGTCGTAGGTATTTGTTGTCATGGGGTTCCTTGTTGTCTTGAATTGGATGGGCAGCGCTTGCCCGTAGCCGATGAGTTAATCACAAGTTTGAAATCTGTTCAACCTTGGCTGGTGTACCCGGGGTCAAACGAAGAACGATTGGCTTGAAGCCAACTAGGGGGAAACACGGATGGCACCGGGTATTGCAAACAATTCACATTCGATTGACGCTGTGCAGCCTATGAAAATGCCCTATTCGGCAGTGGGCTGCGCCGGCGTGCAATGTATTTCGCCGATAGCGTTGCAGCGTTCGGCAACGTTCGGCTGGCTTGTGCGAGTGCAGACGGTCACCGAAGATGAAGGTATCTTCACACTGCGGTTTCCATATCATGTCCCTGCCTTACCTTTCCGATTCTGAATTTTTGAACCGCTATGGCCCGTGGGCGATGGTGGCCGGCGCGTCGGAAGGGACCGGCGCCGAGTTTGCGCTTCAGGCTGCCGCCAAGGGCTTGCACCTGATCCTGGTCGCACGCCGCCCGGACAAGCTGGAGGAACTGGCCACCCGGATACGTGCCGAGCATGGCGTGGAAGTGGTGACGCTGCCGCTGGACCTGACCTCGCCGACGGCTGCCGCCGAACTGCAACAGGCGGCTGAAGGCCGCGACCTGGGGCTGGTTGTTTTCAACGCGGGCGGCGACAGCGTGGGCGGCCGGTTTCTGGACAGCTCCTACGCGGCCTGGAAATCGCTGACCCAGCGCAATATCGATCTGCTGACCGAGGCCTGCCACGGCTTTGCCACGGCTTTTGTCAAGCGCGGCCGCGGCGGCCTGCTCCTGGTGGGCTCCGAAGCCGCACTGGGCGGCTGCGGTCGCCTGGCGATCTACACCGCCACCAAGGCCTACGCCATGAACTTTGGCGAAAGCTTGTGGAAAGAGCTGAAACCGCATGGCGTCGATGTCCTGAACCTGCAGCTTGGCGCCACCGACACGCCCAAGCTGCGCACCGTTTTTGCCCGGTTCAACCTGTCGCCCGACACGGTCAAACTCACCTCGTCGCAGGAGGCCGCCCGCCTTGGGCTGGCCAGCCTTCCACACGGCCCGACGCTGGTGCTGTGCGCCGAGGAAGCATCGGACAATCCCTTGATTTCCGCCCGGTTGCGGCGCGAACGGGTGGAAGCCCAAAGCAGTTTTCTCGACAATTTCTATGGGCCCGCCTGAGCCGGACAATGCGCATGCGGCCGGCGAATCCATCGTCAAGGACGTGGTGGTGGTCGGCTCGGGCGGCGCCGGACTGACCGCCGCCACGGTGGCGGCGCGCCATGGCCTGGATGTCCTGCTGGTGGAGAAAACCGCTTATTTCGGCGGCACCACCGCCTTGTCGGGCGGAGGCATCTGGGTGCCGGGCAGTTCACTTGCCACGCAGGCCGGCATTCACGAAGAGCCGGGCATGGCCTCGCGTTATGTACACGAGGTGGTGGGGCCAACGCTGCGTTCGGACCTGCTGGAAGCATTTCTAGCGGCCGCGCCCAGCATGGTCGATTTCTTGCAAACCCATACGGCGGTGCGGTTCAAGGTGCAGCGCGGCTTTGCCGACTGGCACCCGCAGGCGAGCGGCTTTTCCCGCGATGGACGGTTGCTGTGTCCGCTGGAATTCGACGGGCGCGCACTGGGCGGCCACTTTGGCTTGCTGCGTCCACCCCTGGCTGAGTTCAACGCGCCCGGCGGCCTGATGATCGGCCTGGACGACATGGGGCATGCGGCCAACATGAGCCGGTCTTTCACGTCTTTCCGGCACATGGCCCGGCTCGCGCTCCGCTATGGCGTTGACCGGCTTCGCTACCCGCGCGGCACCCGGCTGACCATGGGCAATGCGCTGGCTGCGCGACTGCTGCGTTCCGCGCTGGATGCCCGGGTCATGCTGTGGCGCAACGCACCCATGGAAAGCCTGGTCTATGAAGGGGGCAGGGTAACGGGGGTGGTCGTGATTCGGGAAGGTATTGCGGTCACTGTCAGGGCGCGTCGCGGCGTGGTGCTGTCGAGCGGGGGTTTTTCGGCGAATGCGCAGATGCGCCACCAGCACATTCCCTTTCCCGCACACCATGTATCGCTGGTGCCCGAAGGCAATACCGGCGACGGCCTGAACACCGCGATGGCCCTGGGCGGCCATTTCGACGGCGACAACCTGAGCAATGCCGGCTGGGTCGTGGTGTCAGTGCTTCGCAAGGCCGACGGCACGCTGCAGAAGTTCCCGCACCTGTTCCTGGACCGGGGCAAGCCGGGCTGCATTGCCGTCAATGCGCAGGGGCGGCGCTTTGGCAATGAGTCGGCCACCAACCTGGTCGAGGCGATGCACCGCACCGGCTCGGTTCCCGCGCACCTGGTTTGCGATCATGCGTTCATACGCCGGTACGGACTTGGCCTGGTGCGTCCGGGCGGATGGGGCTTGCAGCGCCTGATTGCCGCTGGCTACGTCATCACCGCGCCAACGCTCGAAGGACTGGCCGACCGCATAGGCGCGCCGCCAGTTGATTTCAAGGCGGCGGTCGAACGCTTCAATGCACAGGCTGATTTCGGGGTGGATGACGATTTTCAACGCGGCAGCAACCCCGCCGATGCCTTCATGGGCGACGCAACGCATCAGCCCAACGCATGCCTTGGACCCATTCGCAAAAGTCCTTTCTACGCGGTGCGGATCTTTCCCGGCGACTCCACCACGACCCTTGGCCTCCGGGTGGACACGCGCGCCCGCGTGCTCGACACGCAGGGCGCGGTCATTCCCGGCCTGCAGGCCGTGGGCCTGGACATGAATTCTTTATGGCGTGGCCGCGCACCCGGCAATGGCGCCAACAACACACTGGGCATGACTTTCGGTTTCATTGCGGCGCAAGCCCTGGCACAGGCGCAATAACGCAAACCCGGTTTTATTGGGAACTCATGCATAGGGATAACGAGTATTTGAACAAATATGAAATTAGTGTCTCATATGGGACTTGCCGCACAACTGAAATCATTCAGGTTTTGACGGCTTCCCAGGAGACTTGCAGATGCAGACGGCCGAACTCAAACCTTTGATGAACACGCTTGCGCCCATGAAAGTCATTGGCGCCCATCTGGAAGAGGCATCGTATGAGGTGTGTGTTCAGGAAATCCACTGGACTGAGCCGGGCTCG
The DNA here is from genome assembly GCA_028292045.1 of Polaromonas sp. Taxonomy (GTDB): domain Bacteria; phylum Pseudomonadota; class Gammaproteobacteria; order Burkholderiales; family Burkholderiaceae_C; genus Polaromonas. The sequence goes on along the minus strand of JAQGMZ010000169.1, from coordinate 19,944 downwards.
ATCAACCTTTTGTCCGGACGCCATTGCCTGATTGAACTGGCCGAGGCGCCTGCCCTGGGCCGGGCGCGCTACACCGTGCAAACTGCCGGCGGCAAGCCACGCCCGGTGGGCATGCTTAATTTCATGCCGCCGGAGTCCCAGCGCTCGGTTCACTGGAATCCGGGCCGCCGCCACGCCATTGTTTGCGTGATGGACCCGAAGCGGCTGGGCCTGCTCGGCGCGATTGACTGGCACTGGAACGAGGTGGACCAGGACTGCACGCTCGATGTGCAAAATGAAAAAATCCGCACCGGCATGCAATGGCTGGCCGAGGAAACCATGACGCCGTCTTTTGCCAGCGGCCTGCAGGTCAGCTGCATCCTGACCATGATGGCCATCGAGCTGCACCGCCACTGCACCAGCGGCAAGGAAGACAAGCAAGCGCCGCAAGGAAAACTCAGCGAGCGCCAGCTAAGCCTGCTGAAGGAATTGATAGAAGGCGCAACCGATACCCAGGGCCTGTCGCTTGCCGAAATGGCGTCTGCCTGCCAGTTGCCGGCCCGTGAACTCTCCACCCTGTTCAAGCGGACCGTCGGGCAGACGCTTCGGAGTTATGTGGCCTCGACGCATATCGCCCGCGCCCGGGTGCTGCTGGACGATGGCGATTTACTGATCAAGCAGGTGGCCTACAGCAGCGGATTCAAAAGCGCGGCGGCCTTCGGCGATGCCTTTCGCCGCGCCACCGGCCTGACGCCGCTGCAGTACCGCCAGAGCCAGGGCATCGTCTGCCGCGAAACTGCTTACCAGCATTGAACCACCATCAGGCCACCTGGCCGGTTGGCTCTTCCTGGTTGCCCGACAGGGGCGGCTGACGGCCCAGGGTCAGCAGCAGCAGCGGCCCCACCACGCAGCAGCCGGCGCACCAGGCCAGTAGCGGTCCATAGCCGCCAGTGGCCTTGTACATCGCGGCGAACATCAGCGGCGCCAGCATGCTGCCGGCGGTGATCAGCCCGAGGTGAATGCCGAACAGGCGGCCATAATCCTTCAGGCCGAAATAGCGTGAAATCAGGTAGGCCGACAGATCGAACTCGGCCCCGGCGCCAATGCCCACCAGCGCCACCGCAGCGGTGAGCATCAAGGTGGACGATCCGGCATCGGCCGTCCACAGCAGCAGGCAGCCAATGCACGGCATGAACAGCGCCACGGCTGCCACGCCGGGCGCCCACAGGCGGTCGATCAACCAGCCCGCGAGCAGCCGCCCGGAGATCAATGCAATGCCGAAGACACTGAATACGCTGCTGGCCTGGGTGGCGGTCAGGCCGATGTCGCGCAGCAGCGGCACGGTGTTGGTCACCATGCCGACCACGGCCGACACCACCAGCGTCAGGGCCGTGTTCAAAATCCAGAACTTGCGGGAGCGCGCGCTCAGCCTGAAGCTGGCCGACGCGGCGGTTTCACCGCGTTTTGCGGATGCAGGGGTTGAATCAGCGACTGGACTCGGCACCAGGAATCGCAGCGCCAGCGGCAGCGTCAGCAGCAGGGGGAGCAGGCCCATGAAGATATAGGCGGCCCGCCAGTCCCAGCGCTCCATGGCCCAGGTCAATGCAGGCGGCAAGACGGCGGCGGCTATGCCCGAGCCGCAGAGCACCAGCGCCAGCGCCAGCCCGCGCTTGTGGTTGAACCATGCGCTCACCAGTTGCGTCCAGGTGACGAAGGTGACGCCGACACCGGCAATGGGAATCAGGAAATAGCCCAGGTACAGCCAGAATATCGACTTGCCCATGAAGGTGATCGACAAAAAGGCCAGCGGCAGCGCCATGAGAGACAGCAGCGTCATTCGCCGCATGCCCCAGCGCAGATTGAGCCAGCCGGCCAGCTGGCTGGCCACCACCACACCGCCCGACATGCAGGCAACGGCGATCTGCAGGTCGCCCCGGCTCCAGCCAAAGGCGCGTTCCAGCGGCAGCACCAGGGTGCCAAAACTGTAGAGCAGGGTCACGCTGACGGTGGTCGCTGCGCCCGCCAGCGCCAGCAGCACGATGCGCCAGCCTCGCTGGAATTCTCCTGTTGGGCGCTCAGCCACCGCGTGCCGCCAGATCGATCAGGTCGGCCATGGCCGGGTTGTGCGCCAGCATGCCGCCATCGGCAATATAGGTTTGGCCATTGATATAGCGCGCCTCGCTCGACGCCAGAAAGCACACCAGCGCCGCCAAATCCTGCGGCTCGCCAATTTCAGGCGTCAGCAGGTGCCGCTGCATGACCTTGATGACGTTCGGCACCGTGGCCAGGGAGCCGGCCGACAGCACCAGGCCAGGCGCCACTGCGTTGCAGCGAATGCCCTGCGGGCCGTGGTGGGTGGCGATTTGCCGGGTCAGGCCGATGATGGCCGCCTTGGAGACGGTGTAGGCCATGCGGGTGATGTCCCCGGAAAACGCGCCGGTCGAGGCGGTGTTGACGATGGCGCCCGAACCCTGCTTGATCATGGTCGGCAGCGCGTATTTGCAGCCGGCCAGGTAGCCGCGCAGGTTGGCGCCCATCACGATGTCCCAGGTCTCGAAGCTGATGTCGATGGCGTTGGTGTCTTTGGCATGCAGGGCGGGCGAGGTGAGGGCGGCGTTGTTGTGCAGCACATCCAGGCGGCCGAAACGGTCCACCGTGCCCAGCACCAGGCGCTCGATGGACGCGACGTCGGCGGCATCGAACTGCTCTGCCCGGCTGTCATTGCCCAGCTCGGCGGCAACGGCCAGCGCACGCTCGCCGTTCACGTCCGCCACCACGACCGTGGCGCCCTCGGCGGCCAGGCGCCGGCAGGTGGCCTCGCCAATGCCCGATGCCCCACCCGTGACGATGGCGACCTGGCCCAGGAAACGGCCCAGGTGCGGCCCCGGACGCTGCAGCGAAGCCGGAGGGGTTGCTGTCATGGCGGCCATCAGTCTTCCAGTCCGAGTACGTTGCGCGATGTGCCGTTGCGCTTGTCGGTTTCGCCCCAGGCAAACCAGCGGTCGGGCACGCGGGTATCGCCCACACGGCGCCACCGGCCCTCTTGCTGCGCGGTGGGGGGGAACCCGCCCAGAAAGTCCACCATCTCGCCCTTGGGGTCCGGCAAAAACTCCCATTCGTCCCTGCCTTCAATGATCACCCGGGCGGTGTCCACGTGGTAGCCGCCCGCCTTGTGCTTGACCTCGCCTTCAATGTCGGTGGTCGTGCTGGCTTCGCCTTTTTCATTCGTGAGGAAGGCAAACCCGAGGTTTTCATGGCCGACCAGGAAAGTGCCGGCGTCGATGCTGCCGTCGGCATACACGTTGGCAAATGCGCACCAGATGACGTGCTTGCGGTTGTTCACGATCAGGCATTTTTTCGAATGCACCTGCCCGCCTTCGGCCATGTAGGACTGCTCGACCGCCATGATGCCCTTGACCGCACGGCCCTCGCAGGTGCCGCTCACGTCGTAAAGCTGCGAAACATAGAAAGTGCCCCAGTCCACGCCGGGCAGGTACCACTGCATGCCGGGGCCGATGATGCGGCCTTTTATATCGAACAGGCCGTCCTCCACCCAGTGCATCTGCTCGCCCGAGGCTTCGAGTTTCCAGGCATTGCCGGGTTCGGACGGTTCGTCGGGCAGGCTGGTCCAGACGGCGGTGTCGCCTTTCAGGGCGCGCGTGGGCATCAAGGTCTGGGCCTGCGCGGCCATGCGCGGTTTGTCCATGCGCAGCGTCTTGCCATCGATGCGTGTGCTCTGGTAGACAAACCTGGTGGCGTTGGGCGTGCCGGTGGGTGAATTGACCGACCGGACCACCGAGTACATTTCGCCCTCGTCATCGCGCAGGCAGCCAAACGGCATGGTCTTGCTCAGGTGCAGGCCATAAAAGCCGCGCAGGTCGTGCAGGGCCGCGCCCGTGCTGCGAAAGGGCGCCACCAGCATCTGGAAGGCGAAGTCGCCGCGTTCGGGGAGTCGGGGAAAGGTTTTCATGGCGGTCTTTCAAAAACGGAAGGGACAGCGCTGGCGCGCAGCGGTGTTTTGCCAATGATCAGGCTTTCTGCGCGCTTTCGGGCCCAGGCCTGTCTAGACGAAGCGTGTGTTGGTGTCGATGAGTTGCACAGCGTGTTTCCTCTCTTTTCATTGCATCCCGGAGAGTGCAACATGGAGGAAATTTTCAGCCATGCACCAAGTTTGCCACCCTGCCAACCCCCGGATCGCCGTCAATGCGGACCTTGCGCCCCTGCGCTCCATCACGGCTTGCCGGACCGATCCGGCTTTCGAGATACGGCTGCAGGATGTGCAATGGGCCTGCGGCGGCCAGTCGCTGGTGCAGACCGGCACCCGCTGTACCGTTGAATTGCTGATCGACGAGCCCACCGGCCAGGCTGCCCATTACAGCGTGACCGGCGAGCATGGCGCGCGCAGTGCCGTGGGCCGGCTCAATTTCGTGGCGCCCATGACCACGCTGGACATGCAATGGTCGCGCGGGCGGGTCCAGTCCATCGTCTGCATGTTCGAGCCGTCCAGCCTGGGCCTGATGGACCGGCAGTTCGGCGACTGGCAGGGGGTAGATCCCATGGCCGCGCTGGACATCCGCAATGAACGGCTGGAAATGGCCATGGGCTGGCTGTACCAGGAACTGCGCCAGCCTTCGTTTGCCAGCCAGCACCAGGTCACGACCCTGCTGACGCTGCTGGCGCTTGAAACGCAGCGCCATTTCGGTGCGCGTCCAGCATCAGGCGGCGCAGGCATGGGCAAGCTCAGCGCCCGGCAACTCGCCGTGGTGAAAGACCTGATCGAGCAAGCCCTGCCCGACAGCGTGCCCCTGCAGACGTTGGCCGCCGCCTGTGGCTTGCCAAGCCGCGAACTGCCCTCGATGTTCAGGAGCACGGTCGGCATGACCCTGCGAAGCTTTGTGGCCGGCGCGCACATTGCCAGGGCCAAGCTGCTGCTCTGCGACTCGCGCCTGCTGGTCAAGCAGGTGGCCGGACGCAGCGGTTTTGAAAGCGCCTCGGCCTTCACAGCAGCCTTTCGCAGGGCGACAGGCATGCGGCCTCAGCAGTACCGGGAGGCCAACGGCCTGGGCAGTTCGCCGCCCGGTTCAGACGGCGAGTGAGCCGCGCAGTTCCTCCAGCGTCATGCCGTGCTGCTCGGCCACGGCCGAAGGGTCGAGAAATTCGCGCCAGGTGGTGATTTCCCCGGCGTCATTGAGCTGGAACACGGCCACCAGCGGAATCGACACCCATTTTCCCTTGCTGAAGGACCAGTCCACGCGTTCGGTGAACACGGTGTTGCCGCTGGCGGCCACGGCCTTCATGTCGTGCCGCTGCTCAAGCACGCGGATTTGCATGTGCTCCAGCTCGGCCTTTATCGCGGCCCGGCCCTTGATGGGCGGGATGGACGGCACGATGATCTGGTAGACGGCGTCCTCGGCCAGGGGCGCCAGCGCCGCGTCCAGGTCGCGGGGCCAGGTCTCGCGAAAGGCGTCGATGAAATGGCGCACGATGTCTTCATTGCTCATGGTTTTTTCCTTGGGTTGGCGGCGGTCCGAATGCCGCGCCGGCGGCGGCCGTGTCGAAATATTCGCGTCCGCTGGCGATGCGGCCATCGCGCACGATGAACAGGTAGTGGTAGGTGTTGCAGTACAGCAGGCCCGGCCGCTCGAAGCGGCCCTCGGCCTCCACGGCAACCCGCTCGCCCTCGGCGGTGACGCCTTTTACTGCCAGGCGGCGGCTGGGAAACGCGGCCATCGTTCGGGACAGGGCGGCGAGCAGTTCTGTCCGGCTGCGCTCGCCCCAGCCTGCGACCCACCAATGGAAAGTTGGCGCCAGCAGTGACTCCAGGTCAGCCGCATTGCCGTCTTCGATGGCCTGCAGGAAAGCGGCGGCTACCTGCTGGCTGGTGCGGGCGAGCTGTTGCATGGGTTGTCAGCGCACGCTTTCCCGCATCATCGTTGCGTCCGCGCCCATGTCGCGCTCGGACAGCGGCGTTGCCGAGTAATGCATGCCGCCCACGCTGGCGTCGGCGACCGTGCCGTACATGCCCTTGTTGAAGTCGTAGGTGATGCTGGCGCCGGCGTAGACAAAACCGGCGTCATAGAAGGGCACGTTCAGGTTGAACATGGCGCGGTACAGGTTGCCGCCCTGGTCGAAGGCGTCGAACATGCCGGCGCCGTAACCGTCTTCGTCGATGTAGTACACGCGTTTGGAATAGACGTGGCGCTGTCCGGGTTTCAAGGTGGCTTCGACCACCCACACGCGGTGCAACTCGGAGCGTTCACAGGCCGGGTCGACGTGGAGCGGCATCAGCTTGGCCTCTGCCTTGCAGCCGAAGTAGTACTTGTAGCTGTTGTAGGGCAGGATCATTTCCTTCTTGCCGATCAGCTTGAAGTCAAAGCGGTCCATCTTGCCCGAGAACAACCATAGCTCGTCGAACAGCGACAGGCCGCCCAGGCTGGCAATCGGGGTGTCATAGGCGAATTCCGGCGCCAGGCGCACGCGGCGCTGTCCCGGTGTGTAGCCCCAGGCGCGGCGCGGTTTTTGGTCCATGTCGAGGTAATCGGCGATGCCGCTGCCCACGCCGGCCAGGCGCGCAGGCGCTCGTGTGATGGCATAGGTGCGCAAGTACATTTGCGGGTCGCGGTCGGCCTGCTCGGTCTGGTAGTACGGAAATTCGGTGCGCGCCAGCTGCTCCGAGGTCATGGTGGGGCGGCCATTGGCATCGACCAGCCAGCCGCGCTGCGAGGGCAGGAACATCACGCCTTCGCCCTGGTAGCGCACATGCTGGTTCCACATCACTTCGTAGCCGTTCTTCGGGATTGGGAAGGGCAGACCTCCGCGGCAGCCCACGTCGATGGCGTCGTAGTTTTTCAACCCCTTGCAGGACACGGCGTTGCGCTCGTTGGCCTTGAGCACCTTTTCCGGGAAAGTCTCGGTGCGGTGCGTCGGGAAAACGTCGATGTAGTAGGTGGCCGGGTTCTTTTTGATCAGGTATTTCTGGCCCTCGCTCAGCTTGTCAGCGTACTGATCGACGTTTTTCGCATCGATGCGGTAAAGCGGTTTTTCAGCGCGGAAAGGATCGGTATAAATGCCGCTGCCCGGCTGGTAGTCCGCGGGAATCCTGACCGGCGCGCCGGTGTACTCCGGGATGGTGCCTTCCTTGTTGCCGGCCTTGATGGCGCCAAAACGCGTCAGCGTGCCGCCCAGTTGTTTGGCTTCATCCGGGGAAACCTCCGCATGGGCCGTAGCAAGCAGGCTGGCCAGCATGACGGCGGCGAGAGTGATGTGTTTCATTTTTAAATGTCTCCTGTCTGTGTCGCAATGGCTTCAGAAGCCGGTTTTGTAAGTGAAGGCCAGCCAGCCACGGTCGGTGTTGCCGACGCTGCCATTGCCGCCCAGCAGGGCAGTGCCGCCGGCGTTGTATTTCGGCCGCGCCAGCGCGTCGGCATAGCGCAGCGTGAACTCATGGCGCTGGCCGTAGGTCAGCTTGATACCAATGGCGTAGGTCAACGCTTTTTCGCTGCCACCCCCGGCGCTGGCGGCATTGCCCTTGATGCCGTAATTGAGGGACAACGGCAGGTCCATGTCCCATGACGGCTTGATTTGCAGCCATTGCGGCGTGAAGTTGACCGCCACCGCCGCGTAATGCTTGCTGGAGCAGCCGTCGGCCTTGCTGCCCGAGCCGACCGCTCCGGGCGTCTCCAGCGCGCGGCAGGCACCATAACCCACGCCTTTGAACAGCTCTGCATACGAATTCACGCGCAGCAACTGGCTGTAGGCGAATTCGGCGGCCAGGCTGGCGGTGTCGAACAGGGCGGTTTTGGGAAACAGCATGACGCCGTTGACGATGGCGTGCAGCGTGTCGCCGCGCGGGCCTTCGTTGTCCACGGCGCTGATGCCGGTGGCATTGAGCGCGCCGTCCTTGCGCATCGACAGTTCCGTGCCCACACTGACCGGCCCGATCACCCGCGCCAGGCTGGCGCCGATCAGGGACACGTTTTTGGGGTAGGCCAGCCGGTAGGCGCCTTGGGCACCGAGCACCTGCGGCGAGAGCCACGGCTGGTAATCGTCGAAACGCCGGTAGTACAGCCCGAGCGTCGATTCAATCGCCTCGGCGTTGTACTTGGCCGTGACGCCCCAGTTGCCCGACTGCCTGGGCTTGACCGAAGGCACCCTGGCGAACGCAGCGCCGTTTGCCGCCACCGGCAGCCGGTCCGGCCCTTCAAACAGCATGTCGGCCGGTGCGAAATAAGTGCCGCCATAAGGCAGGCGGGTATTTTTCCATTCATAGAAATACTGGCCGGCGATGCTCAGGCTGTCGGTGACCTGGGCGCGGGCCGCGATCTGCCCAAGCGGCAAAAACACCTCCTTGGTCTCGATGCCCGGACTGGTCGAGGCCTTCACGCCGTCGGCGGGTGCCTGCGAGTAGGAAATCGCATGGGCGCCGAACAGCAGCCCTTCGCCCCAGTAATTGGTGTGTCGCCCGATCTTGACGTTCACCGGGGTTTCGCCAAGGCGAAAATTGCTCCAGACAAAAGCGTCGAGGAACTCGCCCGAAGGCCCGGCCACGTAGCGCTTGACGGTGTCGTTGTAGCGGTTGCCAAGGTAGCTGGAAGAAAAGCCCGGCACGACGGTGCGCACGCTGGTGTCGTGGTAGGCCTGGTCGTTCCAGAAAGCGGCGCTCACGCGCGCGCCGAACTGGTTCTTGTAGTTCAGGTCCAGCTCGCCAAGCAGGTCGAGCCGGTTGGTCACGATGTCGCCCTTGTCGAACTTGCTGTCGGACTCGTCGTAGGTCTGGTTGTTCAGGATGCGGCTGTCCTGTTTCTCGGTGCGCACCCCCAGGTTGTAGCGCACGGTGGTGTCGGCGCGAAGGGTCAGATCGGGGTTGCCGGTGGCTATTTCGATGGCGTTGGCAGCGCCCGAGCCCGCCAGGATGGCGAGGGAGATGGCGGTCATGGCCGGTGAATGGCGAAGGCGTATGCGCATGGGTTTGTCTCCGTGTTGTTGTGTTGTTTCAGCGGCCTCATCATCCGGCGGCGCAGGCGCGCTGTCGCGTGACGTTGCTACTGATGAAATGCAAAACGTGTCTTTGGGGCGTTATTTCTGCACGAAGGCGCGTTCCAGCACATAGTCGCCCGGCACGCCGGTGTGCGGCGATACGCGCAGGCCGTGCGCGTCGAGCATGGCGCCGAGGTCCTCGAGCATCGCCGGACTGCCGCACAGCATCGCCCGGTCGCGCGCCGGGTCCAGGGGCGGCAGGCCGATGGCGCTGAACAGCGCGCCGTTCTCGATGATGTCCGTCAGGCGGCCCTGGTTGTGGAAGGTTTCGCGGGTGACGCTCGGGTGGTAAATCAGCTTGTCATGGAGCAGCTCGCCAAGCGCCTCGTGGCGCGGCAGCTCTTCGGTGATGAACTGGCGGTAGGCGAGTTCATCGACCCGGCGCACGCCATGCACCAGGATGACTTTTTCAAATCGCTCGTAGGTTTCCGGGTCGCGGATGATCGACAGGAACGGCGCCAGCCCGGTGCCGGTGGCGAACAGGTACAGATGCTGGCCCGGCAGCAGGTCGTGAATGACCAGCGTGCCGGTGGGCTTGCGGCCGATGAACACCTCGTCGCCGACGGCCAGGTGCTGGAGCCGCGAGGTCAGCGGCCCGTTTTGCACCTTGATGCTGAAGAACTCCAGGTGCTCTTCATGGTTGCAGCTGGCGATGCTGTAGGCGCGCAGCAGCGGCTTGCCGTTCACCGGCAGCCCGACCATCACGAAGTGCCCATTTTCAAAGCGCAGCGACGCATCGCGCGTGGTGCGAAAGCTGAAGAGGGTGTCGTTCCAGTGGTGGACGCTCAACACCCGCTCGGTGTGCAGATTGCTCATGGCCGCGCTAGTCCTGGGTCACAGCGCGGCGGCGTGGAAGTAGCGAATCTGCACATCGTCGCCGTCGAACCTGTACAGCTCGATGCTGGGCCGCGCCGGTGCGTCCGTGCCAATGGTCTTGTTGTGGTGGTAGCAGGCGGCTTCGCTGCCCGTCACCATCACTTCTTTCACGTCGATATGCACCTTGCCGGCAAAGCGCTGCCACATGTCTTCCAGCGCGGCCCAGCCTTCGAGCACCGGGATGCCGACATATTCGATGGTCATCTTGCCCGGCACCATGGCGTGGTACAGGGCAAACATCTCGTCCTTTTTGCCGGCGTTCCAGAGTTCGACCTGCTGGTGCAGAAAGGAGCGGATTTCCTGGGGGGTGCGTGTTGTCATTTTCAATCCTGATGCGGGTCATGCAGCTGCGGTTGCGAGCGCCAAATCATTGTGGCGGTGCTTTGAAGTACAAACCAGACAGGCGCTATCGATGAAATGAGGGAAAGCATTTCCCAGCTGGCAAACCTCCGTGAATTGAGCTTGCGGGCAGAGCTACTGCGGCTTACTCGTCGTCCAGGCCAGGCGGCAACTGAACGCCTTTAGCCTGGCGGTACTGCTGTGGCCGCATCCCCGTCGCCTTGCGAAAAGCCAGGGCAAAACCTGAAGCGCTTTCAAAGCCACTGCGCGCGGCCACCTGCTTGATCAGCAAGCGCGAATCGGACAGCAGGAGCTTGGCTTTTTCGATGTGAGTGGCTGCGACAAAGCTGCGCAGTGTGATGCCCACGGTATTTTTGAACCGGGCCGGCAATTGGCTGCTTGGAAGGCCGCAGGCTTCGGCAAGCTGCTGCAAATTGGCGCCTTTCGGTAGGGCCTGTTCGATGAGCGCTTTTACCGCCGTCAGTTGCCGAACGCTCAGCTTGCCCAAACCACTGTTGTGGACTGATTGACTTGCACCGAATCGCTGTTGTGTCTCCAGGGCCACCAAGGTCAGCATGGAGGTGATGTGAAGCTGGCTGGCAAACGAGGGATGAAGCAGCTCTTCACAAAGCCAGCCCATGGCAGCCTCTATCCGCTGATTCCTAATGTCGAACGCGGCCAGCGGATCAACCTCTTGCCAATTAAAGCCAGGGAGGCCCAGGCTCGCAGGGTCGAACATGCACATGACAGACCGCCGGTGCCCATGCGTCCAGTGCAGGTCAAGTGTACTCATGGGGGCTATGAAGTTAAGGCGGCCTGCCGACCTGTGTATTCCACGTTGGCGCGCCACGGTGTACTGGGCCGGACGCTGTGCAATATTAGCCAGCTCAAAATCAAAGGTCCAGCGGGTGCCAGTCTGCATCAGGGACTGACCACTGTGCGGCCAATGCACATCCTGCAGCCGAATTTCAAAAACGCTGTCCTGGCGCAGCGCTGTGACCAAGCGCACGGGCGCAAATCCTGGTTCAGGCGCGATCAACGGGTAAGCGGAACTGGCAATGGCGTCCATCCCTAAATAATACGCCGCACGCTGGGCAGCCTTGGGCAAGCTGATTTGCTTTCATGTCTGAATGCCGTCATGAAAGCCCCAAATACACATCGAGCGTTTCAACAGTAGCCGTAGCGCGTGACACCAGGCCCGTGCCGCCCGATCATGGGCTGCTGAAACAAAGCGGCATCACCCCTAAGAAGCGACACCATGAAATTGAACAAATTCTTTTGCCCGACCACCGATGCATGGTGGGCCGTGGCACTGTCCGGGGCGGTGACTGATAAAAAACCGCTGCCAGTCGTCTTTGACGGGCATGAGTTGGTGTTGTTTCGCGACAGCGCGGGCGCGGCGGTCGCGCTGGAAGACCGCTGCCCCCATCGGCGGGTGCCCTTGTCCATTGGCCGCATCAGGGAAGGCCACCTGCAGTGCGCCTACCACGGCTGGACTTTTAGCGGCAGCACGGGCAGCTGCACCGCGATTCCGAACCTGGATGAGGCGGAGCGCGTGCCGGACCGCTACGCGGCCCGGGCCTACCCGGTGCGCGAGGCCAGTGGTTTTGTGCATGTCTGGCTGGGCGCGAGTGCTGATGCAGCGGGCGGGCGCTTGCCAGCGGAGGTTTACCGTCCTGCAGGGCGTGAGTTCATGGGTTCGACCGTCGTGAGCCTGGCTTACCGCGAATACCTGGCCGCCATGCTCGACGGACCGCAAGCCTTGCTGGAATTTGACGGCGTGCGGCTCACCGATTTTTTCCTCGGTGACACCCGGCCCGACGGCAACAACCTGGTGCTGGACCGGGGTGCGGTCTGGAAAGGACGCTGGTTGCCGCCCGCTTTTGTGAACGACCACCCCCTGATCCTGCGCACGGCGGTACCGCTGGTGGGTGGCGCCATACACGTTCAACTGCTGACGGCCCAGGAGCTGCCGGTGGTCACGCTGCACATTGCCGCCGGTGCCAACCGGCGCGGCACGACCAGCCTGTGCTGGCGCGGTTATCTGCACGACACCCGCGTGCATGGCGCACCGCTGCGTTGGCGCCATGCCCGGATGCTGGGCCGGGCGCCATTTCAGGTGTTGACTACGATTAATGGCCTCGCCCTGGCTGCGGTGCTGGTTCAGCCTTCACAGCAGTATGTGCAAGCCATTTCACGCGAAACAACTGCAAAACTGGCTGCTGCGTGATATTAAAAGGAGAAAGACCGTGAACGAAATGCCTCTTGCCGAGATGAATGCGGAGACGACCCCGTTTGCGCCCAGGAAGGTGCGAAGCGATTGGAACCCTGGCAACTACGATTTGCGCGACACCCGGTTTCCCGTGACTTTCAGCCACCTGCTGTCAGCCCAGCCGCTGCGCCGCATCATTCATTCCCAGCCCTACTACCTGTGGCGCGAAAACGGTGTGGCGCAGGCCACTGAAGTGCGGCCTGATCTGCTGGCGCAATCCAAGCCTCCGACCACGGCCTTCACGGGCGGCAGCGGCCGCTATCCCGTCATCGAGCGCTACGGCTACGTCTGGGTCTGGTACGGCATTCCAGATCATGTCGATCCGCTGTTGATACCGCATGTTCCGTTCCTGCCGCTTGATGGCAAGATTCCGCGCTACATGCAGCGCACCTTGCGGTTTGACACCAGTTCACCGTTGTCGATTGAAAATTTGATCGATCTGACCCATGCTGACTTTCTGCATGCCAAGACGATTGGCGAAGCCGAGTCCGCGTCCGACAGGGTGGAAGTGGAGTGGACCTCGGAAACCGTCACGCGCACGCGGATCGTCACGCAGCGCTCGGTGGCACCCATCATGCGGTGGATAGGTGGCATACGCGCCAGGCACCAGGACTTTCGCTCCACACTGCACGTTCATCTGCGCAGCGGCGTGGCGATCTCTTTCCCTCGTTTTCGCCCAGGCTACGACATTCCGCATGTGCAGGGTTTCGTGCCGGTCGGGCGCTACCGCTCGCACGTCGATGTCACCCAATACACTGCCGCCGCGCCAGCGCCTTTCCGGTTCGTGATGCCGCGCACGGCCTACATGTTCCAGGCCGAGGACAACCTGGCCGTGCGTCTGCAGACCGAGCGCTATGTCGATGACAGCGAACGACTCGATCTGCACTCGCGTTTTGACAAGCCCGGCATTCGGTACCGTTTCCAGCTGGAGCAACTGGCTGAACGCCAGCGCCGGGGCGACTTTTCCTACCGCCCGGATGCCGAACCGGGCCGGGACATTTCGCAGCTACTGGGAATGGACCGTTGAGAAGTCAAACCGCCTACAACGCGGGTGCTGCGCCTCAAAGCTACAGGTCTGTGTTTGGCCGATGCTTTCAAACCTTCGGTTTGCGGCCGTACTGCCTAGACTGGGCGTTGTCTCCTTCCACCCGAATGCCATGAACACCACCACGACCCCTGACACTTACGTTCACCGCCGGACCTGCCCGCTGTGCGAAGGCATGTGCGGCCTCAAGGTCACCGTGGCCGACAAGCAGGTGATCAGCATCCGGCCTGATTTCGAGAATGTCTTCAGCCGCGGCCACATCTGCCCCAAGGGCACGACGCTGGGCGCCTTGCACCACGACCCGGACCGCTTGCGCCAACCCATGGTGCGCGACGGCGCCGAGTGGCGCGAAGTCTCCTGGGAGACCGCGTTTGAACGCATCGAAGAACTGGCCGCCGGCGTGCGCGAACGCCACGGCCAGGGGGCCTTTGCCTTTTACAGCGGCAACATGAGCAAGGGCGGCTTCGACACCAGCCGCTACACCGCCATGCTGGTGCGCCACGGTCGCTTTGCGCACCGCTATTCGTCCAGCAGCGTGGACCAGCTGCCCAAGAACGTCACCAACTTCCTGATGTACGGCGACATGTGGAAGATGCCGATTCCCGATGTGGACCGCACGGACCTGTTCGTCATCTTCGGCGGCAATCCGGCCGCGTCCAAGGGCAGCATCTTTTCGCACCCTGACGCCATGGGCGCGATCAAGGCCCTGCGCGCACGCGGCGGCCGCGTCATCGTGGTGGACCCGGTGCGCACCGGCACCGCCCAGGTGGCGGACCAGTGGATATCGATTCGCCCCGGTGGCGACGCCGCCTTGATGCTGGCCGTCGTCAACGTGCTGTTTGCCGAGGGCCGGGTGCGGCTCAAGCAGCTCGAAGGCCGGGTCAACGGCCTGGAGGAACTGCGAGCCGCGGCGCTGGCCTATTCCCCCGAGCGCGCATCGGCCTTTTGCGGCGTGCCCGCCGACGTCATCGTCCAGCTGGCGCGGGAAATTTCAGATGCGCCGAGCGCCGCTGTGTATGGCCGCATCGGCACCTGCACGCAGGAATTCGGCACCCTCGCGTCGTGGCTGGTCGATGTGCTGGGCGCGCTGACCGGCAACCTGGATGCGGTGGGCGGCACGCTGTGGAGCACGCAAGTGGCGCCGCACTTCTCGCTGAACCCGGTGTACCCGCCCAGCGCCCCGCTGCATGGCAAGCTGGTGCGCACGCGCGGCGTGCCGTCGGTGCTGGGCCAGGTCCCGGCGTCGTCCCTGGCCGAGGAAATCGACACGCCCGGCCCGGGGCAGGTGAGGGCGCTGGTCACCATGGGCAGTAACCCGGTGCTGTCCGCGCCCGGCTCGGCCCGGCTGGACGCCGCCCTGCCGCAGCTCGAATGCATGGTCAGCATCGACCTGTACCGCAATGAAACCTCGCGCCATGCGCATGTGATCTTGCCGGCTCTGTCGCCGCTGGAGCAGCCGCACTGGGACGTGTATGCCTGGCCGTTTTCCCTGAGCGTCGGCGGGCATTACTCGCCCACCCTGTTCGAGCCGCAAGACCGTCCGGCTGAGTGGGAGGTGCTGACGCGCCTGGGCGCCATCATGGGCGGCAACCCGGCAGCCGACCTGAACGCGCTGGATGACGCGTATTTCAGCGCCATGTGCGAGCAGACCGGCATTGCGCCTGAAGCCGCGCTGGCGGCGCTGCCGGCGCACGGCGGCGCCCGCGTGCTCGACCTGTGCATTCGCGGTGGGCCGTTCGGCGAACGCTTCGGCCAAAATCCCGGCGGTTTCACACTGCAGTCGTTCATCGACCAGCCGGACGGCATGCTCCTGGGCATGGCCGGGCCGCAGGGCGATGCGGCGCTGACAACGCCTTCAGGCCGCATCGAACTGGCGCCGCCGCATGTGCTGGCCGACCTGCCCCGGCTGGAAAATGCGATGGCCGCCGAGCCGCCCGAACTGGTCATGGTGAGCCGGCGGCATCTGCGTTCGCTCAACTCATGGATGCACAACGTGGACGCGCTGGTGCGCGGCAAGGACCGCTGCACCCTGCATATCCACACGCTGGATGCGCAGCGGCTTGGGATTGCCGACGGAGACACCGTGGAAGTGAAAAGCGTGAGCGGCACCGTGCAGGTGGCGGCCGAGACCACAGGGGACATCCGCCCCGGCGTGGTGTCGCTGCCGCATGGCTGGGGCCATGGCGCGCCGGGAACGCAGACCCAGGTTGCAGCGCGGCATGCCGGGATCAACATCAACCTGCTGAGCCCGGGCCTGATGGTCGACGCCGCCTCGGGCAATGCGATGCTCAACGGCATTCCGGTCAGCGTGACGCGGCTGGGCGATGCTTCCAGCGTTTTATCGACACCAGTTGGCATGCACGCCTGAGGCTTCGCGCCCTAAAGTAGGCGGGATGAATGCAAGCAAGCCCGAGCAGGTTTATGAAGTCAGATCGTTTTGCCGAACGTGCATCGCCGCCTGCGGGGTGGTGCTGACCATCGACCAGGGACGAATCGCCGGCATCCGGGGCGATAAGGCGCATCCGGTCAGCCAGGGCTACGCCTGCTTCAAGGGTTTGCAGGCAATGGACGCCCACCACGGCGCGGCCCGCCAGCTGCACACACTGCGGCGTGCGGACGATGGTTCAATGGCGCGGGTGGGTACGCAGGCTGCGCTGGACGACATCGCGGCACGGCTGGCCGCCATCATTGCCCGCGACGGCCCCGACGCGGTGGCGCTGTTTCGCGGCACCGCAGCCTTTCACAACTCGACCGCTTTCCGGATGCATGGCGAATTTTTGCGGGCGCTGGGCTCGTCGTCGCTTTACACCACGTTGACCATCGACCAGTCGGCCAAGTACATTGCCGCCGGCCGGCTGGGGTCGTGGCATGCAGGCCAGGTGCATGTGGACACCGCCGAGGTGTTGCTGGTGTTCGGCTGCAACCCGCTGGTGTCGCATTCGGCCGGCGGCATGCTGGTCAGCGACCCGACCCGGCGCCTGAAGGCGGCAAAGGCGCGCGGGCTCAAGCTGATCGTCGTCGATCCGCGCCAGACTGAAACTGCGCACCATGCCGACATCTTCCTGCAACCGCTCCCCGGCCAGGACCATGTGGTTGCCGCCGGGCTGTTGCGGCTGGTTCTGGAGGCGGGCAGGCACGATGCGGCTTTCTGCGCCCTGCATGTGGACGGCCTGGACATGCTGCGCCGCGCGGTCGACCCGTTCACGCCGGACGAAGTGGCCCTGCGCGCCGGCATCGATGCCGGGGCCTTGCGGGCAGCTGCAGACATGTTTGCCGTTGCCTCCCGGCATGGCGCGGTCATCACCGGGACCGGCACCGACATGGCGCCGCGATCGAACCTGGCTGAGCACCTGATCCAGTGCCTGGACGTGGTCTGCGGCCATTTCAAGCGGGCCGGCGAAACCATGCCGCACCATGATCCGCTGCAGCCGCCCGTCACCTGGCATGCCGACGTGGTGGCGCCGACCCGGCCCTGGGAGGCGCTGCCGCCCAGCCGCATTCGCGGGGTCGGCCAGCTGTACGGCGAAAAGCTCACAGCCACGCTGGCCGACGAGATACTGACGCCGGGGCCGGGGCAAATCAAGGCGCTGATCGTCGACGGCGCCAACATCGCCAATTCAGTGCCTGACAAGGCGCGCATGCTCCAGGCGCTGCGTTCACTCGAACTGCTGGTCGTCATCGACCCGTACCTCAGCACCACCGCCGGTCAGGCGCATTACGTGTTTTCTCCCAAGCTGCAGTACGAGCGCGATGATTTGCCGCTGACGCTCGGCAGGCCGCTTTACCCCGACGCCTGGACGCAGTACGCGCCTGCCGCCATCGCCCCGCCGGCAGGCAGCGACGTGATGGACGACTGGCAGGTGTTTTTTGAACTGGCCGGTCGGCTTGGCCTGGCAATGCAGTACGGCGGCAAGCCGCTGGCGCTGGACCGACTTCCCACGTCCGAAGAGCTGCTGGCGCGCGGCCTGCACAAGACGAGGCTCACGCTGGAGGCCATCCAGCAGAGCCCCGGCCTGATCTGGGACGGCCGCAACCGGCCCGCCATCGTACAGCCAGCCCGGCCGCAAGCCGGCCGCTTCGCCGTGGCGCCGCCCGATGTGGTGGCGGAACTGGGCGAAGTCGCCGCCGAGCCGTTGGCGCATTTAAAAGCGGATGAAACGGCAAAAACCGCTTTTCACCTGATCGTGCGCCGCATGCGCGACGTCAACGGTTCCATCGGCATGGAGTCTGAAAGCATCCGCCAGCGCAATCCCTACAACCCGCTGCACATGAACCCGGCCGACCTGGAACGCATGGGTCTGGCCACCGACCAGAAGGTGCATGTCCGCGCCCAGTACGGCGCCATCGTGGGCATCGTCCGGCCCGATGCCACCTTGCGGGGCGGAGTGGTGTCGATGAGCCACAACTGGGGCCGCGCGGACAACGAGCCGGACAGCTACGAGCGCCACGGCGCATCGACCAACCTGCTGGTGCGCAATGACCGCGTGTTCGAAGCCATCAACGCCATGCCGCGCATGTCTGCCATTCCCGTGACGATTGAAGCTTATTAACAAAGGAAACCGAAGTATGGACAGATTGAAGGACAAGGTCGCCTGCATCACCGGCGCGGGCAGCGGCATCGGCCGCGCCACCGCGCTGCGCTTTGCCAGCGAAGGCGCCAGCGTGCTGGTCACCGACCTGCGCGGTGATGCGGCGGAGGACGTGGTACGCGAGATTGAGGCGGCAGGCGGCATGGCGCTGGCGATGGAAGTCGATGTCGCCCGGGAAGTCCAGCTTGCGGCCATGGTCGAGCGCACCGTGTCGCACTTCGGCCGCATCGACATCCTCTACAACAACGCCGTCAACACCTCGGGCAAGGGCAAGGCCGACAAGGACTTCCTGGCCTTCGACACGGAGCGCTTCTTCGATGTGGTGCGGGTCAATGTGCTGGGCGGCGTGCTGGCCAGCAAGATGGCGATTCCGCACATGCTCAGGCAGGGAGGCGGTTCGATCCTGTTCACCTCGTCCACCAGTTCGCTCGGCGGGGACGTGGCGCAGTTCAGCTACGGCGGCTCCAAGGCCATGGTGAACTGGTATGTGCAGACTATCGCCGCCACCTTCGGCAAGCAGGGCATCCGCTGCAACGCCATCCTGCCCGGCGTGATCCAGACGCCCGCCCAGCAGGCCTGGGCCAACGCGGAAATGGACGCGGCGTTTCTCGACTTGCACAACGTGCCGCGCCTCGGGTTGCCGGAAGACATCGCCTCGCTGGCGCTGTTCCTGGCCTCGGATGAATCGGCCTACATCAACGGCACCCTGATGCGTTCGGACGGCGGCATGAGCTGCACCGTGCCGTATGTGCAGGTGGTGCGCAATTTATTGAAACCAAAGGAAGCTTGACCATGGGACAGAAACAGGAAGCCATCGTTCGTGAATTTTTATCCGCCTGGGGCGACGGCGAACGCGTGCCCGATATTGAAAAAATCGCCTCCATGTTCGCGCCGGACGGCCATTGGGAGTTGTACATACCGGGCGGGCCGGTGATTCGCGGCCGCGAAGCGATCCGCGCCGAGATACGCCGTCAACTCGGCTACGTGTCGTTTCCACATTGCGGGATCGTGCATATCGTGTCCACCGACCGCATGGTGGCCACCGAGCGGGTCGACCACTTCACCCGCAATGGCAAGAAGGTGCGCCATGCGCTGATGGCCATGTTCGAACTCGACGCCGATGGGCTCATCACCGCATGGCGTGAGTATTTCGATACCTACGACCTGTCGCGCCAGACCGGCGCCGACCCGGCCCGGCTTTCAGGGCTGGAAGACGCGCAGGCCTGAAGCCTGGGCCGGGGAGTTTCAGGCGCGGAACTGTTGGATGCCAGGGCTGGCCGGCCCTGGCTGTTGTGGCTGGGTGAGCATGGAATTTGAACAGAAAGTCTTTTTTTGGATACATCTAAGTAGAAACGTGAATAAGCAAAACAAATTTTTAATACAGAATTCAATTCGGATTGCAGAATTTGTTGTGTTCAGAACTGACTCAAAGATGTTTCATGGCCAGGTCCGTGGCTCGCTTTGACAAATTTCACGTGAATTTTGCAGGGGCCAGGGAGTTTTCTAGAAAGACAAGTACGCAGCTGCACAGCCAAAGACTGCCTGCGCTGCGGCTCGGCACACCACCACAGGATGGAGAAAAATGATGAGAATGAACCAAAAATACAAACCAGCCCAGGCGCTGTTCACCCAGAAGGCGCTGGTCGCCGCCATTGCTGTCGTCTGTAGCTCCTCGGTCATGGCCATCGAGCTCAACACCGGCAACGACGATGTCAAGCTGCGCTGGGACAACACGGTGCGCTACAACCTGGGCACGCGCATGGAGTCGCCCGACTCGCGCATCCTGGCCAGCCCGTCGTACGACGAGT
>JAQGMZ010000165.1 GCA_028292045.1 Polaromonas sp. | reverse complement strand
CGTGAGCACCGCCGTCACGGAAGGCCCGGACGGCAGCGACGCGCTCAAGGACGCAGCGGCCGAGCGGGCGTATGCCGCCATCAAGACGCTGCTCGACGCCAAGGACGCCGAGATTGCCGCGCTGAAGGCTGAACTCAAGCTGGACAGCGAAGCCTGGGCCGAACTGCACACCCTGCGCTTGGCAGTCCAAGGCCCGGATGGCTTTGCCACATGGCAGGCCGCTGCGGTGGCCGAGCGTGTTCGCCGGGTCAAGGCAGAGGCCGGGATTGCGGCGCTGCGTGAAGCACTGGGGAAAATCTCCCGCTGGGAACTGCCCGAGGCCGTGGGGCGCGACGGCCAACCCTGCTCCTACACGCTGGAATACGGCTCGAACGGCGCCCGAGCCTATATCCGCGCCATCGCCGACGCAGCCATCACCCAGGTGGTGCAGGCATGACCGACAAAGAACTGCTGGCGTTGGCGGCCAAGGCCATCGGCCTGGACGGCTGCACAGTCAAGGTCGGGCGCAAGAACTGGAACCCGCTCAAGGACGACGGTCATGCGCTCAGGCTGGCCGTGCGGCTGGCGATTGATTTTTACGAGGGCGAGGACGGCGGCCCCCACGCCTACGCGGGGTACTTCGTGGGTGCAGGCCAGCGCTTTGCCGTCGAGCCGCACGGCGCCGATGCGTTTGCCGCCACGCGCCGGGCCATTACCCGCGCTGCGGCTGAAATCGCCAAGTCACGATAACCGATAACTTATCGGCGTCGAAAACTAGAAAGACTGGAATCCAAATGAAAAAAGAATTGACGCGACTGATTGACGAGTGCGTGTTCGAGGGTGGCGTGCAAAGCCAATACGACGACGTGCAAAAGTATGTCGCCGCCCTGCTGGCCGCCAAGGACGCCGAGATTGAGCGGCTGACGGAAGTGCTGGCGGGAAAAGACCGCTACAACACGCGGCTGTGCGAGGAAATCACGCTGGGCGCGCAACGGCTTCGTGAAGCGCAAGAGGCTCAAGCCGCCGAGATGGCCGCGCTGCGCCTGGATGCCGAGCGCTATCGCTGGCTGCGTCACGGTGACAACGATGAGAAGGTGCTGTGCAACGGCCCGGTGGCAAAGGACTATTGGTATCTGCTGCGCAATGAAAAGCTCGATGCCGTCATTGATGCGGAACTGGAAGCCGATAGCAAGGCCATCGCCCAGGCGGTGCGGCCGTCATGAGCACGGTAGATCAAACGATTCTGCACGCCGAGGGCGAGTGCGGCAACTGCCTGCAAGCGAGCTTGGCGAGCATCCTGGACTGGCCGCTCGAAGCGGTGCCGCACTTCGCGCTGCTGGGCGAAAACCACTGGTGGGACTGCCTGCTCGCGTGGCTCGATGCGCAAGGCTTCTGGCTGGACTACAGGGCTGACAGCTTTGCCGGAACAGGCGGCGCGGTGCTGCCCCGGTGCCTGCTCAGCGGACCGAGCCCGCGAGGATTCAGCCACGCCGTGGTGGGCGACAGCGCCACCGGGCAGATGCTGCACGATCCGCACCCGAGCCGCGCCGGGCTGGTGAGCGTGGCCTACCGCGCCTACCTGTTTCGCAAGCCACTGCCCTAAGATAACTGCAAAAGGGATAGGGCGATCTGCTGTGAATTTCTACCCCCGATAAACGATGGTTATCGGGACCGGAGGGCGTACTTACACGGGTAGATACTCATCGAATCACCTGATTCGGCACTCACCTGTATAAATGCTCAGTTGCCCGGCGAATCAAAAGCTCAGATGATTCGGCCATGAAAATCATTGCACTGATGAACGAGAAGGGCGGCACCGGCAAGAGCACGGCAGCGAGCAACCTGGCGACCGCACTGCATCGGCGCGGCAAGCGCGTGGTGCTGGTCGACGCCGATCCGCAAGGCACGGCGAGAGACTGGCGCGCAGCCAGCCCGGAAGGCATCGACCTGCCCGACGTCATCGCGCTGGACCGGCCGCAGATGCTGGGCGCCATTCATGCGCTGTCGGCCGATTACGTCATTGTCGACACGCCGGCCAAGGCCGAATCCATGGCGGCCGCTGTCGTGCGCGTGGCGCATGTGGCGCTGGTGGTCATCCAGCCGTCAGGCGCCGACATTTGGGCCAGCGCCGCCACGGTCAAGCTGATTCGATCGAAACTGGACGTCGGCGGCCAGGTCGACGCGGCCTTTCTGGTCAACCGCGTGAAAGCCGGCACGAAGCTGGCCGGGCTGGTCAAGGGTGGGGAGTGGAATGAGTACGGGCTGGATCAGCTGACGTCGACGCTGGGCGATCGCACCGCCTACGCGCAGGCGCTGACCGATGGCGTCAGCGTGTACGACCTGCCCAACCTCGATGCGCGGGCCGACGTCGACGCCGTGCTGGCCGAGCTGGAGGCTGCCCGATGGCTCTGAAGTCCAAGCCGCTGGAGCAGGTCCGCGACGACGTGCCGGTGCATGAGGTCACGCAGGAGGAGTTGGTGCGCGTCAATATCCTGGTGCCCGCCAGTTTGCGCAGGGCGTGGAAAACGGAGGCTGCACGGGGCGATACGACCGTTACGGACTTGATCCTGAAGGCGATGCTTGCACGGGGGTCAAAACCTGAGTAGAATCGAAACCGTCAAGCCTGGCAGCAAGACAAAAGTTAATCGAGCCCGTAAGGGTTGTATTTCCGGGGAAAGTAATTTCCCCTCGCTGCCAGGCGGAGATGCAACCCTTACGGGCTTTGTCGTTTCCGCAGCCCTTGACCGTACTCCACACGTCAGCAAGGGCCGCACCTGGGGCCGCGTGGAAGCAAACCGGATAACCAGACACGCCGCAAGGCACGGGTGCAATTCCCCATGTGAGCTGGTGGACTGGCTGAACATCGAAGTCCGGGGACTAAGAGGCGGGAACCTACTCTTAGCATCGATGCAACCCTTTGGGGTGGTGGCATACGCTCTTTTATTCACTGTCGTGGGTAGGGGAGGCTTTGGGTGGCCCTTCTCCCTTTGCCTTCTCTCCATCGGTATTCCAACGAAGCTCAG
This sequence comes from Polaromonas sp., assembly GCA_028292045.1. Lineage (GTDB taxonomy): Bacteria > Pseudomonadota > Gammaproteobacteria > Burkholderiales > Burkholderiaceae_C > Polaromonas. The sequence continues at coordinate 4,679 of JAQGMZ010000165.1, read as the reverse complement.
AACTGACCCACGGTGTTCTGAGCACAACCACAAAGGCAAGTATGAACACCACCAAGGAAATCCTGCTGAGCGAACATGACGGCGGATGGGGCAACGAGCTGCCCGTGACACTCCTCACGTATGAGGACGGCACGCAAGACCTGCACCGGCAAACAGGCGAAGACTTCACTGCCGCCATCGAAAAGGCTCGGGCGCTGCTGTGGGTGCGCGGCTTGGCGGTAGGTCCGATTGAAATGATCGGCCCCACGGGCGCCCGCATGCCGGTCAAGCCACTTGCAGCAACCAACGAAAGCACGACATGAGCCAATTGACCGACAACGACATCAGCCGGGTGTTTCAGCAAAGCGCAGGCTATGGCCGTGACGACTTTCAGAGCTTCGCCCGCGCCATCATCGCCGCGCATGAGGCAGCATGGCAGCCGCCCAAAGGTTTCATGCTGATGCCGTTGGAGCCGACGCCCGAGATGATCGAAGCGGCCCGATGGGAGGATGGCGAGTTCACGGCCAGGGTGGTGTACATGGAGATGCTGGCCGCCGCACCAAACCAGCCTCGCATCAAACCCCCCAGGCGGGCCTGAGCAATTCGGCCCGCTTTTATTTTGCCGGAATGTGCAAATAGTCACTAGCGACTATTCAAGACACACCTTTGATTTTCTCCACCGTGCGAAGTGCCCCGATGCTGAATGCGTTATTCAGCAATCTGCCATTTATTCCCTTTTGATAAATTCACACGCCAAGGGATGACTTGCAAGTTGGCAGGGCAATGAAGGCCGCAAACAAATTCATGCAGCAACGGGATGATGTGATCTACGTGGTGATCTATTCCGGTGTCGTTTTTAAGCTGCTGCGCCAATTCGTAAAACGGCAACAAGTCCGCCCTCTTTGACCATAGCGGCGTTGCGCGCTTTACTCTAGATTTTCGGTATGTTGTTCCCTCAAGAACGCGGGCATTATTTTCCTGCTTATACCGAACGTTTTTGCAGTTGTTGCACTGAGATGTCAGGCCGTCGGGTTTTGACTTTCTCACTCCAAACATTCCGGCGTCTTTAACGGCTTTACATGTAGAGCAGGTCTTTGTGGCCGGCGTGGTTCTCTCCTTAGTTGTCATGGCGATTAACACTGCCACCTGCAAACTCCCACAACTTTTAGTCCGACCGGAAGTCAGCATAAAAGTCCTTGTGAGAGCGCTCCCGCCGCAATCACAAACACAAGACCACAGCGCGTTGTTCCTCTTGTCCTTGCCGGCCTTCTCCGTAACTACGAGGTGCGTGAACCTGCGACCAACAAGATCAGCAGACCTGTTCTTCCCAATATTGAACTCCAATAGATGGGAAAGGTCTTGTTTTGCGATGATAAAATTATTATCAGTCATTGCCTTAACTCCTTAATAGTTAGGTCGGTGATTAGAGATAAAGCGGTCGTCCACTACCGCTTTATCTCGCCTTATTTTATCACTGGCCCGGCGGTATCACGCCCTTGACGCGCTCAATCGTGCGCAACCCCCCAAGGCCAAGCATCCCCAGCAGCAATGGCATCATCTCACCCAAGTCGGCCGGGTAGATGGCAACAGGGTGCCCGATGGCGCTCATCACGAACGACGCCACCGGCAAGCCAATCCAGTTCCACGCGCAACCCAAGCCGCAAACATAGCCGATAAGCGGGCGCCATGATGATGCAAACAATGACCCGCTGGCCGCCTCAGCTTCGTTCACCGCAATCTGCGCGGTCGCCAGCTTCAGGTCGGCGTCCAGTTGCGCCAGCTCGCCCGCCTGCGCCATCTGCAACAGCTTGAGCTTGGCGTCGGCCGCGTCACCGGCGTCGGGAAAGAACTTGTCGAGCAGGGTGCCGATGACCGGCAGCAGGGCGAGCACCATCACGACACCCCCAGCAGGTTGGTAGCAATGCGCTTGGCCCAGCCTTCGCTGAAGCTGTCCCAATTCGACAAGCCCGCCATGAACATCAAGCGATGCCCGTTGAACCGCGCCGCCAGCACCGCGCCCGGCAGGGCGTTTACCGCCCGCAAGGTGGCCGGGCCGACCGCCCCGTCAGCCTCAGCACCCGCCGCCCGCTGCAGCCAGCGCACCGACTGGCCGACACCACTGTTCACCGCGCCGTCGAACACGTCATAGCGCACCCCTGCGGGCAGCGCGTCGGCTTGGCAGGGCGTCCAGTAGTCCTTGCGGTAGATTGCGTGCGCCAGCGCCTGCGGGAAGTCGCGCATGTCGCCCTGGTAGCCATTGGCGCGGGCTACCTTTTGCGTCACGCCCCAGTTCGTCGGGCCGCCCTTGTCTGCGGGGTGGTTGCTGTAGCCCTTTTCATGGCCCAGCAACTTCTCATAGGCTTGTTCAAAGTTCATTTCAAACCCTTCGTGTTACTGGCCAGCGCCGCCTTGAGCGCCAAAATGTCCGACTCGGCCGTGCCGATGCGGAACTTGATGAGCGACTGCTCGGACTGCAGCGTCATCACGCTGGTGTTGCCGGTCTTGACCGTGATCTGCAGGTCCTTGACGGCCTCGGTCAGCGCCTGCACCGAGAAATACAGGGACGCAAACAGCGCCATGCCCGCACAGCAGGCCGAAATCACCCCCCAAAGTGGGATTTTTAAGTCAAAAACCACCCTGGCGGATGGCTCTTGTGGGGTTTCTGGCGCGCTCATCACAGCTTGCCTGGAATCTTGCTGATAACGTAGGTCATCCAGGCGGGCATGTCGGCGTTGATCTTGTCGTGTTGCGACCACAAGAAAAAGCCTCGGATGTACGGGTAAGTGGCCAGGTAGTTGTCAAGCTCGGTCTGCATGAACGGCATCGTCATTGCCTTTGCATAGCTGCCCTTGAAGCCGCAAGCCAGGCCAATCATCGTGGCGTCTTGCCCGATGTCCGCTGCCCACTGCTTGTTGTTTGTGCTGACCACGCCCGGAGTTTTGGTCGAGTAGTCGTCGTCGTAGTTCTGCGGTGCTGCCACGAAGGGAAGGCCGGATGCCTTCATCGCACGCGCCACGATGATGTCGTAAGGGCTGAAGCTGAAGCTCGACGACGGCGGCATGTGGAAGCTGAAATTCGGGCCGTACAGCGCGGCGAGTTGCTGGCTGATCCACACGATGTTGGCTGTGTTGGCCGTGCAGTTCGCCGGGTTGTTGGCGTAGATGCTGCGCAGGTATGCCTCGAAAGTATTCCAGCTGACTCCGCTGATGATGTTCCCGACGCCAGAGCCTGCGCTCAGGCGGGTAATCATCGAAATGATGCTGTCGAGCAGCTTCTGGCGACGGGCGTTCGTGTCGATGTTAAAGCCCGCCTGTGCGCCGCCAATCGAAAGCACGAGACGAACGCCTCGATTGTGAGCCGCCAGCAGCTTGTCGTTACTCAGGTTGGCTTCGCCGATGTTGGGCATATCGAAGGTGCCGTCGCCGTAGTTGTCCTTACTCGCGGTCCCCCATCCGGCAGGCACTTTAGGCTGGGCCGTAAACAGATACCACTCGTTGAGGCGGGTGTCTATGTCGTTGACAGTGTATTGATTGGTGTGGCCAAAATACACCTCGTAGTAGATGCCGCGAATCTGCTTTTGCATCGGCAGCAGGTTTTGCACGCGGGTGTTGTAGAAGTCGCCCTGGGCGGGTGCCGCTGGCGCCGCAACAGGCGCCACCGTGATCCCGTAAGTCGTCATGATCGAATTACGAATGCTGGTGCGCGCTGCATCTGTCTGCGCGGGTAGAACCCGCACCGGACCCAGGGCGCCATTCAGCGCAAATCCGTTATAGCCCCCGATCCCAATGCCCCGCCATGCGGACAGGTTGGCGTTGCGGATTTCCAGCAGGCTCCAGCGGCCCGTGCCCATCGCCGCCTCAATCGCCGGGCGCGTCGCTGCGGTCAGGCTGTTGCCGTTGACCGCGTAGGTCGGCGCGCCCGAGCCCAGGTCCACCGTGCCGTTGACTGTGGACATGGTGCCCACATAGCACTCGCCATCGGCGGCGTTGTCGTAGAGCGTGACGATCTTGCTATTCGTGTTGCGCTTCATCGGGATAAAAATATCCATGTTGGCGCCGAGCGTTCCCACTGCAAACGCTTCGGCCGCCAATGCGTCGTTGCCGTCGAAGACCACGCTAAGCGGCGCATCGGCCAGCAGGGGCCGGGCGTCGGCGGTGGACTGCATCCAGTGGATGCCACTATCTTTGTCCACCATCCGCCCGAGGGACTGCCCGGCGGCCGTCACTGCCGTCATGCCCGTGGCGTCCTGGTACAGCGCGCTCAGGTCGAACGGGTCGTACCACAGACTCAGCGCGCCGGGCGTGATGACCACCGCATCGGCGGCGGTCACGGGAATGCCGGGCACCAGGCTGTAGAAATACATCTTCTGGCCGTCCGAGCGGAAGGTGTAGGTGTCGATCATGCCCGCGCCGGTCGAGGCCGCTGGCGGCGTGCCGCCCGGCCAGTGAAAATCGGCCGACCAGGTGAGCGTCTGGTTTGTAACTGCGCGGTCCACGGTCAGGTAGTAAAACCCGACCTGCTGCCCGGTGGGGGTCGCCATGACCGCATTGCCCGTCAGCATCAGGCGCGTGACGGTGTTGAGGCTGGCGGGCCACTGCACGATGGTGGCGTAGGCCAGCGTCTGTGCGCCCATCTGCCCGGCGGCGGCGACGGCGGCCTGCGCGGTGCTGGCCGCTTGCGTGGTAGCCGCCAGCGCGGCG
>JAQGMZ010000151.1 GCA_028292045.1 Polaromonas sp. | reverse complement strand
CGCCCATGACCTGTGCCTGTGCGGTAACGGGCATTTTCACGGGAAGTTCCCAGGACGCCCGTGGTGCGCCGCTACCAGTTTGCTCATCAGGTCCGCCTGAAGCATTGTCCAACAACTTGTTTCTGGCCCCGACAATGGTAAATCCCTGCTCGTAGAGGAGCTGGCGAATTTTTCTTATCAACTCAACTTCATGAAGCTGGTAATAGCGGCGATTGCCGCGCCTTTTCATCGGGCGCAACTGTATGAACTCCTGCTCCCAATAGCGAAGTACGTGCGGTTTCACCGCGCACAAACTGCTGACTTCACTGATGGTGAAATAGCGTTTTGCTGGAATGGGAAGAAGCAAATTCTCCAATTGAATCAATATCCTCTGGATTGGTCCTTCGAATCTACTCCAACTCCTGCGTAAACGTAAAGGGCATATGACAAGTTATTTATCTGTTGAAAAAATATGGTGCACTTCCGGCAATTCAGGGACCACTCCCTGAATCTGGTCTTTCAGCTTGTGGCTTGCATGAAAGGTCACCACACGCCTAGATTCAATTGGAATAGCTTCCCCAGTACGGGGGTTGCGACCAGGACGTGGCGCCTTGCTACGAATCTGGAAATTCCCGAATCCGGAAATCTTGACATCTTTTCCTTCAATCAAGCGCTCTGAAATGAGTTCAAAAAATGCATCGATTATTTCTTTGGACTCGCGTTTGTTAAGCCCGATTTGCTCAAACAACAAATCAGCCATGTGCGCCTTGGTGAGCGCCGGGGTTTCCAAACTATCAACGGCAAATTCCATCAAAAATCCTTGTGGCGATGATAGGCAACGTGGTGGTCAGAAAGAAGTGATCAAGCGCGCAGGCGTGCCTGCAAGTGAGCCTGCAAACTCGCCAGGATTTTTTGCACGGCGCCTTCAATGTCTTCATCCGTCAGACTCAACGCTCCATTGGACAACACCAGCCGCACAGCTAGGCTTTTTTCACCCATCTGCATGCTGGCGTTGGCTTGTTGCGGCCGGTAGACATCGAATAGCATGGCGCTTTGGAGCAAGCCCTGCGTGTCCGCCTGGCCGATTGCCGCCATCAGGGCAGCGTGGGTGATGCCGTCTTGCACAATCACGGCAATGTCGCGCTCAACAGGTTGACGCTTGCTGACATTTTTAAAAACCGGGACCTGCCGCCGCATCACGGCATCAAGATCCAGTTCAAACAGCATGGGGGCCTGCGCCAACTCGTAGCCTTGCCGCCATTGCGGATGCAATTCGCCTAAATGGCCAATCAACCGACCCGCCACTGATACGCTGGCGCAGCGCCCCGGATGCATGGCGGGGTGGGTTATAGGCGCAAACTCGGCGACCAGCGGCGCCAGCAAAGCTTCAACGTCGCCCTTGATGTCGAAAAAGTCAACTGGTTTGTCAGGCTGGTTCCAGTGCAATGGATTCCTGGGTCCAAAAGCCAGGCCGCCAATGCGCATGGGCTGGTCAAAGCCGGCAACGGTGGTGTCGGTGTTCAAAATGTGGGAGTCGCGCAAAAAGACCCGTCCCAGCTCGAAGACATTCACGCGTGGCGCCTTGCGGTCGAGGTTGAATTTAAGCACCTGCAGCAATGACCCCATCAACGAGGAGCGCAGCACGCTCATCTGGCTGGCAATCGGATTCATCAGCTTGACTGGGTTCGGGTTACCGGCCAGTTCATGCTCCCAGCGTTCATCGACAAAGCTGAAATTGATGGTTTCCTGGTAACCCAGCGAAGCCATTTGCCGGCGTACCGCAAATGCACTGCGAACAGTCTCGGCACTGACCCTGGCAGTGATGGGGCCCAATGGCGGCGTATCCGGCAACTGCCGGTAGCCGACCAGGCGAACCACCTCTTCGATCAGATCCTCTTCGATTTGCAGATCGAACCGAAAGCTTGGCGGCGTAACCGTCAAGGTGCCATCGCTGGCCACCACGTCCAGGCCAAGCCGCTTGAGCGCATCCATGCACTGCGTCTGGGTGAGCGACATGCCGATGACCTTGGCCGCACGCGCGATGCGCAAGTTCACCGGCAAGGCCTTGGGCATATTCACTTGCTGGTCATCGATGGGGCCGCACACGGTTGCCGGTGTGCCGCAAATATCAAGGATCAGCTGGGTGATGCGTTCAATATGCTCAACCGTCAGACCGGGATCTACGCCGCGCTCAAAGCGGTGTCCGGCATCGGTAGAAAAGTTGTAGCGGCGCGAACGGCCGGCAATCGCCTTGGGCCACCAGAAAGCTGCTTCGACATAGATGTTGTTTGTTTCATCGGACACGGCTGACGCATCGCCGCCCATGATGCCGGCCAGGGATTCAACCTGGCGTTCGTCCGATATCACACCGACTGTGTCGTCCAGCGCCACGGTGGCGCCATTGAGCAGTTTGAGGCTTTCCCCGGGCTTGGCCCAGCGAACATCGAGCCCGCCGGAAATTTTGTCCAGGTCAAAAATATGGCTCGGGCGGCCCAGTTCAAACATCACGTAATTCGAGATGTCCACCAACGCCGTGACGCTGCGCTGACCGCAGCGGGCCAGGCGGTCAACCATCCATGAAGGCGTAGGAGCTTGCGGATTCACATGGCGCACAATTCGGCCTGAAAATCGGCCGCATAATTCTGGCGCGCTGATTGTGACTGGCAGCATGTCGGCAAGGCCTGCTGGCACTGATGAAAAAACCGGAGCTTTCAAAGGCGCGCCGGTCAAGGCGGCGACTTCACGCGCCACGCCATGCACGCTCAGGCAATGGGCGAGATTAGGCGTTAACTTCAGCGTGAACAAGATGTCATCCAGCTGGAGGTGCGCCCGAATGCTTTGCCCAGGTGGCGCATCGGCTGCAAGTTCAAGCAGGCCACCCTGGTCTTCCGACAGCTTGAGTTCGCGCGCCGAGCACAGCATGCCCTGGCTTTCAATGCCGCGCAGCTTGCCGACCTTGATATGAAATGGCTTGCCGTCTTCGCCAGGCGGCAGTTCGGCACCCACCAGCGCGCAAGGCACCTTGATGCCGACCCGGGCATTGGGCGCACCGCATACGATGGTCAAGCGACTGGCCTGCCCCACGTCAACCTGGCAAACGCGCAGGCGGTCAGCATTGGGGTGCTGGACGACCTCGATGATTTCACCCACCACCACCTGCGTAAATGGCGGAGCCACGGGCTTGAGCTCTTCAACCTCGAGCCCGGCCATGGTCAGGGTTTCGGCAAGTTGTTCCGTAGTGAGCGGAGGATTGCAAAATTCGCGCAACCAGGATTCAGGAAATTGCATGGACAGGCCTTATTTTTATTTATTATTCTGTTCAAGACTGGAACTGGGACAAAAACCGGATGTCCCCGTCGAAGAAAAGACGCAAATCATTCACGCCATAGCGCAGCATCGTCAGCCGGTCAGGGCCCATGCCAAAGGCAAATCCGATGTACTTTTCCGGATCCAGGCCCATGTTGCGCACGACATTGGGATGCACCTGTCCAGATCCGGCCACTTCCAGCCACCGTCCAGCTAAAGGGCCCGCAGGAAACTGGATGTCTATTTCAGCACTGGGCTCGGTGAACGGGAAAAAGCTGGGGCGAAACCGGAGCACCAGCTCGTCGTTTTCAAAGAAGGTTCGGCAAAAGTCGGTGAACACAAATTTCAAATCTTTGAAGCTTACATTCTCCCCAATCCACAGGCCCTCGCATTGATGAAACATTGGCGAATGGGTCGCATCGCTGTCCACCCGGTATGTGCGGCCCGGGGCAATAACGCGAATCTCGGGCATGCGGCCACCCGCATCAATCAGCGCGCGATGCTTCTTGACATGCTGGACCGCATAACGGATCTGCATCGGGCTGGTATGGGTACGCAGCAAATTCGGTGCCGCTTCAGTGCCGCCTTC
>JAQGMZ010000138.1 GCA_028292045.1 Polaromonas sp. | reverse complement strand
CTCGTCGTCGCTGATCCAGAGCAAGATCATGGGCAGCCTGGTGTTCGTGCTGCTCACGCCGCTGTCGCACTGGCACTGGTTCTGGGCCTACGTCGGCTCGTCGGTGGTGCGTGGCTTGATGGTGGGGGCCGGGGTTTTTGTCGTCACCGTGTTTTTTGGCCAGCCCGGCTTCGTGGCACCTGTGTGGATCGTGGTGTTCGCCGTGCTGGGCTCGGGCATGATGGGCGCTTTGGGCGTGATTGCCGGCCTGTGGGCCGAAAAATTCGACCAGATGGCCACGTTCCAGAATTTCATCATCATGCCGATGACGTTTCTGAGCGGCGTTTTCTACTCCATCCACTCGCTGCCGCCGTTCTGGCAAAAAATCAGCCACCTGAACCCGTTTTTCTACATGATCGACGGTTTTCGTTATGGCTTTTTCGGCGTCAGCGACGTGTCGCCGTGGCTCAGCCTGAGCATTGTGCTGGTGGCCTTCTTGATCATCGGCGCGGTGGCGGTCAACATGCTGCGCACGGGCTATAAGATCAGGCACTGAAATATGGCCCCACGCTTGCTGCTTTCGTACTGCGCTGCTCCGCGAGGGGGGGTGCTGCATCTGCTGTCTGGCGAAGCCAGCCCTGCGGACCGTGTTTGCAAAAAGATGTTGTCCCGAACACTTCTGCAAGAGATCTAACCTTTTCCATCAATATTTATGACCACCGAAGAACTTCAAACCCTCATTGCCGCCGGCCTGCCCTGCGAGCACCTTGAAGTGACCGGCGACGGCAGCCACTGGTACGCGACCATGGTGTCCAGCGAATTTGAAGGCATGACGCGAATCCAGCGCCATCACCGTGGCTATGCCACGGTGGGCAACCGCATCCAGACCGGCGAGGTGCATGCCTTGTCGATGAAAACCTACACGCCCGCCGAATGGGCCTCACGCAAGGCGCAATAAGAAGCACATGGACAAACTACGCATCAAGGGCGGTAAACGGCTGGCTGGCACGGTCGATATTTCGGGCGCCAAAAACGCAGCGCTGCCGGAACTGTGCGCGGCCCTGCTGACCGCTGAAACCGTCACGCTGCAAAATGTTCCCGGCCTGCAGGACGTGACCACCATGCTCAAGCTGATCCGCAACATGGGGGTCGGGGCCGAGCGCAGCGCAACCGACCCGGGCACCGTCACCCTCCATGCCGGTTCGCTGGATTCGCCCGAGGCGCCCTACGACCGGGTCAAGCCCATGCGCGCCTCGGTGCTGGCGCTGGGGCCGCTGCTGGCGCGTTTCGGCAAGGCAACGGTGTCGCTGCCGGGCGGCTGCGCCATTGGCTCGCGGCCGGTGGACCAGCACATCAAGGGCTTGCAGGCCATGGGCGCGGAGATTCATGTCGAGCATGGCTACATGCTGGCCAGCCTGCCCGCAGGCCAAAAGCGCCTGAAGGGCGCAAACATCACGACCGACATGGTGACGGTCACCGGCACCGAGAATTTCCTGATGGCTGCCACGCTGGCCGAGGGCGAAACCATTCTGGAAAATGCGGCGCAGGAGCCTGAAATCGGCGACCTGGCTGAAATGCTCATCAAGATGGGCGCCCGCATCGAAGGCCACGGCTCGCGGCGAATCCGCATCCAGGGCGTTGAACGGCTGCACGGCTGCACCCACCAAGTGGTGGCCGACCGCATTGAAACCGGCACTTTTCTGTGTGCCGTGGCCGCCGCCGGCGGTGATGTGGTGTTGAGGAACGGCCGCGCCGACCACCTGGAAGCCGTGATCGAAAAGCTGCGCGAAGCCGGCGCGACGGTCACTGCCGGCGAAGGCTTTATTCGCATCCAGGCCAGCGGCCGCATGAAGGCGCAGTCGTTCCGCACCACCGAATACCCGGGTTTTCCCACGGACATGCAGGCCCAGTTCATGGCCCTCAATGCCATTGCGCAGGGCACCAGCACCGTGACCGAAACGATTTTTGAAAATCGCTTCATGCACGTCGATGAAATGGTGCGGCTCGGCGCCAAGATACAGATTGAGGGGAAAGTGTCGGTCATCGAGGGCGTCGAACGCCTGTCGGGCGCCACCGTGATGGCGACCGACCTGCGCGCTTCGGCCAGCCTGGTCATTGCCGGCCTGATCGCCAGCGGCGAAACCCTGGTGGAGCGCATTTACCACCTGGACCGGGGCTACGACCAGATGGAAGCGAAATTGCGCGGCATCGGCGCCGACATAGAAAGACTGAAGGCGTGATCACCCTAGCTTTGTCCAAAGGCCGCATCTTCGATGACATCCTGCCGCTGCTCAGGTTCGCCGGCATCGAGGTGCTAGACGACCCCGACAAGTCGCGCAAGCTGATTTTGGCCACCAACCAGCCGGAACTGCGGGTGGTGCTGGTGCGGGCAACCGACGTGCCGACCTACGTTCAGTACGGCGGCGCCGACATCGGCGTGGTCGGCAAGGACACGCTGCTGGAATCAGGCAGCCAGGGCCTGTACCAGCCGCTCGATCTGCAGATTGCCAGATGCCGCATCAGCGTGGCAGTGCGCGAGGGATTTGACTACGCCGCCGCCGTCAGGCAGGGTTCGCGCCTGAAAGTGGCCACCAAATACGTGGAGATTTCGCGTGATTTCTTCGCCACCAAGGGCGTGCATGTGGACCTGATCAAGCTCTACGGCAGCATGGAACAGGCGCCGCTGACCGGCCTGGCCGATGCGATCGTCGACCTGGTCTCGACCGGCAGCACGCTCAAGGCCAACCATCTGGTCGAGGTCGAGCGCATCATGGACATCAGCTCGCACCTGGTCGTGAACCAGACCGCGCTCAAGCTCAAGCAGGCGCCCATCCGCAAGCTGATCGATGCCATTTCAGCGGCCTGCGCCCTGGCTACCGCCAACCCGCAATGACCCGAAAATCCATGAATTTGTCAGCCAAACCAGCGCGACTGTCATGCGCCGATCCCGCATTTGAAGCCGAATTCAAGGCCCGGCTGCACTGGTCGGCCGACACGGATGCGCAAATCGAGCAGCGGGTGGCCGACATTTTGGCCGATGTGCTGGAGCGGGGCGACGCCGCCGTGCTGGAGTACACCGCGCGCTTCGATGGCCTGAGCGCTGCCTCGATGGCCGGACTCGAGCTGACCCAGGCCGAACTGAAAATCGCGTTCGAGTCCATTCCCGACGCCCAGCGCGAAGCCCTGCAGGCCGCCGCCCGCCGCGTGCGCACCTACCATGAGGCGCAGAAGAAAGCCAATGGCGAAAGCTGGAGCTACCGTGACGAAGACGGCTCGCTGCTGGGCCAGAAGGTCACGCCGCTGGACCGCGTCGGCATCTACGTGCCCGGCGGCAAGGCCGCCTACCCGTCTTCTGTGCTGATGAACGCTATCCCCGCGCATGTGGCCGGCGTCGACGAGATCATCATGGTCGTGCCCACACCGCGCGGCGAGAAAAACGCCCTGGTGCTGGCCGCCGCCTATGTGGCGGGCGTGACCCGCGCCTTCACCATCGGCGGCGCGCAGGCCGTGGCGGCGCTGGCCTACGGCACCGCCACCGTGCCCAAGGTGGACAAGATCACCGGGCCCGGCAATGCCTACGTGGCCAGCGCCAAGAAGCGGGTGTTTGGCACGGTCGGCATCGACATGATCGCCGGCCCTTCCGAGATTTTGGTGCTGGCCGACGGCACCACGCCGCCCGACTGGGTGGCGATGGACCTGTTCAGCCAGGCCGAGCATGACGAACTGGCGCAAAGCATCCTGCTCTGCCCCGACGCGGCCTACATCGATGCCGTGCAGGAGGCCATCGACCGCCTGCTGCCCGGCATGCCGCGCGCCGCCATCATTGCCAAATCGCTGACCGACCGGGGCGCCCTGATCCTTACCCGCAGCATGGAAGAGGCTTGCGCCCTGAGCAACCGCATCGCGCCCGAGCATCTGGAAGTGTCCAGCAGGGAGCCGCACCGCTGGGAGCCGCTGCTTAAACACGCCGGCGCGATTTTTTTGGGCGCCTTCACGAGCGAAAGCCTGGGCGACTACTGCGCCGGCCCGAACCATGTGCTGCCCACCAGCGGCACCGCCCGGTTTTCCAGCCCGCTTGGCGTGTACGACTTTCAAAAGCGCAGCAGCCTGATCGAGGTCAGCGAAGCCGGCGCGCAGGTGCTGGGCAAGATCGCCGCTGAACTGGCCTATGGCGAAGGCCTGCAGGCGCATGCGCGGGCGGCCGAAATGAGAATGAAGCAATGAGCACAGCAAGCGATAAGTCAGCGCCCTCCCATCCAGCAGCGGCCGCGGAACCGGCGCTGCCGGGCCGCAGGCGCAACGCCCCCTCGGGGGGCAGCGAACCCCACGAAGTGGGAAGCGTGGGGGTCCATGTCTTTCGCCAGGACCTGCAGTCGATGCATGCCTACGCGGTGCAGGACTCCCATGGCCTGGTCAAGCTCGATGCGATGGAAAATCCACACCGGCTGCCTGCCGACTTGCAGGCCAGGCTGGGCGAACGGCTGGGCGCGCTGGCGCTCAACCGCTACCCGGACGGCCGCGTCAACGACCTGCGCCGTGCGCTGGCGGCGCATGCGGCAATGCCGGCGGGTTTTGACATCATGCTGGGCAATGGCTCTGACGAGCTGATTTCGCTGCTGGCCATGGCCTGTGCGGTGCCGGGCGCGAGCGTGCTGGCGCCGCTCCCCGGTTTCGTGATGTACGCCATGAGTGCGCAGCTGCAGGGCTTGCGCTTCATCGGCGTGGACCTGACGCCCGACTTTGAACTCGACGAAGCCGCCATGCTGGCCGCGATTCGCCAACACAAGCCATCCATCACCTACCTGGCCTATCCCAACAACCCGACAGCCAACCTGTGGGACGACACGGTAGTTGAAAACATCATTGACGCCGTCGGCGCGCAGGGCGGGCTGGTGGTGATGGACGAGGCCTACCAGCCGTTTGCCGGCAAAAGCTACATCCACCGCATGGCCAGGCACAGCCATGTGCTGCTGATGCGCACCTTGAGCAAGTTCGGCCTGGCCGGCGTGCGCCTGGGCTACCTGATGGGGCCGGCAGCACTCATTGCCGAGATCGACAAGGTGCGCCCGCCCTACAACATCAGCGTGCTCAACTGCGAATGCGCGCTGTTTGCGCTGGGCTACCAGGACGTGTTTGCGGCGCAGGCCGAAAACATCGTCGAGCAGCGCGGCAGAATTCTGGATGCGCTGCAGGCCCTGCCCGGCGTGAAAGCCTGGAACAGCGATGCCAACATGATCCTGGTCCGGGTGCCCGATGCCGCCAAGATCTTTGACGGCATGAAGTCGCGCCGGGTGCTGGTCAAAAACGTTTCTAAAATGCACCCATTGCTTGCCAACTGCCTGCGCCTGACTGTCGGCACCGCCGACGAAAATACGCAAATGCTAGCCGCCCTTCAAGAATCGTTATGACCACCTCTCTCGCCACCCAGCCGCGCACCGCCGAGGTTTCGCGCAACACCGCCGAAACCCAAATCACCGCCCGGGTCAACCTGGACGGCACGGGCCAGGCCAAACTGTCCACCGGCATCGGTTTTTTCGACCACATGCTCGACCAGATCGCCAGGCACGGCCTGATCGACCTCGATATTCATGCCGTGGGCGACCTGCACATCGACGGCCACCACACGGTCGAGGATGTCGGCATCACGCTGGGGCAGGCCGTGGCGCAGGCCGTGGGCGACAAGAAAGGGCTGCGCCGCTACGGCCACGCCTACGTGCCGCTCGACGAGGCGCTGTCGCGCGTGGTGATCGATTTTTCGGGCCGGCCCGGGCTGGTGATGAACGTGCCCTTCAAAAGCGGCATGATCGGCACCTTCGACAGCCAGCTGGCCTACGAATTCTTCCAGGGCTTCGTCAACCACGCCTTCGTGACGCTGCACATCGACAACCTGAAGGGCGAGAACGCGCACCACCAGGCCGAGACCGTCTTCAAGGCCTTTGCCCGGGCCCTGCGCATGGCGCTGGAAATCGATCCGCGTTCGGTGGGCGTGATTCCCTCGACCAAAGGTTCGCTCTAGGCTGCAGGCTGGACAAGCCCGGTATTCATGCATGGTTCCGGTTTTAAGCGCAGACAAGGCATGCGCTGTCAGCTATTGAACAAATAACATCAACTTTTCTTCTGAATGTCCAATTTGAAAACGGTGGCGGTGGTCGATTACGGTTCCGGCAACCTGCGCTCGGTCTCGCAGGCGGTCAGGCATGTGGTGCAGGGCACCGGCTACGAAGTGCTGGTCACGTCGAATGCCCGGGAGGTGATGGATGCCGAGCGCGTGGTGCTGCCGGGCCAGGGCGCCATGCACGACTGCATGCTGGCGCTTGAACATTCGGGCATGCTCGCGGCCGTGCTGCATGCCGCTGCCCACAAGCCGCTGTTCGGCGTGTGCGTAGGCATGCAGATGCTGCTCGACAACAGCCACGAAGGGCTGGATGGCGCCCCCACGCCCGGCCTGGGGCTGATTCATGGCGAGGTCGTCAAGTTCGACCTGGCCGGGAAAATCCAGCCCGACGGCAGCCGCTACAAGGTGCCGCAAATGGGCTGGAACCAGGTGCATCCCGCTACTTTCCAGGGCGCCCAGGCCCACGCCCTTTGGTCCGGCGTGCCCGAAGACTCGTATTTTTACTTTGTTCACAGCTTTTACGCCCGTCCGTCGGATCAGCGCCACATCGCGGGCGTTGCCGACTATGGCGGGCCTTTTGCTGCGGCCATAGCGCGCGATAATATTTTTGCCACCCAGTTTCACCCTGAGAAAAGTGCCGACCAGGGCTTGGCGCTTTACCGCAATTTCTTGCAGTGGAATCCCTGATCTGCTGTGTTCCCTCCCCGGATGCGCACTTGCCAGGGCGCATTGTTTTTCAACCTCATCAACTGCTTTTTCTAGCCCAACATGCTACTCATTCCCGCGATTGACCTGAAAGACGGTCACTGCGTCCGCCTGAAACAAGGCGACATGGAGCAATCCACCATTTTCAGCGAAGACCCGGCGGCCATGGCGCGCAACTGGGTGGACAAGGGCGCGCGGCGCCTGCACCTGGTGGACTTGAACGGCGCCTTTGCGGGCAAGCCCAAAAACGAGGCCGCCATCAAGCGCATCCTGGCGGAAGTGGGCAACGAAATCGACGTGCAGCTGGGCGGCGGCATACGCGACCTGGACACAATCGAGCGCTACCTGGACGCCGGCCTGCGCTACGTCATCATCGGCACCGCGGCCGTGAAGAACCCGGGTTTTCTGCAAGATGCCTGCACCGCGTTCGGCGGCCACATCATCGTCGGGCTCGACGCCAAGGACGGCAAGGTCGCCACCGACGGCTGGAGCAAGCTGACCGGCCATGAAGTGGTCGACCTGGCCAAGAAATTCCAGGACTACGGTGTCGAATCGATCATCTACACCGACATTGGCCGCGACGGCATGCTCAGCGGCATCAACATGGAAGCCACCGTGAAACTGGCCCAGGCGCTGACGATTCCCGTCATTGCCTCGGGTGGCCTGTCGAACATGGCCGACATCGAAGCGCTGTGCGCGGTGGAGGACGAAGGCGTCCAGGGCGTGATCTGCGGCCGCTCCATCTACAGCGGCGACCTTGATTTCGAAGCTGCGCAGGCGCGCGCTGACGAGTTGAATGGCTAGCTGCTGCATGCTGGCAAAACGCATCATTCCATGCCTGGATGTCACTGGCGGGCGCGTCGTGAAAGGCGTCAATTTTCTTGAACTGCGCGATGCCGGCGACCCGGTGGAAATCGCCGCACGCTACAACGACCAGGGCGCCGACGAACTCACCTTTCTCGACATCACCGCCACCAGCGACGAGCGCGACCTGATCCTGCACATCATCGAAGCGGTGGCGTCGCAGGTATTCATCCCGCTTACCGTGGGCGGCGGCGTCCGCACGGTTGAAGACGTTCGGCGCCTGCTCAATGCCGGGGCCGACAAGACCAGCTTCAACTCGGCTGCGCTGGCCAATCCGCAGGTCATCACCGATGCCTCCGGCAAATACGGCGCGCAGTGCATCGTGGTGGCCATCGACGCCAAACGGCGCAGCGACGAGGACGCCCTGCTTCGCGGTGCCGGCTGGGACGTGTACAGCCACGGCGGGCGCAAGAACACCGGCCTGGACGCCGTGGCCTGGGCCGCTGAGATGGCGCGGCGCGGCGCGGGCGAGATTTTGTTGACCAGCATGAACCGCGACGGCACCAAGTCTGGGTTCGACCTGGAACTGACGCGCGCCGTGAGCGATGCGGTCGGCGTGCCGGTGATTGCTTCGGGCGGCGTCGGCAACCTGGACCACCTGGCCGACGGCGTGCAACTGGGCGGCGCCGACGCGGTGCTGGCGGCCAGTATTTTTCATTACGGCGAATACACCGTTCAACAGGCCAAGCGCCACATGGCAAGTCGCGGCATTCCGGTTCGGCTCTGAACTTCGGCTTTCAAGTCAATCATGCATGCTGCCTGCGCAGGCTGCGCGGGCGTTTTATGCTGGTGATTCATGGTTTTTCTGGCACCCGGCACGGCAATTTTGCCTGCCTTCCGGATGCTTGTTGCAATCGCAGACAATACCGCTCATGAATTGGTTAGAAACTGTCCGTTGGGACGACAAGGGCCTGGTTCCGGTGATTGCCCAGGAAGCCGGCAGCGGCGATGTGCTGATGTTCGCCTGGATGAACCGCGAGGCGCTGCAGAGAACCGCCGAATTGGGCCAGGCTGTGTATTTCAGCCGTTCGCGCGGGCGGCTGTGGCACAAGGGCGAAGCATCGGGCCATGTGCAGGCGGTTCATGAAATTCGGCTCGACTGCGACAGCGACGTGGTGCTGCTCAAGGTCACGCAACTGGGCCACGAGCCCGGCATTGCCTGCCATACCGGCCGCCACAGCTGCTTTTTCAGCCTGTACCAAAATGGCCAGTGGGTCACGACCGAGCCGGTCTTGAATGACCCCGCCAGCATCTATAAATAGCCTGCAATGACCACCATGAATTCCAACGACACCCTCGAGCGCCTGGCGCGCACCATTGAAACCCGCAAGCCGGGGCAGGGCGGTGACCCTTCCACCAGCTATGTGGCCCGCCTGCTGCACAAAGGCCCGGACGCTTTTTTAAAGAAAATCGGCGAGGAAGCCACTGAAACCGTGATGGCCGCCAAGGACATCGACCATGGCGGCCCGACGCCCGAGCTGAACGGCAAGCTGGTCGGCGAAGTGGCCGACCTGTGGTTTCATTCGCTGATTGCGCTGGCGCACTACAACCTGCGTCCGGCCGATGTGCTGGCCGAACTGGAGCGCCGCGAAGGCACCAGCGGCATCGAGGAAATGGCGCTGCGCAAGGCGCAGCACCGTGAAGTCACCAACGATTGAAAAGGGAAGCAGCATGAACAACGACATCGTGAACATCGAGCCGGACGAGGGCCTCAAGACTTGGGGCTGGGTCAGCTACCTGCTGCACTTGGTGGTGGCCGTCGCAGCGGTTTTGCCGGGCGCCCAGGTCTCGATTGCGCTGCTGATCGTGGCGCTGGTGATCGACCTGGTCAAGCGCAGCGACGCGGTCAACACCTGGCAGGCATCGCACTTCAGCTGGAGAATCCGCTCGGTGATCTGGGCGGGTATTCTTTATCTGCTGACCTCATGGCTCTGGCTGATCCTTATCGTTCCCGGCATGATTGCCTGGGCGCTGATTTCTATCTGGTTTCTCTATCGCATCGTCAAGGGCATGGTGCGCATGAAAGCCAGCCGTTCGGTGGAGTCCGCATGAGCCATTCGGATAATTGCCTGTTCTGCAAAATCGCCGCCGGCGCCATTCCCAGCCGCAAGGTGTATGAAGACGGCGAATTGTTTGCCTTCCATGACATACACCCGGCCGCGCCCGTGCACTTTCTGATCATTCCGAAGGCGCATCTTGCCTCGCTCGCGCAGGTTGGGCCCGAGGATGCAGGGCTGCTGGGCCGGATGATGGTGCTGGCTCCCAAGCTGGCATTGGAGCAGGGTTGCAATCCTTACCCCAAGGGCGGTTTTCGCACCGTGATCAATACCGGTGACGAGGGCGGCCAGGAAGTGCAGCACCTGCACGTGCATGTCATGGGCGGTCCCCGGCCCTGGCTGAAGGGCTGAAAACGCGGCACTCCAATGCGGGCAGCTACGCGAGCGGCTGCCCTGACTACCCTGCAGGTCGGCAGGGTCATAGGCGCTGTCACACCGGGCCTTTAGAATCGGCTTTTGTTGCAAACCTGGCAGTCCGTCGACTGTTTTTAAATTAGGAGATGACTATGGGTGGATTTTCCATATGGCACTGGCTGATCGTGCTGCTGATCGTGGTGATGGTGTTTGGCACCAAGAAACTCAGGAACATGGGCGGCGACCTGGGCGGCGCCGTCAAGGGTTTTAAAGACGGCATGAAAGAAGGCGGCCAGGCGCCCGAAGATGAAAAAACCTCGGTTCCGGCCAGCCAGGTCACCAACGCCCAGGCCAAAAACTCGGCAGAGCGCAACACGATCGACGTCGAAGCACGGCAAAAGCCCTGATGCATTTCAGCATCTCCCCGCTACTGCCTGCTCAGGAGCCGAGTCGCCATGATTGACCTTGGCATTTCCAAAATCGCCCTGATCGGCGCGGTGGCCCTGATCGTTATCGGGCCCGAAAAGCTGCCGCGCCTGGCGCGTACAGTCGGTACATTGCTGGGCAAGGCACAGCGCTATGTGAACGATGTCAAGCAGGAAGTCAACCGTTCCATGGAACTCGACGAGTTCAAGAAAATGAAGGACAGCGTTCAGGACGCTGCCCGCGACGTTGAAAATTCAATCAGGACCGGCACCAGCGATTTTGAAAAATCTTGGTCCGACACGCCGCAATCCACCACATCGGACGCCTTTTCCGGCTTTGATGCGCCGCCCGAATACCGCCATCCGCAAAAGAAGTGGCGGCTCAAGCGAGGCGCCACGCCGCAATGGTTCAAGGCGCGTTCCGGCATTCGCACCAAGGCCCTGTCGGGCGCGGCCCGCGTGGCCCGATTTCGCCCGCAACCGGGCCGCAAGGCATGAAGCGTTTCCCTGACTCCTCCCTTGCGCCCAAACTGGCGCAGCTTACACGGCGCACACTTTTCCCATGAGCGATCCCAACCCCACCGGCGGCGACAAGCCGGACGAACTGGCCGGCACCGAACAGCCTTTCGTGCAGCATCTGATGGAGTTGCGCGACCGGATGATCAAGGCCGTGATTGCCATTGGCATCGCGGCAGGCATCCTGGCCTTGTTCCCCGGGCCGGGCGCCTTGTACGACCTGATGGCGGCGCCGCTGGTCGCCAGCCTGCCCAAGGGCGCCACCTTGATTGCCACCAACGTCATCTCGCCGTTTGTCGTGCCGATCAAGATCCTTTTCATGGCGGCTTTCATGATCGCGCTGCCGGTGGTGCTTTACCAGGTATGGGCTTTTGTGGCGCCGGGCTTGTATTCGCATGAAAAAAAACTGGTCATGCCGCTGGTGATTTCCAGCACCCTGCTGTTTTTTATCGGCGTGGCGTTTTCATACTATGTGGTGTTCGGGCAGGTGTTCAGTTTCATCCAGAGTTTTGCGCCCAAGTCCATCACGGCCGCTCCGGACATTGAGGAATACCTGAACTTTGTGCTGGGCATGTTCCTGGCATTCGGGCTTGCCTTTGAAGTGCCGATTGCCGTCATTTTGCTGGTGCGCATGGGCGTGCTGTCGGTGGCCCAGTTGCGCGAATACCGGGGCTATTTCTGGGTGGGCGCGGCCATCGCCACCGCGCTGGTCACGCCGCCCGATGCCGGTTCGATGATCATGCTGCTCATGGTGGTCGGCGGACTGTACGAGGTCGGCATCGTGGCTGCCCAGCTGTTCATCAAAAACACCCAGGCGCCTGACGCCGAAACCAACGCAGCCAAACCCTGAAGGCTTGCGTCTGCTCCGCCGGAATGCGGCGCGCTATCGTTGCTGCGCAGGCCTGGGCCGCTGACGCTTGCCGGGGGTGACCGCAATGTCCACAGGACCATCACCGCGCAGTACCCTGAGCGGCGCAGGGGTGCCGGGCTTGAGCGCTGCGACAGCCGTCAGCAGCTGGCTGACATTGCGGACCGGTCGGCCGTCAACGGCCATGATTACGTCGCCCGGACGGATGCCGCCCTGGGCAGCCGGACCGTTTTGCAGCACGCCGGTGATGATCACGCCGCCAGCCTTGGCGGCTTCGGGCTTGAGCTTGAAGGCTTCGACCAGCTCGGCATTGAGTTCCTGCGGTTCCACGCCAATCCATCCGCGCGTCACCTGGCCCTCGGTCACAATGCCTTCCAGCACCTGCTTGGCGGTCGAGACCGGAATGGCAAAACCAATGCCCATGGAGCCGCCTGAGCGTGAATAAATGGCTGTGTTGATGCCCATCAGGTTGCCGTTGAGGTCGACCAGCGCACCGCCCGAGTTGCCCGGGTTGATGGCCGCATCGGTCTGGATGAAGTTTTCAAAGGTGTTGATGCCCAGCTGGTTGCGGCCCAGGGCGCTGACAATGCCGCCGGTCACGGTCTGGCCAACGCCAAACGGATTGCCAATGGCCAGTACCGGGTCGCCAACCTGAAGTTCGTCCGAGTTGCCCAGGACAATCACCGGTAGCTTGTCCAGTTCGATCTTGAGGATG
>JAQGMZ010000116.1 GCA_028292045.1 Polaromonas sp. | reverse complement strand
GGCAATCTCGATCTCGCCTTCGCGAGTCAAGAGCTCGACCGTGCCCATTTCGCGCATGTACATGCGGACCGGGTCGGTGGTGCGGCCAAATTCGCTGTCAACCGTGGAAAGCGCTGCTTCGGCCTCTTCTTCGGCCTCTTCTTCGGTGGCCACCGTGGCGCCGGTGTTGTTGAGCAACAGGGTTTCAGCATCGGGCGCCTGCTCGAACACCGCCACGCCCATGTCGTTGAGCATGTTGATGACGACTTCCAGCGTTTCGGCATCGACCAGCTTGTCGGGAAGGTGGTCGGAGATTTCGCCGTGCGTCAGGTAGCCGCGCGTCTTGCCGAGCTTGATCAGGGCCTTGAGGCGCTGCCGGCGCTTGAGGATGTCTTCTTCGGACAGGACGGTTTCGTCCAGGCCGAATTCCTTCATCAGCGCGCGTTCCTTGGCCTTGCTGATCTTCATGCGCAAAGGCTTGACTTTCTCGGTCGTCGCCGTTGCCGCCACCTCGGACACTGCCGGCTCTTCGGCAAATTCGGCCTCGATGTCGGACAGGTCTTCGCCGTCCAGGCTGGACTCTTTCGCCTTGGGCATGCGTTTTGCCGTTGCGGCAACAGGCGCGTCCGCAGCGTTGGCGGCCTTGGACGGGCGTCCGGGTTTCTTTTTTGCAGGCTGGCTGCCTTTGAGCAGGGCGTCTGCGGCGGCAAGAAGTTGGGCTTGGGTAGATTTTGGCTGCACGGCAGGAACTTTCTTCAGAAGGCTAATCAGTTTTTGCAGAATTCAGAGTTTTTGCTCAGAGGTCATGCTGGCTACTGGCTTCATGGATATGGCGGGTGTTTCGGATTTTTCAACCTGCGTTGCACATTCAGCGCGAGCGCGCACGAGGCTGGGGAAAGTCAGAAAAGCAGGACAAACATCATCCACGAATCGAAAACGGGAGCGGTCAATAAAAAAGCGGCTTCAGACTCACTGCAGAACCGCTTTATTTTTTGCGCTTTATTTTTTGGCAAACTGTCTGGGCGAACATTTGGGGTGCAGTCCTTGCGAAAATTGGCCGTCTCTTGAGTGAGTTTCCCCTGGGGTGAAAGGGGGCCGGTGCCGGAGGTGCTGCTGTCGCGCTTGCCGTGAAAAAATGGATTATACCAAAAAACCCCATTCGCTCCAGTGTTTATGCGGGTTTCGGCGGTGTTTTAGTCGCCCGGGATTGCGCCAGGAGTTCGCGCAAGCGTTCCAGCACCGCGGGCTCGTTCGGCGCGCGTGCCGCCAGGTCGGCAATTTCATTGTCATGCTTGATTTGCTGAAGCTGCGCCAGAATCCGGCGGGTTTCGCCCCAGTCGTAATCCACGCCCTCCAGCACCTCTGCAAACTGGGCCACGGCATGCTGCTCATGGGCATGGCCGCGCAAACCTTCGCGCAATACGGCCCAGGACTGCGGGCCGTGTTCGTGCAACTGGCTTTCGAGCCAGCCAAACAGCGGCCCGTGCGGCGCCGGCAGTTCCAGCAGCAAATGGTGTTCTTCGGAGCTGAGCCGGTCCCAGCTTTGCGGCTCGGTCAGCAGCAGCCTGAGCACCCGGTCCTCGCGGCTGGCCGGCAGGATGCGGCCTGTCATGCGGCGCGGCGCATTTCCGGGTGAAAAAGGCTTTCGGCCGTATTTTCCCGTCTTGCCCGACGCAGGGCCCGGCGCAGACGGATAGGCGGTCGGCTGTGAAAAATAAGGCTCGGACGCCACATAGTCGGCCTCATCGTGGCGTCCTGCAGGCAGGTAGTCGCCAAATTCGGGCATGCCGTGGTCCGGGCCTGCTGGCGCCTCGGGGGCGAAGTGTTGCGGCGCGGCGGCCGGGCCGTTGTTTTTCTTGTAATAGGCCTTGCGTCCGCCTGGGGCCGGCTGCCAGAGATGGAGCAACTCGCGGCTGTCAATCATCACCTGGTCGGCAATTTCGGCCAGCAGTTGCGGCTTGAGCGCGCCCTCGGGCAGGGCGCTCCACAATCCCCTGGCATTGCTGGCCATGTGCGCGCGGCCTTCTGCGGTGTCCAGGTCGCAGCCTTCGCCGGCGGCCTGGAGCAAAAATCGGCTCAGGGGTACGGCCTGGGCGATGCAGGCGGCAAAACCGTCCTTGCCGTGCGCGCGGATGAAACTGTCCGGGTCGTGCTCGGCGGGCAGAAACAAAAACTTCACGGTACGCACGTCGGTGGCAAAGGGCAGGGCGGCGTCCAGCGCCTTGTGCGCCGCACGCCGGCCGGCGCTGTCGCCGTCAAAGCTGAAGACCACCGAATCGGTAAAACGAAACAGCTTTTGCACATGCTCGGCGGTGCAGGCGGTGCCCAGCGTGGCCACCGCGTTCGCATAGCCCAGCTGCGCCAGGGCCACCACGTCCATGTAGCCTTCGGTGACCAGCGCGTAGCCGTGCTGGCGCAGGGCGGTGCGGGCTTCAAACAGGCCGTAGAGTTCCCGCCCCTTGCTGAACACCGGTGTCTCCGGCGAGTTCAGGTATTTGGGTTTGTCGTCGCCCAGCACCCGGCCCCCGAAGCCGATGCATTCGCCCTTGACGTTGCGGATGGGAAACATGACGCGGTCGCGGAAACGGTCGTAGCGCTTGGCCTCGCCGGCCAAGTTGTCATCGCCTGCCTCGCCGGTAATGACCAGGCCGCTTTCAACCAGCAAGGGGTCGTTGTAGTCTGCAAACACACTGGCCAGGCTTCGCCAGCCCTCGGGGGCATAGCCCAGGCCAAAGGTTTTGGCGATCTCGCCCGACACGCCGCGCCGCTTGAAATAGTCGATGGCTTTTTCTGACGTGCGCAGGCTTTTGATGTAGGCCTGGCCGGCTTTTTCGAGGACGCTGGTCAGCGTGGCCTGCTGTTCGCGCACCTGGGCCGCCCTGGCCCGGTCCTGCGGGGATATGTCATCGTCGGGCACCTGCAGGCCGTATTGCTGGGCTAGGTCCTTGACGGCCTCGACAAAGGTCATGCCGGCGTGGTCCATCAAAAAACTGATGGCGTTGCCGTTCTTGCCGCAGCCAAAGCAATGGTAGAACTGCTTCGACGGACTGACACTGAAAGAAGGTGATTTCTCGCCGTGGAACGGGCACAGGCCCATGAAGTTGGCCCCGCCTTTTTTCAGGGGCACGTAGCGGCCGACGATGTCGACCACGTCGGTGCGCGCCAGCAATTCCTGGATGAATGATTGGGGTATGGCCATGGGTTGGAAAAGTTGAAAGCCAATTTAAGCACAGCTGCCTACATCGGATTAGGCGCCGGGCGACAGGCGGCCGGTGGCCGGCTGCACATAATGAATGCCACTCCTGCTACCCACCTGCGCCCGCCTATGGGCGTGATCCATGATCCATGATGCTTGAATCGCCGGCTGCCTATGTGCTCCGCCATCCCGGCGCCTTCGCGCTGCAGATCCTCAAGGGTTTTCGCGCCAACCAGGGTTTGCTGCTGGCGGGCGCCGTGGCTTATTACGCGCTGCTGTCGATTGTTCCGCTGCTCATCCTGATTGCCATAGCGCTTTCCCATTTTATCGACCAGGGCGCATTGCTTTCCGCCCTGAACCGCTACATCGGCTGGCTGGCCCCGGGCGAGTCCCGCGTCATCATCACCGAATTGACCAATTTCCTGGCGCACCGGGAAGTCATGGGCTGGGTCCTGCTGGCGACAATGCTGTTTTTCAGTTCGCTGGCCTTCACCGTGCTGGAAAACGCCATGTCGGTGATTTTCTTGCACCGCGTCGCCATTCGGCGCCGGCACTTCCTGGTGTCGGCCATCTTGCCGTACTGCTACATTTTTTGCCTCGGGCTGGGTTTTTTGCTGGTGACGCTGGTGGCTGGCAGTTTTCAGGCGCTGGGTGACAAGAGCATTGATTTTTTGGGTGCGAGTTGGTCGCTCAGCGGCTTTTCAGGTATTTTGCTATACCTGCTGGGCCTGAGCGGCGAGATATTCGT
The DNA here is from genome assembly GCA_028292045.1 of Polaromonas sp. Taxonomy (GTDB): domain Bacteria; phylum Pseudomonadota; class Gammaproteobacteria; order Burkholderiales; family Burkholderiaceae_C; genus Polaromonas. The sequence goes on along the minus strand of JAQGMZ010000116.1, from coordinate 764 downwards.
GCTCACGTCTGTTTACCTGGTGATGCCGGTGGGCCAGCTGTCATTGCGCCATGCGCTGATGGGCGGCGTGACGGCCGCGCTGTTGTGGGATCTGACACGCCACGGGCTGGTCTGGTACTTTGCCACGCTGTCCCAGGTCGGGCTGGTGTATGGCTCGCTCACCACGGCCATCGTCGTGCTGCTCAGCCTGGAAATTGCTGCGACCTTGCTGCTGCTGGGCGCGCAGGTCATTTCGGAGTACGAGCGCATCGGGACCGCCGGACCCGGCGCGCCCGCCCAGCCACTGCAGACCTGACCGGTGCTGCAGTGGCTGCGTGCCAACCGGGGGTTTTTGTCAATCGCCCATCACCAGGCCTTCGCGCCGGGGGTCGGCGCCGCCCAGCCAGAGTGACATGCCATGGGCCTGGCCGCGCGTGATGGCTTGCAGGCCGCTGGTCATGGCCTGTTCGCGCACTTCGGCGCCCCGCGCACGCAAGGCTTCGACCGTGGCAGGCGAAAAGCGGTTTTCTTCCAGCAGGGTCGGGCCGTTGAGCGAGGCGAAGTTGGGCAGGTCGATGGCTTGCTGCGGCAGCAGGCCCCAGTTCAGCACGCCATAAAGCGTCTTGGCGGTGAAGTGGATGATGAGCGCGCCGCCGGGGCTGCCCGCACTGGCCAGCAGTTGTCCTGTGGCACGGTCGAACACGAGCGTCGGGGCCATGGATGAACGTGGGCGCTTGCCCGGCTGAACGCGGTTGGCCACCGGCTTGCCTTGGGCGTCCGTCGGC
>JAQGMZ010000071.1 GCA_028292045.1 Polaromonas sp. | reverse complement strand
GCCGACGTGGCCCTGCCCGTGGTGCGCGACTTCATTGCCCGTGTCAAGGACAAGGCGATGGGCCAGGAGGTGATGGGCTCGCTCTCGCCCGGGCAGGCGCTGGTCGGCATCGTCAGCCGGGAACTGGCTGCAACCATGGGCGAGGGGGTCAGCGACATCAACCTGGCCGCCCAGCCGCCTGCCGTGATCCTGATGGCGGGCCTGCAGGGTGCCGGCAAGACGACGACCACCGCCAAGCTGGCCAAGCACCTGATTGAAAAGCGCAAGAAAAAGGTGCTGACGGTTTCGGGCGACGTGTACCGGCCCGCCGCCATCGAGCAGTTGAAGGTGGTGACCAAACAAGCCGGCGCCGAATGGTTCCCCAGCACGCCTGATCAAAAACCGGCCGATATTGCCCGGGCCGCGCTTGATTATGCAAAGCGCCATTTCTTCGACGTGCTGCTGGTCGACACCGCCGGCCGCCTGGCGATCGACGAAGTCCTGATGGCCGAGATCAAGGAACTGCATGCCATTCTCAAGCCGGTCGAGACACTGTTCGTGGTCGATGCCATGCAGGGCCAGGACGCGGTCAACACCGCCAAGGCGTTCAAGGACGCGTTGCCGCTGACCGGCATCATCCTGACCAAGCTCGATGGCGATTCACGCGGCGGCGCGGCGCTGTCGGTGCGGCAGGTGACGGGTGCGCCCATCAAGTTCGCGGGCACCAGTGAAAAGCTCGACGGCCTGGAAGTGTTCGACGCCGAGCGCCATGCAGGCCGCATCCTGGGCATGGGCGATATCGTCGCGCTGGTCGAGCAGATGGCCTCGGGCGTGAACATGGCCGAGGCCCAAAAGCTGGCTGCCAAGATCAAGTCCGGCGACGGGTTTGATTTGAACGATTTCCTGAGCCAGCTTCAGCAGATGAAGAACATGGGCGGCTTGAGCAGCCTGCTCGACAAGCTGCCTGCCCAAATGGCGGCCAAGGCCGGATCCATCGACATGGACAAGGCCGAAAAGGACATCAAGCGCAAGGAGGGCATTATTCAAAGCATGACGCCCCTGGAGCGCCGCAAGCCGGATTTGATCAAGGCAACGCGCAAACGGCGCATTGCCGCTGGCTCAGGCGTGCACGTTCAGGAAGTCAACCGCCTGCTGAACGAGTTCGAGCAGATGCAGGGCATGATGAAAAAGATGAAGGGCAGCGGCATGATGAAGATGATGAAGCGCATGGGCGGCATGAAAGGCATGCCGAAGTTCTGAGGGTGGAAATTAAAAGTGGCCCGCCGCGGGCGAAATTCCCGCCTGGTTCAATGCGAAAGCGATCTGGTCTTCAGTGAATTTCCTTATCTTCATGGCATGGACTTCATAACCCTTGCGGGGCTCGATCATGCAAAGAAACTCTGTTGCCGAAAGGTGCAGAAACCTGGGATTGGGTCAACAGCACTCCAGAAATTCCAGAAGTGGGTATTTCCAAATACGACAGGCGATTAACACTTTACAAGATCGGCTTGTTCGAAAAATGGATTTTCAGGGCATTTGATGCCTTGTGTAGCCAATCGATTTCACCAGGTTCAAATGCTTATCAATTAGTTACTTTAAATGTTAAGAAGCTGGCATTTTTTCTGGTGAAATTAAGTAAGTTTGTAAGTTTTACATCCACCGACAGCTACTGGTTTTAAAGGATCGGCAGTTTATTGCAGTACACAACCATGCCCATCTTGAAAAGCCATGAAGCACCGGACGACCTGGTCGAAAAATTGCGCCAGGCCAATCAAAATCTGGTCATCGCTTCAATGCGAGCCCAAGCGTTGCAAGACCGCGCTGAAGCTTCGGTCGAACGGCAGACCGAGTTCCTGTCGATGCTCGCGCATGAACTTCGCAACCCGCTGGCGCCCATTGCCATGGCTTCCGAAATTCTCGAGAAAATTGGTTCCTCCCATCCGCAACTGCCAAAAATACAGCAAATCATTTCACGGCAGGTGGCCCACATGAAGCGGCTGCTCGATGATCTCCTGGATGCTTCGCGCATCAGCCTGGGCAAGATCACGCTGCAAAAAAATCCGCTGCTGCTGACCGAGGTTGTCAAAAGCGCCATTGAAATCAGCCAGCCCTTGCTGACCAGCCAGCGTCAGGAACTCACGGTCCGGTTGCCTCACCAGCCCCTGGTGATCAATGGCGATGCGGTGCGGCTGTCGCAGGTCTTTTCAAACCTGCTGATCAATGCCGGAAAATACTCGCCGGAAGGCGCACGCATCACCTTGTCTGCCTACCAAAGCGCAAGCGACATGCTGGCTGTTTCCATCAGCGACCAGGGCGTCGGCATTGAGCCCGAGATGCAGTCGATCGTTTTTGACCTTTTCGCCCAGGTACCCCGGACTCTTGACCGTTCGGAAGGCGGCCTGGGCATTGGGCTGGCCATGGTGCGCACACTGGTGGAACTGCATGGCGGCCATGTCGAGGTGTGCAGCGAAGGCCTGGGCCGCGGGAGCGAATTCATTGTTTTTCTCCCCCTGGCCAACAAATCCGAAGAGCACACATTTTCCTTGCTGGCGCAGCAGGATGCAGCGCGCACCTGCCGGATACTGATCATTGAAGACAATGTCGATGCCAATGAAACATTGAATCTGTGCCTGGCCACCGACGGGCATGCAGTCGATTCCGCATTCGACGGACCCACGGGGCTGGCGATGGCAAAAACGGGCGCCTATGACATTGTTGTCTGCGATATCGGCTTGCCCGGCATGGATGGCTACCAGGTCGTCAGTCAGCTCAAGGCGGACAAGGCGGCGCCCCAGCCGTTTTGCATGGCCATGACAGGCTATGACAATCCGGATTACCGCGCACGCGCCAGGGAGGTTGGCTTTGACCTGTACCTGGTCAAACCGGTCTCGATTGAAAAATTGCGTGAGATCATTTCCCACCGGTATCCTGCAAGATCCCCATCCTGATGATGCAATCCAATCTTCAGCCCCAGTGGCGCCTAGTGCATGCCGCTCTGGCGCAGCAACCCGAAGCGGTGGTGCAAACTACCATCAGGCTGTGGGATCAACTGGCGCCAGAATTGATTTCGATCATCGGCGAGGGTGGTTTCAAGCCGATATTCGAGCGAAGCATTCACCAGGCGGCCAAACAGCATGCGTGGATGGCGAAAGTCGCTCCCATGCCGTCCGGCGTGATGAATTTCGCAGCGCTGCGGGGCTGCTTGCAGGCACAAAATCCAGTACAAGCCATGCAGGCCAGCGTGGCGTTGTTCACCATTTTTCTAGACATACTCGCTTCTTTGGTAGGCGAGGAATTAACCACCCATCTTTTGCACGTGGCTTGGCGCATGGACACTTCTGAAACACCGGCAAAGGAATTCTCGAAATGAGTACAAAAGTAAGCATTCGGCCATTGACCACCGGGGTTGCGGGCCTGGACGAATTGCTGGGTGGCGGCATACCGGAGTTCTCGTTCAACCTGATTGCCGGCGTGCCCGGCGCCGGCAAGACCACGCTGGCGCACCAGATCATGTTTTCGCTGGCAAACCCCGAGCGGCGGGCGCTGTTTTTCACTGTGCTGGGCGAGCCGCCGCTCAAGATGCTGCGCTACCAGCAGCAGTTCTCCTTCTTCGACATCGAGAAGATCAACACATCGATCAAATTCGTCAACCTGGCATCAGACCTGCTGGACGGAAATTTTGACCGCGTACTGGACCGCATCGGCCAGGAGGTGGAGCGCTTCACGCCCAGCCTGGTCTTTGTCGATTCATTTCGCTCGATTGTGCAGTCGGCCAAGGCGGCCAAAAAGAGCGGGTCCCTGGGGTTGCAGCACTTTGTGCAGACGCTTGGCGTGCAAATGACGAGCTGGCAGGCCACGACTTTCTTGATTGGCGAATACCCCACGCAAGAGGAAGAATCCAGTCCGGTGTTCACCGTGGCCGACGGCATTATCTGGATGTCGCAGCAGGTGCACCGCGACGCCATGGTGCGCAAGGTGCAGGTGGTCAAGATGCGTGGACAGGCGCAGCGGCCCGGACTGCATACCTTTCGCATCAACGGGGACGGCATCGGGGTCTTTCCGCGCGCCATTTTCAAGTCCGACACCACGGCGCAGACTGAACTTGCCGGCGGCCAGCGCCTGACGATGGGTATTCCGGCGCTCGACCAGATGATGGGCGGCGGCTTGCCAATGGGTTATTCGCTGCTGGTCGTGGGGCCAAGCGGTTCTGGAAAAAGCGTGCTCGCCACCGAATTTCTGGCGGAAGGCGTGCGCCTGGGCGAATGCGGCGTGATTGCCGCCTTTGAGAAAAGCCCCAACCAGCTGCTCAGCCAGCGCTTGCACTCCCTGGTGAAAAGCGGCCAGGTCGGGGTGATCGATACCCGGGCCATTGATCTTTCCATTGACGAAACCCTGCATGACCTGGTGGGCATGATCAGGAAAATGAAGGCCAAGCGGGTGGTCATCGACTCACTGTCCGGCTTTGAGCTGGCGCTGGCTTCAACCTTTCGCGAAAATTTTCGTGAATCGCTGTACCGGCTGACCGCCGTGCTGACCAGCATGGGCGTGACGGTGCTGTTGACCGCCGAGCTGGAAGACCGCTACACCGACTTGCGTTTTTCGGGCTATGGCAACGCTTTTTTGACCGACTCGATCCTGATGTTGCGCTATGTCGAAATCGGCGGGCAGTTCAAGCGGGTGGTTGCAGTCGTGAAGGTGCGCGCAAGCGACCACAGCAAGGACATCCGCTTTTTTGACATCGAAAAGGACAACATCGTGATTGGCGAAGCGCTCACGCATTACCAGGGCATCTTGTCCGGCCAGCCGGTGCTGACGCCGCAAGCCAGCCCCGCCAGCACGCCAGTTTGACACCCCCCGGCCTTTAGCTTTTAACTAGGCCCGCGCTGCCGCCGGCACGCGCGGCAGGTTCACCGTAAACACGGTGCCCAGCATGTCGCTGGACTCGGCCTTGATGTTGCCGCCGTGCGCAGTGGCTATTTCCCTGGCAATGAAAAGCCCCAACCCCAAGCTGCTGGAGGGTGCGCCCTCCTGCTGGCTGGAGTTTGCCGACAACTGCACCAGGGGATCGAAAATAGCCTGCAGGGAATGGGCCGGAATGACCGGCCCCAGGTTGCGCACCTGCACGGTGACCGATCCGGCATCGCCCGAGGCGGTCAGGGTCACGGGATGGGTGTCCGAGCGGTATTGCGCGGCATTGTTGAGCAGGTTAGAAAATAGCTGCTGCAGGCGCATGCCATCGAAAGAGCCGGCCAGGCCGCCCGAGGTTTCCAGCGCAAAAGGGCAATCCGGATAACCGGCCTGCGCGTCTTCGAGCGCCGCCTGGAACACAAACATCAGGTCGCAGGAAACCAGGGTCAGGGGAATGCCGCCGCCCAGCTGCGTGCGCGCATATTCCAGCAGGTCGTTGATCATGGCGCGCATCGTGGCGGCGCTGCGCGACACCCGGGCGCCCATCTGCTGCGTGATGTCGTTGCCGACGGCCGGCCTCATCAGGTAATTGCCCGCCATCGAAAGCGTCGAAAGTGGGCTGCGCAGGTCGTGCCCAAGGATTGCCAGGAAGGTGTCGCGCGTGCGGTCGGCATTTTCGGAATAGGTCACCACGGATTCAGCCAGCGCCTGGTCCATGGCTTCGTTGAAGCGGGTGATGTCTCTCAGGATTTCCTGGTCCAACACCGCCATGTGCGGCAGCCAGAGCCGAAACACCGTGGCCCGCAAGGCCCGGTATTCCGCCGTGAGCTGCGTCAGGGTGAAGCCGCTGGACTGGCGCAGCGTTCCATGAATGGCGGCTGCGCTTTTCTTGTTGACATCTTCATCCGCCTGGCCTTTTGACTTTTCCGCCTGCTCGGCGTCCGTCTGGTGCGTCTGGAGGTCCTTGACGATGGCTTGCAGGATTTCACCCGCATGGTCGCGCAAGATGTGGTGCGGCGGCGGCGGCGAGGCTGGAAACAGGGTTCTGGCGAAAACGTCCCACTCAAAAAGGATTTCCTGAAGATGGGCTGTGACGAAGTTCGATAGTTTCATAGGTGCTTCACCCACCCGTCAAGGAAGGCCTGGTTCTGGTGGAAAAATCAAGGGCTTGCAGTCGGATGCCTTTCAGCCTGAAAGGTTCGAATTTCAAGCACCCACGGAAGCTGCCAGGCCAGCTGTGGAAAAAAACATTCCAGCTTCCCACTGGAAAATGTTTCCTCCCACCCCTGGAGCATGGCCTTTCAGCTATACAAGATATAGCAGTTTGGCCCGAGGTTTTTGGCCTGGCAGCCAGGCTTCAAGCCGCTTTCAATTGCGGCTTGGCAAGCTGGCTGGCATGCAGCCATGCGCGGCGCAGCACGGCCGGCGAGCGGGTTTCTTCTGGAATCAGCAGATAGTTTTGCGCCCGCAATGCCGAGCCCACGCCCACCTTGCTGGTCAGCACGGTCATCGGGATCGACAGCAGCAGTGGCAGGCCGACCGGCAGCAGCCAGACCAGCGCGCTGGCGTCGATCAATGCAATGCCCGCTGCAAGCACGAGCACCACAGCGCTCATGGGCGCAAGCTGGCCAAGGGCGTGTCGCCATGGCACGGCGGCCGCTTCACGCGGAGGCGATTTCCATTCCAGCTTCAGGCCGGTCAGCGCAATGACAACGAACAGCGAGTGCGCCAGCATCCGGATGGGCGCCTGCAGCAAGGCAATCAGGGTTTCCAGCAGCGCGCTGCGCAGCAAGGTGGCCGTGCCGCCGTAGGCGTGTTGCTGGCGGTTGAGCAAGATGGCGGCTATGCCCAGAATGCGCGGCAAAAACAGCATCGACAGCGTCCAGGCCCAAAGCGACAGCAACTCGCCTGGGAGCACGTCCCAGTCGCTCACCATCGGGGAGCCCGACAGCCACAGTGCCGTGCCCATGGTCATGAAGCACAGCCACAGCGGTGCCGACAGGTAGGCCATGGCGCCGGTGGCGAACATGGAGCGGTGCACCGGGTGGATGCCGGGCTCGGCGATCAGGCGCGATTTCTGCTGGTTGCCCTGGCACCAGCGGCGGTCACGCTGCAGCTCGGCCAGCAAATCGGGCGGCTGCTGCTCGTAGCTGCCGATCAGGTCGGCCACCAGCCAGACGTGGTAGCCGGCGCGGCGCATCAGGGCCGCCTCGACAAAGTCGTGCGACATGATGCTGCCGGCCATGCCGCCTTCGCCCTTGATGTGCGCCAGGGCGCAGTGCTGCATGAAAGGCTGCACGCGGATGATGGCGTTGTGGCCCCAGTAGTGCGACTCGCCCATCTGCCAGAACTGCATGCCCAGCGTGAACAGGCGACCGGTCACGCGCGAACCGAACTGCTGGGCGCGCGCATGCAGCGTCACATGGCCGATGGCCTGGGTGGCGGTCTGGATGATGCCGGCGGTCGGGTTGGCTTCCATCAGCTTGACCATGGACACCAGGCAGTCGCCGCTCATCACGCTGTCGGCGTCGAGCACGACCATGTAGCGGTAGTCCTTGCCCCAGCGGCGGCAGAAGTCGGCCACGTTGCCGGCCTTG
>JAQGMZ010000065.1 GCA_028292045.1 Polaromonas sp. | reverse complement strand
CCTGGCAAGCGGCCTGGCGGAGATGGGCGTACAGCGCGAGCAGTTCAGCGCCATCATCGAAGGCGCCCTGGCCGACCACTGCCACAAGACCAATCCCCGGCTTGCCAGCATTCAGGATTATCAAGACATGCTTGAAGCGTCGATGTGATTGAAGATTTGGGCTGTCGAATATAAAGCGGCAGGCATTTGGTAATTCAGGGCGACGCTTGCATTGTCGGGCTCAACCTTGTTTCTTCAGTCCTGCCAGCTTGCCAAATGCCGACGCCATGGAAGTTGAAGCCGCTGGCTGGGGCGGGCCTTGGCGCATGCCGCCGCGGTTTTGCGGGCCGGGCCTTGCACTTTCAAAATGATTGTCGCGCGGCGCGTCACGCCGTACCGGGGCTTCCCCGAGCTTCATGCTCAAGCCGATGCGTTTGCGCGCCACATCCACCTCGGTCACGCGCACCTTGACAATGTCGCCGGTTTTCACAACCTCGCGCGCATCTGTGACGAACTTGCTGGACAGCTGGCTGACATGCACCAGGCCGTCCTGGTGAACGCCAATGTCGATGAAAGCGCCGAATGCCGCCACGTTGCTCACCGTGCCTTCCAGCAGCATGCCTTCCTTCAAGTCCTTGATGTCTTCAATGCCGTCGTTGAAGCGCGCCACCTTGAAGTCGGGTCGCGGATCCCTGGTGGGTTTTTCCAGTTCGGCCAGAATGTCCTTGACGGTGATGACACCGAATTTCTCGTTGGCGAACAATTCGGGGCGGAGCGTTTTCAGCATCTCTGCGCGGCCCATCAGTTCGGCCACCGGCTTGCCGGTGTGGGCCATGATCTTCTCGACGACCGCGTAGGTTTCAGGGTGCACACCGGTCATGTCCAATGGATTGGAACCGCTGCGAAGGCGCAGAAAGCCTGCGCTTTGCTCGAAGGTCTTGGCGCCCAGCCCCGCAACCTTGAGCAAGTCTGCCCGGCTGGCAAATGCGCCGTTGGCATCGCGCCAGCGCACCACCGACTTGGCCACGGTTTGGCTCAGGCCGGAAACCCGCGCAAGCAGCGGCACACTTGCGGTGTTCAGGTCCACGCCGACGCTGTTGACGCAGTCCTCGATCACCGCGCTCAGGCTGCGCGCAAGGTCGCTTTGGTTCACGTCATGCTGGTACTGGCCCACGCCAATCGATTTGGGATCGATCTTGACCAGTTCGGCCAACGGGTCCTGCAGGCGGCGGGCAATGCTGGCCGCGCCGCGCAGGCTCACATCCACGTCGGGCATTTCCTGGCTGGCGAATTCGCTGGCCGAATAAACCGAGGCGCCTGCTTCGCTGACCACCACTTTTTCAATTGCAGCCTGCGCGCCGCCCGTGGGCGCCATGCCTGGTTTTGCCATTGTTTTGATCAGGTCAGCGGCCAGCCTGTCGGTTTCGCGGCTGGCCGTGCCGTTGCCGATGGCGATCAGGGTCACGCCATGCTTTTCACACAGCTTGGCCAACAAATGCAAGGAGCCGTCCCAGTCCTTGCGCGGCTCGTGCGGAAACACCGTGGCGGTTTCGACCAGCTTGCCTGTGGCATCGACCACCGCCACTTTCACGCCGGTGCGAATGCCGGGGTCCAGCCCCATCACCACGCGCGGCCCGGCAGGCGCAGCCAGGAGCAGGTCGCGCAAATTGTCGGCAAATACCTTGATGGCGACTTTTTCAGCGTTTTCCCGCAGGCGGGTGAACAGGTCGCGCTCCAGCGACAGGCTGAGCTTGACGCGCCAGGCCCAGGCAACGCACTTGCGGATCAGGTCATCGGACGGCCGCGCACTGTGGCTCCATTCCAGGTGCACGGCAATTTTCCCTTCCGCCAAAGACACCGCCGGGGCCGCCTTGGCGCCCGCGGGCTGGCTGACATCCAGCGGCATGGGCAGCACCAGCTTGGCATCCAGGATCTCCAGCGCCCTGCCCCTGAAAACCGCCAGCGCACGGTGCGACGGCACGCGGCAAATCGGCTCGTCGTAGTCAAAATAATCCCGGAATTTGGCATGATCTGGCACATGCTCATCCTTGCCGCTGACCAGCCTGGAAGAGAACAGCCCTTCGGCCCACAGCCACTGGCGCAGTGACTGCACCAGCGGCGCGTCTTCGGCCCAGCGTTCGCTCAGGATATCGCGCACGCCGTCCAGCACCGCCTGCACCGTGGTGAAATCGTCACCGCTTTCGTTCTTTTCGGCTTGCACAAAAGCCTGAGCTTCTTCTGCGGGGTTGCGCAAAGGGTCGGCAAAAAGCAGGTCGGCCAGCGGCTCGATCCCCGCTTCACGCGCCATTTGCCCTTTGGTGCGGCGCCTGGTCTTGTAGGGCAGGTACAGGTCTTCCAGATCTTGCTTGGTAGCAACCTGCCCAATCAGGGCGCGCAATTCCGGCGTCAGCTTGCCCTGCCCTTCAATGCTGTCAAGCACTGTTGTGCGGCGGTCTTCCAGTTCACGCAAATAGCCCAGGCGCTGCTCGAGTTCGCGCAGTTGAATGTCGTCGAGCCCGCCGGTGGCTTCCTTGCGGTACCGGGCGATGAAAGGCACAGTGGCCCCGCCGTCCAGCAAGTCCACGGCGGTCTTGACCTGGTGGTCCTGCACCTTGATTTCAGCCGCAATCTGGAGAATAATTTTTTGCATAAAGCTTCTGGTTCAGTAGTGTTCAACCTCTGGCAAGCCCTGTTTCCAGACCAGCTGACGCCAAAGCCCGGAATTGTCCCACAGTAAAAAAAGGCGCATTTCACCCATAATGCACGCCTGCCACTGGGTGGCTTTGAATATTAAAAAAAGGAATCCACCATGCGTTTACGTACCGTTCTTCTGGTCATAGCGATCTTGTTGATTGCCGGATTTGTTGCCCTGAACATAGAAGAGTTCACCCGGGTCAGTGTGCTGAGCCTGGGGTTCACCACGATTCAGATATCGCTGGGTTTGCTGATGCTCGGGCTGCTGCTGGCCACGCTGCTCATCTTTATGGCCAACACGCTTTACATCCAGAGTAAAAACGTGCTTGAAGCCCGCACGCACACCCGGGAACTCAATGCCCAGCGCGAACTGGCCGACAAGGCCGAAGCTTCGCGCTTTACCGAGCTGCGCACTTACCTGGAAGCCCAGGTGGTGGCAGAACAGCAGCGCGAGACAGCCTTGGGAACGGTATTGGCAGACCGCTTTGCACAGCAGCAAAAAATTCTTCTGGCACGCATGGATCAGACCGACAACACCCTGGCTGCCTACATGGGCGAGCTGGAGCAGCGCCTGCTAAAAGCCGCCACGCCCACGGCCCGCCAGCTGTCATCGCATGAGGGAAATGCAACCTTCCGGTAATCTCGCCGCGAAGCCGGGCATTGCTGCAATGCCTATATTGCTTTGGGCACAGACAGCAAGCGCTGCTGGCGCGCAAAGAAATTCCACATCAGCAAGGTGGCATCCGGTCCTTCGGGCGTGCTGTAGTCCTGCCCGCCCTCGCCCCCGCTCCAGGCATGGGCCAGCTGGTCGATTTCGCATTTCACCAGCATGGGCTTGCGGCCCGCGTAATAAGTGGCGGTCTTATAGGCATTGCGCGGACTGCGCCCCTTGCTGCGCCCGGCATAGCTGCGCAGCACCGGTTTCGCGCTGGTGATCCAGGGGGCGTTGACGAGTGAAAACTGGGCAGTCAAATGGTCCAGGTTCACGCGCCGCACCACCGGGTCATCTTTTCCGTGTATCAACAACACCGGCATGCCGGGAAAATGTGCCTGGTCTTCTGTGAACTCCCCCATTGCCGCCTGGTGGTGCAGGCTGGAGCCTTGCTGCATGGCCTGGAATCCGCTCATGGGGGAGTCGCTGGTGCCAAATACCGGTGCCGAATGCAAGCCTGCGGCAGCGATCAAATGGGGATGGCGCAGGGCCAGAATCGCGGCCAGTCCGGCGCCCGCCGACAATCCGGCGACATAAATGCGTGATGGGTCCAACTGGCAGCGTGCGCGAACCTGGCCAATCATGGCGGCAATCAACTGGACGTCGGCATGGCCCTGCTGGGTGGCGCGACGGTACCAATGCCAGCAACGGTTTGCATCCGCTGAGCTTGACTGCTGGGGGTACAGCACGGCAAAACCCTTGCGTTCGGCCAGTTCGTTCATGCGCGTGGACGCAGCAAAATCAGACGCTGTCTGCTTGCAGCCATGCAACATGACCACCAGCGGACACTGCGCGCCAGCCATGCTTGAGGGCAGGTAAAGCCAGTACATCATCCGCCGCCCCGGACCCAAGGCACTGGCCGGCAGGCTGAAAAACGACTTTTTCCAGCTGCCGTGCAGCATCGGCAACGTAACGGCGGGTGTACGGCCTGGGCTGGGCTGAGGTTTGCGAAGCGGCTTGACAAGCGGCGCCTGGGGTGTCCGGGAGGTTTTACGGACTGCCGAGCGGATCGTCTTGGCAGCCACTTTCACGGCAGCCTTTTTAACGGCCTTGGCCGGTTTGGCCACAGAAACACGGGCAGCACTGCCCAGCAGGCTTTTGAAGAACTTTTGGCCCTGCGCCTGTTGCGCCTTGCTGACGCGGCGCACGCTTTTAAGCCAGAGGCTGGCCAGGCTTTTTGTCATGGTTCGAGGGCCTTCTGAGGGGATTGATATTGTCAGTTCAGCAGCCTGCCATGCATGCCCCGACTGTTCTTTTTTTGAATGCGTTAGAAATCATTTTGCTGCATTGCAACATTATGATTTGTAAGCCGGATTCTCCAACTTCCGGTGGTCACGGGATAATTCGCCATTGCCCCAAGACGTTGTATCTGCCGATCCTTCAGTTTATTCTTCAAGACCATGCAACATTTTCTGACCGCTGCGCTTTACAAGTTTGTCGAGTTGCCGGATTTTGCCGACATGCAGGCGCCGCTGCTGGCCAGCTGCGAGTCCCAGGGGGTCAAAGGCACGCTGTTGCTGGCGCCCGAGGGAATCAACGGAACCATTGCCGGAAGCCAGGAAGGCGTGCAGGCCGTGCTGGCGTTTTTGCGCCGCGACCCGCGCCTTGCCATGCTGGAGCACAAGGAAGCGTACGCAGCGCACATGCCTTTCTACCGGATGAAAGTACGGCTCAAGCGTGAAATCGTCACGCTGGGCGTTCCCGACGTTCACCCGGCTTTGATGGCGGGGCGCTACATCAAGCCCCAGGAATGGAACGCCTTGCTCGACAAGCCGGGCCTGGTGCTGATTGATACGCGCAACGACTACGAAGTCGCCATCGGCAGTTTTACCCAGGCCATCAACCCGCAAACCAAAAGCTTTTCAGAACTGCCCGCCTGGGTCGAAAGGGAAATGGCGCCCGGCGGCCACCTGGCGCCAGTGAACGGCAAAAATCCGCAGGTGGCCATGTTTTGCACAGGCGGCATTCGCTGCGAAAAATCAACCGCATTTCTGCGCTCCAAAGGCTTTGAAGATGTCTACCACCTGGAAGGCGGCATCCTCAAGTACCTGGAAACCATGCCTGAAGACCAGAGCCAGTGGCAAGGCGAATGCTTTGTCTTTGACGAAAGGGTTTCAGTGGGCCACGGCGTCAAGCCAGGCAATTTCACGCTGTGTCGATCATGCCGCGACCCGCTGAGCGCGCAAGACCGCCAGTCCCCGCTGTACGAACTCGGCGTCAGTTGCCCCCACTGCCACGCCAAAACAACTGATTCGCAAAAGCAGGGCTACCGCGAACGCCAGCACCAGGTGGAAATGGCGGAGACGCGGCGAATAGCGCATATCGGCGCCCGGCAACCGGGCAGCGATTGACATGCCTGTCAGTTTCAAACCACCGTCCGACGTAGCGCATCAATGCCGACCCATCCTGTATTCCTTTCGCCGTTGCCCATATGCCATTCGCGCCCGCCTGGCCATGACCGCCAGCCATCAGGCTTGCGAACTGCGTGAAGTCGCGTTGCGAAGCAAACCGGCCGAACTGCTGGCTGCGTCCGGCAAGTCCACGGTACCGGTCCTGGTGCTGCCGAGCGGCCAGGTAATCGACCAAAGCCTGGACATCATGATCTGGGCGCTTATGCAAAATGACCCGCAGGGCTGGCTGGGACCTGACGTCGAAGCCTTGCAAGCCATGCGGGTGCTCATCGGGCAGAACGACGGCAAGTTCAAGCAGCACCTGGACCGCTACAAATACCCCAACCGGCACCTGGCCGAACATGCGGGCAATGAGCAAGCCTTTGCCCAGTTGCACCGGTCCTGCGCCAGCGCCTGGTTGTCAACGCTGGAAATCCTGCTTGCCCGCCAGGCCTGGCTGCTTGGCAAGTCTGCCTGCCTGGCCGACATGGCGATTTTGCCGTTTGTGCGCCAGTTTGCGCACACGGACATGGCCTGGTTCGGTACCCAGCCCTGGCCGCATCTGCAGGCATGGCTGATGAATTGGGAATCAAGCCGCCTGTTCGCGATGGTGATGGAAAAATACGCGCCCTGGCAGTCCGGCCAGCCAGGCATTGCCTTTGCATTTTCTGTGGCCGCAGCCCCAGGTCAATATGGCTGAGTCATTCAGGCCGGTTGCGTATTGCCAGCAGGCTCGCCAGCCGCCATCGGTCAATTGAATGGAAAAGTCATTCGACTTCCGGCGCTATCGACTCGGCATAGTCGTACAGCGCGCTTAGGATCGCTTCGCCGCGTTCGTCGGCGCTTTCAGCAAGGGAATCGATCGCTGCAAACAAGGCATCGACATTGCGCGCCCCGCCATCGCATTCAAGCAGGCGTGCCGTGCGGTGAGCTTCCCAGCGTTGCTTTTCCTCCGCCGCCAGGGTTTCAGGAAAATTGCGCGCCCGGTAGCGAAACACCAGTTCATGCAGCCGCTCGTCGTCAAATCCGGTCCGGCTGTGCGCCATTTCATCCGCAGGCAGTCCTCGCAGTCGGTTCAGCCGGCGGCGGTCATCGTTGCCCACAAACCCGCTGTACAGGTCTTCATCCACATCGCGTGCCGCTTCTGGCGGCCGCTTGTACATTTCGCTCCACAGGGCACTCATGTCCGGCAAGGCCGCAGCGAGTTCGGCATGGCGCAGCGCAGACTCCTTGTCCACCCCCCAACGCGTTGCCATCTCGGGGCTCAAGGTATTGAGGTTGCGCACGACCATTGGTGATTTGTTCAGGTGGATGGACTTGATGGGCAGGCGGGTCATGCCTTCGGGCAGGTCGGCCGACTTGCTGAACAGCCGCAGGCGCAGCGTGGCCGCGTCAAGCAGCGGCAACTCGCTCGGGTCGTGCGCCAGGTCCCAGGCCAGCACTTCGTTTTTGTTGGTCGGATGGCTGGCCAGCGGAAACATGACCGCCAGGCAGCCGCGTTCTGCCGGAAACATGCCCGAGACATGCAAAAACGGCCTGGCCATCCGGGCAATGGCGGGCAATCCCATTTCCGCCGCCGCCCGGGCTTTGGTGTGCAGGCTGAAACAGTAATCGAACAGCTTGGGCTGCGCCGTGCGAACCAGCCTCGCCAGGGCAATGGTGGCCCGCACATCCGACAAGGCATCGTGCGCCGTTTCGTGCGACAGGCCATTGGCCCGTGTCAGGTCACCCAGCCTGAAGCTCGGCCGGCCGTCTTCCTTCACAGGCCAGACGATGCCCTCAGGCCGCAGGGCATAAGCCATGCGCACGACGTCGAGCAGATCCCAGCGCCCGCAGTCGTTTTGCCATTCACGGCCATAGGGGTCGATCAGGTTGCGCCAGAACAGGTGGCGCGTCACTTCATCGTCAAAGCGGATCGTGTTGTAGCCTACGCCGATCGTCCCGGGCAACGCCAGGGCGTGCTCGATCTGCGCGGCAAACACATGCTCCGGCACGCCCTGCCGCTGGCACAGCTGTGGGGTAATGCCGGTCAGCAGGCACGACGCCGGATCAGGCAGGTAGTCATTGGCCGGCTGGCAATACAGCATCAGGGGCTCGCCTATCTCGTTGAGTTCGGCATCGGTGCGGATGCCGGCAAACTGCGCCGGAAGGTCGCGGCGTGGGTTCAGGCCGAAAGTTTCGTAGTCGTGCCAGAGAAAGGTATGTGCGTCCATGGGAGCCGTGATAGGTGGTTTTTAACAGGCCTGCCGTCATGCGCGCAGGCGGAAGCGTTTCCATAGCTCAATATGAAAAAGGCCGATAGCAAGATGCTACCGGCCTTTTGCTGCAGCCTGCCATTTCTGGCAAGCGCTACACGCATCAGCTGGCTTCGGCCGCTTCCGACTCCGGCTTGGCGCGGCCTTCGCGCTTGGGCAACGGCTGAATGTCGAGTTCGACTTCGCCGGTTTCCACGCCTTTTTCATCGGTCGTGACCTTCATGTCCACCGTCAGGCGGCCACCTTCGGTCAGGCGACCGAACAGCAATTCGTCGGCCAAAGCGCGCCGAATGGTGTCCTGGATCAGCCGCTGCATCGGACGGGCGCCCATCAGCGGGTCGAACCCTTTCTTGCCCAGGTACTTGCGCAGCACATCGGTGAAAGTGACTTCGACCTTTTTCTCGGCCAGTTGGGTTTCCAGCTGCAGCAGGAACTTGTCCACCACGCGCAGGATGACCACTTCGTCCAGCGCCTTGAAGCTGACGGTTGCGTCCAGCCGGTTGCGGAACTCGGGCGTGAACAGGCGCTTGATGTCGGCCATCTCATCGCCCGCCTCGCGCGGGTTGGTGAAGCCGATGGTCGCCTTGTTCATCGTCTCGGCGCCCGCATTGGTCGTCATGACGATGATCACGTTGCGGAAATCGGCCTTGCGCC
>JAQGMZ010000064.1 GCA_028292045.1 Polaromonas sp. | reverse complement strand
GCGATGTTGATCGTTTGCTTGGGCAGCAGGTGCTGGCTGTGCGCCGCCGGGGCAAATACCTGCTGCTGGCTCTGAGCGAGGGCCTGCTGCTGATGCACCTGGGCATGTCGGGCAGCGTTACTTTTGGACCGAACCCGTCCGTCGGCGGCAAGCACGACCATTTTGACCTGGTGACCAGCCTGGGCACCTTGCGCCTGCACGACCCCCGGCGTTTCGGGGCGGTGGTGTTTGCCCTGGACGAAGCAGACCCTGCAGCCCAAAAGCTGCTGTGCCGGCTCGGTGTCGAGCCGTTGAGCGACGCCTTTGACGCTCTGGTATTTCATCAGTGGCTTCAGGGGCGCAAGACTGCCATCAAGCCGCTTTTGCTCGCTGGCCAGGCGGTGGTGGGGGTTGGCAATATCTACGCGTCCGAAGCCCTGTTCCTGGCCGGAATTCGCCCCACAACCCCTGCATGGCGCATCAGCAAGCCGCGGGCCGCCCGTCTGCACCGTGCCATTCAGACCGTGCTGACCAATGCGGTGGCCAAGGGCGGCAGCACCTTGCGGGATTTTTCCAATGCCGATGGCGAAGCGGGGCATTTTCAGCTTGAAGCCATGGTGTATGACCGGGCCGGACTGCCCTGCAGGACGTGCGCCTCGCCCATCAAGGGTATTCGCCAGGGCCAGCGTTCCACTTTCTACTGCGCCACTTGCCAGAAACCCTAGTTCGCAGGGACCGGCAGCCAGGCGCAATGCTATATTGCCCTGAACTTTATTTACGGCCGCAACGCATGTCTTTCAACCAGCAATTTGACCAGCACGGGGCATGGCGGCGTGAATTTGCCTTGCGCCTGAAATTGCTGGCCGAATGGATGAAGGCGCAGGGCCTGCTCAATGCCGCGGTTGAGAGCCAGCTGCTGCAGCTACAGGCGCAGGCGCGATCCGACAAGCTCATGGTGGCTTTTGTCGCTGAATACTCGCGCGGTAAGTCCGAACTGATCAACGCCATCTTTTTTGCAGAATACGGCCGCCGCATCATGCCGGCCAGCGCTGGCCGTACCACCATGTGCCCGACCGAACTAGGCTATGACCCCGGCATTGCCCCCTGTTTGCGCTTGCTGCCGATTGAAACCCGCCTGCAGCCCCAGGCGCTGGCAGAGTGGCGACTGATTCCCGAAAAATGGTTGCACCTTGAGCTGGATGTGAATGATCCGGTTCAACTGGCCGATATGCTTCAGAAAGTGGCTGAAGTGCGGCATGTGCCGCTCGACATGGCCCATGCTCTCGGGTTCTTTAGCGACAGCCAGGCCGTAAATCAACCGCCCACGGTGCCGGATGGCCTTGTCGAGGTGCCAAGGTGGCGCCATGCGCTGATCAATATTGCCCATCCGCTGCTCAAAGAGGGCCTGGTGATACTCGACACGCCCGGTCTCAATGCGATTGGCGCAGAGCCCGAGTTGACGGTCAGCCTGATTCCACAAGCGCATGCGGTGGTGTTTATCCTGGCCGCAGACACCGGCGTGACCCAATCGGACCTGTCCATCTGGAAAGAGCACCTGGCCAGCGGCGGCCATGCCACCGACACCCGGCTGGTGGTGCTCAACAAGATCGACACCTTGTGGGACGCCTTGAGCACCGCCCGGGAGGTACAGGCGCAAATTGACCGGCAAAGGGCAGTGTCCGCCAGCATACTGGGTTTGCCCTTGTCGCAGGTCATTGCCGTATCGGCGCAAAAGGGTCTGGTTGCCAAAGTCACTCGCAACGATGCGCTCCTGCAGGCCAGCCAGTTGCCTGAGCTTGAACGGGTGCTCGGGCAGGGGCTGATGGGGCAACGCCAGCATTTTTTACGCAATGCCGTCTCAGCCGTCATCCTGAACCTGAAAAGCGAGGCAGGGCGCAGCCTGTCCCTGCGCCGTCGCGACCAGGCTGAACTAATGCTCGAACTGCGCAGCCTGAAAGGCAAGAATGGCGCCGTCGTCAAGCACATGCGCATGCGCATCATGCAGGAGCAGGCCGAATTTGCTGCAAGCGGTGCCCGGATCCATGCCATTCGGTCAGTGCACAACGACCTGCTGGAAAGTCTGGTGCGCTTGCTCAGCTTGCCAACCCTCAGGGCCGAGTTGGCGGCGTTGACCACCGCGCTCAAGCAGCCAGGCATCAAGCTGCGGCTGAAAAAAATCTACGGCCACACCTTTTCAAACCTGCGCGAAGCGCTGCACTCGGGTCAGGCGCTGACAGTTGAAATCCAGGCAATGCTCGACACGGCTTTTCGAAGAATCAATGCCGAATTCGGTTTTTCCCTGCAACTGGCGCAAGCCCCCGGCATAGCCCGGCATGTGCAGGACCTCGAGCTGATTGAGCGCAGCCACCTGCAATACCTAAGCCTGGGCAACATGATCATGCTGGCGCAAGGCGAATTCTCAGACCGGCTGGTGCGCGCGCTGAACAGCCGGTTGCGCATCATTTTTGAGGCGGCCCTGAGCGAGGTGGAGCTGTGGAACAAATCGGCCTCGGCGCAGCTCGATGCCCAGATGCGCGAGCGGCGCCGAAACTTCGCACGGCGTCTGGAAGCCGTCGAACGCATTGAACATGCGGCCTCCACGCTGGATGAACGCCTTGCCGAACTGAATTCGCAAGAAATCCGGCTGCAGGGCCTGCAAGCTCAGCTTGAAGAGATGACCGCGCAACTGCTGAACCCGCAAACCCCGCCAGTCGTTTTGCGGGAACAAGCGGTGAATGCACCCAACGCTGCCTGGGTTGCAGCGGCTTGAACATGAATCAACCGGGAGTTTGCAGTTTGCCTGACACAGCCCACATGCCCACGTTTGACCAAATCGCAGCCGTGTTTTCCCACGAGGTCGTGCATTGGCAGCAAAGCCATGGACGAAACAGCCTGCCCTGGCAAAACACCCGCGAACCCTACCGCGTCTGGCTTTCGGAAATCATGCTTCAGCAGACCCAGGTGAGCACCGTGGTGGGCTATTACAGCCGTTTTTTGGACCGATTTCCTGCCGTGGCTGACCTGGCCGCCGCTTCGCAGGACGATGTCATGGCCTTGTGGGGCGGCCTGGGTTATTACAGCCGGGCGCGCAACCTGCATCTTTGCGCCCAACAGGTGATGGCGCTGCATGACGGACAGTTTCCGCCCACGGCCGCGCAGTTGCAGACCTTGCCCGGCATAGGCCGCTCGACCGCGGCGGCCATTGCATCCTTTTGCTTCGGCGAACGGGCTGCGATTCTGGACGGAAATGTCAAGCGGGTGTTGACGCGGGTGCTTGGGTTTTCTGGCGATCTCGCGCAAAGTTCCCAGGAAAAAACGCTTTGGCGCCTGGCTGAAGACTTGTTGCCGCGTGAAAATTTGCCGCAGACCATGCCGCCCTACACGCAGGGCCTGATGGACCTGGGCGCGACAATCTGCTCTGGCCGCCAGCCCGTATGCCTGTTGTGCCCGGTACAGGCGATTTGCCGCGGACGGGCAGAAGGCCGGCCCGACAAATATCCCATCAAGACCCGAAAACTCAAGCGCAGCAGCCAGTCGGTCAGCCTGTTGTGGGCACAAAGGCCTGACGGATCGGTCTGGCTTGAAAAACGACCGGCCACAGGAATCTGGAGTGGGCTTTATTGCCTGCCCGTGTATGAAAACCCTGAAACGTTCGAAGCCGTGCTGTCTGAAAAGCTTGAGAAACCCATGCAGGCGCTTCCTAGCTTCATTCATGTCCTGACGCACAAGGATTTGCACCTTTCCCCCTGGATTGCCAATTTTCAGCAAGGCCAGGATGTGCCTGCAAGCTTGTTGTCCGAAGCGCGGCCGGCAGCCTGGTTCGCTCCTTCGGCATGGCCGGCCCTGGGCTTGCCCGCGCCCGTCCGCAGGCTGCTGGCGCAAAGGGCGCAAGGTTCGGCAGAAGATGCCGGACCGGCTTGATCAGCCGGCTTCGAGTTCTCGGTGCCGTTTGAGCGTCGGCCAGTTCTTGCCGAAAGATGCCGCAAGGGCTTCCACCAAATAAACCGAGCGGTGCTGCCCGCCTGTGCAGCCCACCGCCACGGTGACGTAGCTGCGGTGGTCGCGCACCAGGGCCTGCAGCCAGTGGCCCAGGAATTGCTCGATGTGGTTGAACATGTCGTTCACTTCCGAATGTGCCTTCAAAAAGTCAGCCACCGGCTGGTCCAGCCCGGTCTGGTGCCGCAGCCCTGCTTCATAGTGGGGGTTGGGAAGCATGCGGACATCGAACACGTATTCGGCATCAAGCGGAACGCCCCGCTTGAAGGCAAATGACTCGAAAACCAAGGTCAGGTGACGGCCGGGATGCTTCAGCAGGGATTTCACATAGCCCTGCAGCTGTGCGGACCGGATCATGCTGGTGTCAATCACGTGCGCCTGTTCGCGCATTTCGCCCAGCAGGTTGCGCTCAAGTTCAATGGCGTCCACCAGTGCCCGTTGCTGGTCGGTCGCATCGATCCGGGAGAGGGGATGAAGCCGTCTGGTTTCTGAAAAACGCCTGACCAGGGTGTCTGTGCTCGCATCCAGAAACAGCGACTGCATTTCCACGCCCTGCGCCTTCAGCTGCTTGAGTTGCTCGGGCACCAGATGCAGGGAAGTGGCGCTTCTGACATCCATGGCAATGGCCAGCTTCGGGTCATTGTGCGGCCGCTTCAGCGCAACAAAAGAAGACAGCAGCTCTGGCGGAAGGTTGTCCACGCAGTAGTAGCCGGCGTCTTCCAGGGCGTGCAGCGCCACCGATTTTCCGGAGCCCGACATGCCGGTGATCAGTATGATTTTCATCAGTTCAACTTCTCGAACCTTGAACCCGGCCTGCTGGAAGCACATGGTCGTGGCCGTAGTCTGAATGCAAGTCGTCCGCAGAAAAATTAATCATGCGCCCGATGGTATCAAGCCGGGTAACTAATTGCCTGTTTCAGGGGATTGCGAAAGCATTTCCGTGGCGTGCGCAAGCGTCGCACCGGAAAGGCGCTCGCCCCCCAGCATTCGAGCAATTTCGGTTACACGCTCGCTGCCGGCCACATTTTCGACTGTGCTCAGCGTCACGCCTTGCTCTGAACGTTTGGACACCATCAGGTGATGATTTGCAAAAGCTGCAACCTGCGGCAAGTGTGTGACTGCCAAGACTTGCCGGTCTCCGCCGAGTTGCCGCATCAACCGGCCCACGGTTTCGGCCACCGCACCACCCACGCCTGAATCCACTTCGTCAAAGATAAGCGTCTGCGCCTGCCCCAGCTGGCTGGTGGTGACCGCAATGGCAAGCGCGATGCGGGACAGCTCGCCGCCGGAAGCTACCTTGGCAACCGGCCGGGGTGTGCTGCCGCTGTGGCCTGCCACCAGGAATTCAGCTTGTTCCAGCCCGTGCTGGGCTGGAGACTCCATGGCAGTCAGGACCACGTCAAACTTGCCGCCCTGCATGCCCAGGCCCTGCATGGCCTGGGTAATCGAAGCGGCCAGCAGGGGAGCGGACAAGCTGCGCAAACGTGAAACCTGCCTGGCTTCGGTCAAGTAGGCGGTTTTTGCCTGCGTTTCCTTTTTTTGAAGCTCAACCAGATCGGCTGCCTCGTCAAGCGCCCGCAGTTCAGACTGCCAGCCCGCCAGCAGTCCAGGCAGTTCGGCAGGCGTGCGCTTGTACCGTCGCGCCAGGCTGATCCATTGGGCCAAACGCTCGTCAAGTTCGGCCAGCCGCTGTGGGTCCAGTTCTGCAGACCTGGCGTAGCCGCGCAAGGAGTACACGGCGTCCTCCGTTTGCGCCAGTGCCGTGTTCAAGGTCTCTGCCAGTGCCTTGAACTCGGGTTCTATGTGGGCCTGGTCCTGCAATGCATGAATGGCGCGGCCCAGCAGGGTAGTGGCGTTGTCATCGGCTTCGCGCAAGGCATCGACGGCGGTCTGTACGGCATCGCGAAGATCCTGAATGTTCGACAGCCGCCCGTGCTGGGCATTGAGTTCTTCCCATTCATGATCACCCGGCGCCAGCTTGTCCAGCTCGCTTACCTGCCAGGCCAGGCGTTCGCGCTCACGCTGCAGGCTGTCCTGGGCCGCTTGCGCCTGCTCCAGTGTTTTTTGGGTCAGGCGCCATTCCTGCCAGCGCAGGCTGAGCAGTTCGGTGGATATCTTTGCATAGGAGTCAAGCAGGCCGCGAACGGCATCTGGGCGCGTGAGGCTTTGCCAGGCATGCTGGCCATGAATGTCCACCAGCTGACTGCCGATGTCCTTGAGTTGGGTGATGGTGACCGCGCTGCCATTGATCCAGGCCCGGCTTTTGCCCTGCGCGTCGACCGTGCGGCGCAACAGGAGGCTGTCGCTGGCCTCGAGACCGGCTTGCTCAAGCCAGGGCGCAAGCCACGGAGGGTTGTCAAATTCTGCGCTGATCTCGCAGCGCACGGCGCCCTCGCGCACCGTGCCTGCGTCCGAGCGGGCGCCCAGCACCAGCTGCAAGGCGCCTACCAGTATCGATGTGCCGGCGCCGGTCTCGCCCGTCAGCACGGTGAACCCGTCCAACAGGTCGAGGTCCAGCGAACGCACGATCACAAAATCCCGCAGGGCAATGCTTTTAAGGCTCATGGCTGGTGGCAGGCCGGTGTGGAGCGGCCGCGCTCAGGACACAACGCCTTCGTTCCAGTGAAGTTTTTTGCGCAGCGTGTCAAAGTAGCTCCAGCCCTTGGGATGCAGAAAACGCATCTGGAACTCCGACCGCCTGACAATAATTCGGTCCCCGTGCAGCAGGCTGGCCAGCGACTGCATGTCAAAGCTGGCACTTGCATCCCTTCCGGCCACCAGTTCAATGGCAATCTCGCCGCTGTCTGAAAGCACGATTGGCCGGTTCGACAGGGTATGCGGAGCAATGGGTACTAATACCCAGCCGCCGATGGAAGGATGCAGCAACGGGCCGCCCGCCGAAAGGGCATAGGCCGTGGAGCCCGTGGGGGAGGCGATGATCAGGCCGTCGGCCCGCTGGTTGGCGACAAACCGTCCGTCGACTTCAACCCGCAGCTCGACCATGCCGGAGGTGGCGCCGCGGTTGACCACCACATCGTTCATCGCGGTTGCACGGAACACGCAATGGCCATCGCGCATGACCTGGGCCTGCATCATCCAGCGCCGGTCTTCCTCGTATTCCCCGCGCAGCATGGGTGTCAGCGTATTTTGATAACTGTCAAAACCAATGTCGGTGATGAAGCCCAACCGGCCCTGGTTGATGCCAACGACGGGCACGCCGAACTGGGCCAGCAGCCGGCCAATGCCGAGCATCGTGCCGTCGCCGCCCACCACCAGGGCCAGGTCGCATTGGGCGCCTATGCCCGCTGCATCCAGCGTCGGGAACTGGGTCAGGCCGGTATTGCGGGCCGTGTCTTCTTCCAGCGCCACCTCGCAGCCCTGGGAGCCGAGGTAGTGCGCAATATCGTCCAGGGCGGAACGCGAACCCTGGGCCTGGTACTTGCCGATCAGTGCGACATGGCGGAATTGCGACTTCATCGTCAAATTACATCACAACCTGCCGCCCAAGCTTCGTAGAATGTTCCCATGCTTGATAGTCGCGCCCGTTTGTTGTTGAAAGCGCTGGTCGAGCGCTATATTGCCGATGGCCAGCCGGTCGGTTCGCGAACCCTGTCCAAGGCGTCGGGCCTTGAGTTGTCTCCCGCCACCATCCGCAATGTGATGAGCGACCTGGAAGACCTGGGGCTGATTGTCAGCCCGCACACTTCTTCCGGCCGAATTCCCACGGCCCGGGGATACCGGCTGTTTGTCGACACCATGCTGACCACCCGGCACGACCCGCTGTCGGCAGCGGCGCAGATGGCCCGCATTGCGCCTGACCAGCCGCTCAAGGTCATCAGCAACGCGGCCCACATGCTGTCCAGCCTGTCCCAGTTCGTCGGGGTGGTGATGGCCCCGCGCCGGACTTCTGTGTTTCGGCACATTGAATTTTTGCGCTTGTCGGAAAAACGGTTTTTGGTGATCATCGTCTCGCCTGACGGGGATGTGCAAAACCGCGTGATTTTTACCGAAGCCGACTACACCCAATCCCAGTTGATGGAAGCCTCTAATTTTCTTAATTCGCACTACGCGGGCATGGCGATCGAAGAGGTTCGGGAGCGGCTGAAAAATGAAGTTGAAGCGCTCAGGGGTGAAATTGCCGCCTTGATGCAGGAGGCCGTACTTGTTAGTTCCGAAGCCATTGAATCGCGCGACGAAGTGGTGGTGTCGGGCGAGCGTAACCTGCTCGCGGTGAGTGATTTTTCAAGCGACATGGGTAATTTGCGCAAATTGTTCGACTTGTTCGAGCAAAAGGCGCAATTGATGCGGCTGCTGGATGTTTCAAGCCGGGCGGAAGGGGTACGCATTTACATCGGCGGCGAAAGCCAGGTTATTTCCTACCAGGAATTGTCGGTCGTGACGGCACCTTATGAGGTTGACGGGCAGGTTGTAGGCACGCTGGGCGTGATTGGACCCATGCGCATGCCTTACGAAAAGATGATCCAGATCGTTGACATCACGTCAAAGCTGGTCAGCACTGCGTTGAGCCATAGCAAGTGATGCATTGTGCCTCGATGGATTTTTTCTCCAATCGCAAGCAATTGCAGCATCTCAAACCATGAGGCGCGCATTTCGCCGGCAAAAGAGCCCTAAATCAGAAAATCCATGCCCGGGCAGCTTTTGAGGCCGGTCGAAGGTTGTAAGATCAATGCTTCAGGCCTGTAGCTCAGTTGGTTAGAGCAGAGGACTTAACGATGCAAGCCTAAACACCGGGAAACCGGTGCATGGCGAATATCTAATGGGTTGCCTGCCGTCAAGTTCACTCTGGCGGCAGGTAGAACTGGTCAAAGTCGGTGAAAGCTAATTTTCAATGAATTTGCCAATACCGAGCCAAGCTCCAGTAATCTGGAGAAGGTGTAGAGACTAGACGGCCAGCCTGTAACGGGAAGGTATAGTCCAGACCACAAACTCGAAAGAGGTGGCGAAAGCCATAGTGGTAAGCATAATCCTTTGGTCCACGGTTCAAGTCCGTGCAGGCCTACCATCTCCAAAAACCCTGGCAGGCATGCCAGGGTTTTTTGCTTTTTAGAAACAGCGCGGAAAATGCGGCAAAAAGCCCATTTAACTGCGCTATAATTTGAAGCTTGGCGGCTGTAGCTCAGTTGGATAGAGTACTTGGCTACGAACCAAGGGGTCGTGGGTTCAATTCCTGCCAGCCGCACCAAAAATTAAAAGCCTGCAACGAAAGTTGCAGGCTTTTTCGTTTCCGGCTTGCGGTTTTGAATCGATGCCCTTGCCACAATGATATTCTGGCAGGAGCATGAACAAAGCCTTTACCAAAGAAGATGATTCTGACAATGAGGATGAATTTCCCATTGCCGGCCAGGTTGAAAGCGGAAAAAATTACATCACGCCACAAGGCTACAACCGGCTACGCACTGAACTGCTTGACTTGATCGACAAGGAACGGCCCAAGATTGTTGACATAGTCCACTGGGCAGCCAGCAATGGCGACCGTTCGGAAAACGGTGACTACCTGTATGGAAAAAAGCGTCTTCGCGAGATTGATCGCCGTATTCGTTTCCTGACAAACAGGTTGGAAGTTGCCGTCATCACCGACCCAACGGTTCACCATGGCAACGACCAGGTATTTTTTGGCGCCACTGTGACCTATATCGATGACGCGTCGCTGGAACGCACTGTGACGATACTGGGCGTTGATGAGGCTGTCAGCGCCTTGGGGCAAATCAGTTGGGTGTCACCGGTAGCCAGCGCCTTGCTGAAGGCCAGGATCGGCGATGAGGTGGTTTTGCTCACGCCCCAGGGCACCCAATTGCTGGAAGTGTTGAAGATTGATTACCCGAGCGCTGCGCCCGCGAACGGATGACCCGGCCAGTCAGGTGTTTGGCTTGACGCGTTGGACGCGCAAAACAGATGGGGCCCGTTTGACATTGCGCATGGCCGCAGCCAGGTGAACCCGGTCGCGCACCGCCACGCTGAACCTGAGGTCCGTAGCGCCGTTTGCCGGTTCATGCCCCATGTCGACATGGGTGATGTCAACTTCGGCATTGGCAAGGGCCGCGGCAACCTTTGCCAGTACGCCCTTGCCATTGGAAACCGTGACCATCAAGTTGGTTTCAAAAGTTCTTGCAGGCTCATCCGACCAGTCGACAGCGATAAACCGTTCAACATCGCGCTGCCGCAAGCGCCTGACTATGGCGCAATCTTCGGTGTGGACGAAGAGTCCTTCGCCACGCCCCAGATAGCCCACTATGGCGTCGCCGGGAATGGGGCTGCAGCAGCGGGCAAACTGGACTGAACTGCCTTCGCTTCCATCGAGCACCAAGCCACCTTGCGACACCGATTCTTGCGGGATGTAACGCTCACGGCTCATTAACAAGGCGTCGGGTTTCTCGCCATTCTCGGCAAGGAAAGAAACGATGCGCTTGGCGATCATGCTGGCAATGCGCTTGCCCAGGCCAATGTCTGTCAGCAACTCTGAACGGGTGCGATTGCCGGTGAAGCGAAGAATTTTTTCCCAGTTCGCCTGATGCGTCGGATCATCCTGCGACAGCCGTTGCTGGTCAATGCCCTCTGCCCGAAGTGCCTGGGCCAGCATTTTTTCACCCAACTCCTGAGATTCGCTAAGGGCCATGCCCTTGAGGTGATGGCGGATCTTAGAGCGAGCTTTACCTGTCCGGACAAAACCAAGCCAAGCCGGATTAGGGGTGGACACGGCAGCGGTAATGACCTCGATCACGTCGCCGTTGTGCAATTCGGTACGCAGCGGAACCTGTTCGCCGTTGACTTTTGCCGCAATCGCATGGTGCCCCACATCGCT
Organism: Polaromonas sp.; assembly: GCA_028292045.1. Taxonomy (GTDB): domain Bacteria; phylum Pseudomonadota; class Gammaproteobacteria; order Burkholderiales; family Burkholderiaceae_C; genus Polaromonas. The sequence goes on along the minus strand of JAQGMZ010000064.1, from coordinate 18,093 downwards.
GTGAATAGCATAGGCAAAGTCCACAATCGTGGCGCCGCGAGGCATGGCCATGATCTGGCTTTTGGGGGTGAAAACGTAAACCGCTTCCGGAAAAAGATCAATCTTGACATGGTCCCAGAATTCTGTCGCGTCGTGGGTTTCCTGCTGAATGTCGAGCAAGGACTGCAGCCACTTGGTTCCCAGGCGCTGCGAGGTGTCGCTGTTCGGATCGGACGCTTTATACAACCAGTGGGCCGCAACGCCTGCTTCAGCCACCACATGCATGGCATCCGTGCGCATCTGAAATTCAATATTGGTGCCAAAAGGCCCAACCAGGGTGGTGTGCAGCGACTGGTAGCCGTTCACCTTGGGAATGGCAATGTAATCCTTGAACTTGCCTGGCAATGGCTTGTAGAGCTGGTGCAAGATGCCCATTGCGCTGTAGCAGGTCGTCAGGTCGTTCAAAATAACCCGAAAGCCATACAAGTCGGTAACCTGTGCAAAAGACAGGTGTTTTTGGTCCATCTTGTGGTAAATCGAATAAAGCGTTTTTTCACGGCCATAGATACGGACCGGAATTTGCGCACTGGCAAACGAGGACTCTACTTCCGATTGCACCTTCTTGATCACATCGCGCCGGCGTCCTCTGGCCCGGGTCAGGGCCTTGGACAAAATTGCATAGCGCCAGGGATGCAGATGCTGAAACGACCGGTCCTGGAGTTCCCGATAGGTCGAGTTCAGTCCCAGCCGATGCGCGATGGGCGCATATATATCCAGGGTTTCGCTAGAAATTCGTTTCCATTTGCTGCGTGGCGCATCGCCCAGCGTTCGCATGTTGTGAATACGGTCCGCTAGCTTGATCAGGATCACACGAACATCGCGGGCCATGGCCAGCAGCATCTTGCGAAAAGACTCCGCCTGGTTTTCCTCGCGGGTGTTGAACTCGAGTTTCTCCAGCTTGGTCAGGCCATCCACCAGATCGGCCACAGGCGCGCCAAACCGCTCGATCAGTTCAGGCTTGCTGACATCGCAATCTTCCATGGCGTCGTGCAGCAAAGCCGCCATGAGGGCCTGGGCATCGAGCTTCCATTCAGCACATTGCTGGGCTACGGCAATGGGATGGGTGATGTAGGGCTCGCCACTGTTTCTCAGCTGGCCCAGATGCGCCTGATCGGCAAAGCGGTAGGCTTGACGAACATTTTCAATGTCCGCTGCGTTCAAATAATCAAGCTTGGCCGTCAAGGCCGCAAAGCTTGCCGCAGCTGCGTTGGCCGCAGCAGGCGTGGGCGCAGGCTTTCGGGGAACGGCGATTGTTGGCATTGCGTTCATACCCTAAATGTAACGCTACCTGAATAAAATCGATAAAAAGTGGATTTGTAAGATGAGCACAATTGAAAAAACACCTCAAAAGGTGTTTTGTTATCAGATTTGACAGTATTAATTGGGTACTTTTTTCAACATTTCCAAACCAACCTTGCCTGCTGCAATTTCGCGCAAGGCAGTAACGGCCGGCTTGTTCTTGCTGTCAATACGGGCGGCATGGCCCTGGCTGAGCATGCGGGCACGGTAGGTAGCGGCCAGAACCAGCTGAAAGCGGTTCGGGATTTTTTCAAGGCAGTCTTCGACGGTGATGCGGGCCATGGTGCTCTTTCAGGTAATCGGTGACTAGGGGATTTGAAGCGCCATGAAAGTTTCTGCTCTGGCGCGCCGTTGGGCTGAATACTTCAGCCGCTGGGCATGAACAATGGTTTTCAAGTCGAAAACAGCCCGTTCAAACAACTCGTTGATTATAACGAAGTCAAATTTTTGCGCCTGTGCCATCTCGATGGCGGCATTGTGGAGCCTTAATTCAATCACCTCGCTGCTGTCTTCACCGCGCCGCTGCAGGCGCGAACGCAATTCATCCCAGCTGGGCGGGAGTATGAAAATGAGCACGGCATTGGTAAAAATCTGCTTGATGTTGATGGCGCCCTGGAAGTCAATTTCCAGGATTACATCGGCACCGTGCATGACCCGCTCTTCGATGGTGTGGCGCGAAGTGCCATAGCGATGGCCGTGAACATGCGCCCATTCCAGAAATGCATCGCGCTTGACCATGCCGTCAAACTCTTCAGGCGATAGGAAATAGTATTCGCGCCCATGCTTTTCCTGGCCGCGCGGGGGGCGGGTGGTGTGGGAAACCGCCGGCTGGATGGCGGAATCGAGTTCCATCAGGGCTTTGACCAGGCTGGATTTGCCCGCTCCGCTGGGAGCCGCTACAACAAAAAGATTTCCGGGATAGTCCATACTTGGCGAGGGGTGTTTGCTATGAATTTATGTTTGAATTGCGTCGTGAACTAGTTATTCCACGTTCTGGACCTGCTCGCGGATTTGCTCGATCAGCACTTTCATGTCGACGGACACACGCGTCATTTCCAGCGAAGCCGATTTGGAGCCCAGGGTATTGGCCTCGCGGTGAAGTTCCTGGATTAAAAAGTCCAGTCGCTTGCCTAATTCGCCGCCACTGGCTAGCAGCCGGTCGATTTCGTCCAGATGCGAGGCCAGTCGCGTTATTTCTTCAGCCACGTCAATCCGTATGGCAAAGGCCGTGGCCTCGGTCAGCGCCCGATCCTGGGCAATTTCTGGCAGCACGCTGTTGCTGCCCAGGGCCAAAGCCTCTTTCCAGCGTTCCAGGAATCGGGTTTTTTGCTGTTCGACGAGTTTGGGAACCATCGGCACTGCTGATTGCGCCAATGTTCGCAATTGAGCCGTCCGGTCCAGCAGCATGAGGCTCAGGCGCGCGCCTTCCCGTTCGCGTGCCGACATCAGCTCATTCACTGCCGTTTTTGCGCACTGCATCAGCTCTTCACTGTAGTCTTGCGGTTTCTTGTCTTCATGGGTCGCCATTCGCAGCACATCCGCCACGCTCAGGGGCGCAGCTTGGGGCAGCCATGATTTGATGCTGTCTTCCAGCGATCCCAGGCGCTGGAGCGTGGCGGGCGAAGGCGCCCGCAAGCTGCTGGCGCCTGTACTTTCCAGGGACACGCGCACTTCCACCTTGCCGCGCTTGAGCTTGCCCGTGAGCAGTTCGCGCAGGGCCGGTTCCACCTGGCGCAATTCATCGGGCAAGCGGAAAGTCAAATCCAGGAAGCGGCTGTTGACGGAGCGAATTTCAATGCCCAACCGGGAACTGGTGTCACGCGGAACATCGGTTTCAGGTGCCGGTTGCACGGTGTTGGACTGCAGGCTTGCATAACCCGTCATGCTGTAAACTGACATTAGCTTTTTGTGCCTTACTAAAGAGAGAAAAGACTGGGTGAGCTTTCACCGAGTCCGTTGGAAAATCTATGTCAAAGGTCAAGCCTTCACCCCTGCCCCCTGACACCCTGATCGGGGGCTATCGCATCGAGCGAAAGCTGTCGGCTGGTGGATTCGGTGTAGTTTACTTGGCCGTTGACGGCGAAGGGCAGCAGTTTGCAATCAAGGAGTACCTGCCTTCTTCCCTGGCCAGCCGTGCTGCCGGGGAATTGTTGCCGCAGGTGCTGCCTGAAAAGCTTTCGCTCTACCGTCTCGGCCTGAAGAGCTTTTTTGAGGAAGGCCGTTCGTTGGCCCAGATTTCCCACGGCTCGGTGGTCAGCGTGTTGAACTTCTTTCGTGAAAACGAAACCGTCTACATGGTCATGAACTACCTGGAGGGGGGGACCCTGCAGGACTTCATCATCACGGCCCGGGATTTGAAAAAAGCCAAGGTGTTCCGCGAATCGACCATCCGGTCCTTGTTTGACGAAATTTTGCGCGGATTGCGTATCGTGCATCAGCACAAGATGCTTCACCTGGACATCAAGCCTGCCAACATTTTCATCACCGACGACAACCGGGCGGTAATGATAGATTTTGGCGCAGCCCGCGAGGTGTTGAGCAAGGAAGGCAATTTCATCAGGCCGATGTACACGCCCGGTTTTGCAGCGCCTGAAATGTACCGCCGCGATTCGTCCATGGGGCCGTGGACCGACATTTATGCAATTGGCGCCTGTATTTACGCAAGCATGCAGGGCTACCCGCCCAATGATGCGCCGCAGCGGATTGAAAAAGACCGGCTGTCCCTGGCATTGTCTCGGCTGCGCGGCGTGTACTCCGACAACCTGATCGAAGTGGTTCAATGGTGCATGTCGCTCGATGCACTGGCGCGGCCGCAGTCCGTGTTTGCTTTGCAAAAGGAGTTGAGCCGCGAAAGCGCTCGTCTTTACACCAAGCTCACCGTGGGTGAGCGGGTTCGCCTCCAGTTTGACAGCGTGCTGTCGGACAGCAAGAAAACAGCGCGAAAGCCCAACGCCGTGGGAACCCGGTTTAAATGAAATTCTCGGTATTTCAGCTCAGCCGCATCGGCGGCCGGAGCATGAACGAAGACCGGATGGGGTACTGCTATACCCAGGCATCGGGGTTGTTTGTGCTGGCGGACGGCATGGGCGGCCACCCCGATGGCGAAATCGCAGCCCAGATTGCACTTGACACCATTTCTGCCCTTTACCAAAAGGAAGCAAACCCGGTTATCGGCAACCCTTCGGAATTTCTGGCCCACGCCGTGTTGGCCGCGCACCACCGCATCATTCGCCATGCCGCCCATAAAGGCATGCTGGATACCCCGCGCACCACGGTGGTGGCGGCCATCGTGCAAAACGGCCAGGCCGCCTGGGTGCATTGCGGAGATTCGCGTCTATATGTGGTGCGCCATGGCCAGTTGCTGCTGCGCACCCGGGACCATTCACTGCTTGAGCAGGCGCGTCCCGGAATGAAGGCGTACGAGTCGGCTAACCGCAACATCCTGTTCACCTGCCTGGGCTCGACCGCCAAGCCTATGCTGGACATAGCAGCGCCTTTTGCATTGCGGCAAGGGGACAAGCTGATGCTCTGCTCGGACGGTTTGTGGGGCAGCGTGGCCGATGCTGAAATTGTGCGGCAGCTGAACGCCCGCAGTGTTTCCGAAGCGGTCCCGGCGCTGGTTGAGAGCGCTCTGCTGGCGGGAGGCGAGCAAAGCGACAACGTGACCGTTCTGGCGATGGAATGGGAGTCGCCCGATGGGCCGGCAACGATCCAGCTGAGCCCGGTTGACGGCGGCTTCGCATCCACGCTGGAAGATGCCGGCCTGGATACCCAGGTAGACGATCTGGATGACGCCATGATTGAACGGTCCATTGCCGAAATCAACGCGGCCATCCGCCGATCGGCTGATAAACGAGCCTGACCAACGCCCCGGGACTCATCCGGCACGGTGCATGGAAAGGAAAGGGCTCAGATCAAAAATTGGCAATGCGTGTAGGCGCTGTCCGCCGTCAACCAGGGCGAAGTTTGCTTTGAAAGCCGCGTAAATAAATATCCACCCGTATTGGCTGAACAGGGCATTCGACAGACATTGACACTGCCATCTAGCTTGCTATTAAATCAATAGCTGATAATGCATGACAAGAAAGTACAAAGACCTTATTTTCATGAAAATCGTACTTGCATCCAACAACTTGGGAAAACTGGCAGAAATCCATGCCATGCTCGCGCCGCTGGGCCTGGAATTGCAAAGCCAGTCCGAACTGGGCATTCCCGAGGCCGACGAGCCTTTTCGCACCTTCGTTGAGAATGCGCTGGCCAAGGCGCGCCATGCGTCTTTCCTCAGCGGCCTGCCGGCCCTGGCCGACGATGCCGGTCTTTGCGTGGATGCGTTTGGCGGACAACCGGGCGTGGACACGGCTTTTTATGCCACACGGTTTGGTTATGCCAAAGGCGACGACAACAACGTTATTGCCCTGCTGGCGCAAATGGCCCACCTCACACAGGCTGGCCAGCGCCGCGCCGCGCTGGTCAGTACTTTGGTTGCCGTGCGCTCTGCCGATGACCCGGAACCCCTGATCGCCAGCGGCCGCGTGACCGGCGAAATTGCCCTGGCGCCTGTGGGCAGCAACGGTTTCGGGTTTGACCCGGTGATGTACCTCCCCGAATTCGGCCAGACCTTTGCCCAATTGCCGGGGCATGTCAAAAATGCCAACAGCCATCGCGGCAAGGCCATGCGCCAGATGATTGCGCTGCTGCAAGAGCGCTGGCTGTAACCGGCACTCGTTTTTTATGGCTCCACACGATATTCAACACTACCTGCGCGGTGGCACGCTGCAACTCAAGGCCCTGCCGCCTCTGTCGCTGTATGTGCACTTGCCCTGGTGCATTAAAAAATGCCCGTATTGCGACTTCAACTCCCACGAGGTGGCCCGCGAGATGCCCGAACAGCGCTACATCGATGCGCTGATGGCCGACCTGGAAGCCTCGCTGCCCTTGATCTGGGGGCGCACGGTGCACAGTATTTTTATAGGCGGCGGAACGCCCAGCCTGTTTTCACCCCAGGCCATCGACCGGTTGCTGGGCGACATTCGCGCGCGTCTCAAGCTGACGGCCGATTGTGAAATTACCCTGGAAGCCAACCCCGGCACCTTTGAAAAAGACCGTTTCAGGGCATTTCGCAGCGCAGGTGTGAACCGGTTGTCGATTGGCGTGCAGAGTTTTGACGATGTGCATTTGAAGGCGCTCGGCCGCGTGCACGACCGCGCCCAGGCGATTGCAGCGGTTGAAGAAGCCGCGCAGGCTTTCGACACCTTCAACCTGGACATCATGTATGCGCTGCCCGGCCAGACGCTGGAAAACCAGGCTCAGGACATGCGCCAGGCGCTGGCGCTCTCGCCGCCGCACATCTCGATCTACCACCTGACCATCGAGCCCAATACCTACTTTGCCAAATTCCCCCCGGTCATTCCCGAAGAAGACACCGCCTACGCCATGCTCGACCAGATTACCGGCATGACCGAAGCGGCCGGTCTGCAGCGTTATGAGGTTTCAGCCTATGCCAAGCCCGGCCATCGCTGCTTTCACAATACCAACTACTGGCAGTTTGGAGATTACCTCGGCATTGGCGCCGGCGCGCACAGCAAGCTCAGCTTTGCCCACCGCGTGGTGCGCCAGGTACGCTACCGGGAGCCTGCGCTGTACATGGAAAAGGCGCTGGCCGGCTACGCGGTCACGCAGGAAACCGAAGTCAGCCGCGCTGACCTGCCGTTTGAATTCATGCTCAACGCATTGCGCCTGAAAGACGGCTTTAAACTGCAGGATTTTGCCGAAAAAACCGGCCTGCCTTTCACCGCCATTCAAAAAGGGCTGGAAGAAGCCGAGCGCAAGGGCTTGATCAAGCGCGATCTGGCCCATGCCCGGCCCACCACACGCGGGTTTGATTTTTTAAACGACTTGCAGTCGCTTTTCCTGGCCGACTGAGCAATTGAGCAAGAGGAACTTCCATGGAATTCGAAACTTCAAGCATTGTTCTTCTGGCCGTTAGCTGCGCCATCAGCTTTGGCCTGGGACGCACTTTTGTGAATATCCGTGATAAAAAACGAAAAAAAGAACAGGAAGCTGTGAACAAAAGGGCCGCCCAGGCCTTGCGCGACCTGCCCCCCGGGCCCGAATCCAGAAACAAAAGTAAGCGCAAGCGCCAGCAGCAGGAGCAGCAGGAAAGAAGCAAGCCGTAGGATGCCCGCATGCGGTCAAAACCGGATGGCAAAAAGAAAAACCCCAAGCAATTCGGTTGCCTGGGGTTGTATTTTTGGCGGAAGCGGTGTCCGCTAGAATCTTGTCCTATAAAGTTCTAGAGAGTACTATTTCCTAAATAGAAACATGTACTTATGAATTTTAATGATCTTAAGCCGTCCTATCCGCTTCTACCAAATCCGACTACAATTTGATAGTTGTTTTGATAGTCAAAATTCATGGCGCGACAGTTAGGCAAACTCACAGCTCTTCAGGTTAGCAAGCTTACCAAGCCAGGACTCTATGGTGATGGAGGAGGGCTGACGCTCCAAATCACAAAAGCTGGTGTGAAGAGCTGGCTGTTTCGGTTCATGCGTGAAGGCAAGGCCTACGGCATGGGGCTTGGTCCAACGCATACCTTCAGCCTGGCTGAAGCACGGCAAAAGGCACTGACTGCACGCAAGCTGCTGGCTGACGGCCTCAATCCCTTGATGGAGAAAAAGCAGAAGTTCTTGGCCCTTGCCCTGGAGCGTGCAAGGATGATGTCGTTCGACCAGTGTTCAACGGCCTATATACAAGCGCACAAGGCCAGCTGGAAGAATGCCAAGCACCTCGACCAGTGGACCAACACCCTGGCGACTTATGCCAGCCCTGTTTTCGGGCAGCTGCCGGTGGCCGCAATCGACACGGCGCTGGTCGTCAAGTGCCTTGCGCCGATCTGGCAAACCAAGACTGAAACGGCCAGCCGCTTGCGTGGCCGCATTGAATCGGTGTTGGGGTGGGCCGCCACCAGCGGCTACAGAACGGGCGAAAACCCGGCGCGCTGGAAAGGGCACCTGGAGAACCTGCTTGCCAACATCAGCAAGACCTCAAGGACAAAAAATCACCCCTCGCTGCCCTGGCAACGGATTGGCGACTTCATGGCTGCCCTCAAGGCACGGGAGGGCAACGCCGCACGCGCCGTGTCCTTCACGATCCTCACGGCTTGCCGGTCTGGCGAGGTGCGCGGCGCGCAATGGGAGGAGTTTGATTTCAAGGAAAAAGTCTGGACGATTCCGGCCGTGCGTATGAAGGCACACCGGGAGCACCAAGTTCCCCTGTCCGACGCGGCCTTGGTCGTGCTGGCGTCCATGCCGGAAAGCGGCCAGTTTGTTTTTCCAGGCACCAAGGGGCAGCCACTGTCGGACATGTCGTTGACGGCAGTCATCCGGCGCATGAACAGCGACGAGGTCAAGCCTGTCTGGATCGATGCCGCTGGCGAAGGCATTACGGTGCATGGGTTTCGGTCCACCTTTCGCATGTGGACGGCTGAGACCACCGCCTATCCGCGCGAAGTCGCCGAGCACGCACTGGCCCATAAACTGCCCGATGCGGTGGAGCGCGCGTATCAACGCGGCTCACAGTTTTTAAAACGACAGTTGCTGATGGCCGAATGGGGAATGCATTGCACCTCCGCGAAAGCAGGCGCAGCCGTTGCCACGGGCCACGTCGAACCGGCATAGGCGCTGAGGTACATTGGCAGCAAAGGGTCCAAGGGCTTTTTTTATTATCAGATACCCGACATCCCCCACACCAGAAAACTGCTTGAATGACCGGACCAATTTTTCGCCTCAAGGACTTGAAGGTCCATACCGGGCTTTCGCGCTCGGCGATCTACGATCGCATGGACAAAAAATCACCAAGGTACGCAGATGATTTTCCAAAGTCATTTTCATTAGGCGGCGGCGCCATAGGCTGGTTTAAAAATGAAGTAGATGCTTGGCTGAAAGCTTGTGCAACCCAGGCCAAGATCGGGACGCCATCCAGGAAAACCAAGGCACCCCTCAAAGCCCAAAATCTAGCAGGCCAAGCAACTCCAACACCTGTCGAGAAAACAACGCCGTCAAAGCCGATTCAAAACACTCCATTGCAATCCACATCAATGGCGAAGCGGCAACCTGCGCAGTCGCCATTAGCCCCAAGAACAAAACCCGGCAATTTAGCTGAAGCCATTGTCGAAGGCGCAGCAATAAATGCGCGGTTTGTTTATTTTCTAAAAATGAACGCCTGGACCCCGGCCATGGGAGCAATGCTGATTGCCGGCATTGATGCACCGCTGGATTGCCGTGAAATTCCTGCTGAGGGAATTGGGCTGGATGAAGAGCCTTTGAACGGACAGCATCACCGTTTCTCCGAAGCCAGGCGTATTCACAGTGCCTGGTGCTACTGGGATGAAGATGATCCGCACATGGAAATTGAACCGCATCTCTTTCTGGAATGGTGTTTGGATGAAAGAATCAATAGCGAGTGGCTGCAACTGTTTTTAGACTTGCTTGGATATAAAGATACAAATACGGTAGATCTGACAGCTTCCCGTTTTGCCATGCTAACGACCAAGTAACTTAAGAATAGTCAACCTATGCCTTTTTTGTACTAACCTGATGACTTGACTCAACGGCATACTGAACAGCATGAGCTACACCATTACCCTGCAAGACTTTCCCGACATCCCTGAAGACACCCGCTTGAAAGTAGAGGAGCAATACCGCCGCGACCTGGAAAAGGCGCTGGGCGGATCCGATGATGTTTTGCCCACCTACCGCGCCTGGCTCAGTGTCAGCGAAAGCGGCAACGAGCAGCTGAACCCGGATGACCTGGCGCTGGCTGCCAAGTGGCAAAAAGCGTCCGACTTGGCCAGGCAGGCGGGCTTTCGCTCGCTGGGCGAATCGGGCGAAGCCTACTTCGAGTTCAAGCTCAGCCGCTGATCCTCCCGGTTCGCGCTCGTGCCTGGTCAGTTCACGCGCATGCTGCGCTACCAGGGCGTGCCAGTCATGCTCGGCACTTTGGCGCTACCGCCCCAGCCACAGCAAGCACGTCACCCAAGTGGTCGAGCTCGGGCAGCGCAGGCGTGAGGCTGGGCAGCATCAAATCCGCCAGCGCAGGGCAGAGCGCTTACAGTCAACACGCTTTAAAAACACAAAGATATCTTCTCATGAAACGGCTGATTTTCCTTGCCGCCTTGGTGCCTGTGTGGGCGCATGCCGGCTCGATTTATCTCTGCAAAGCCTACAGCGGAGGCACCTTCTGGGCCCGGTCGCATTGCAGTCAGCACAGCGCGTTGATTGACAGCATCGTCAGCGTCCCCGACAGCCTGCCGTTTGACCAACAGGTCAATCTCGCGCAGCAGCAACGCCAGACAACGGCCAACAGCAATGCGGTGATTAACACCGTCGTCAACAGCTCTGCGGCTCAAGAAAAAACAGCCGAATGCAAAGCACTTGACGCTCAGGTCAAGCACTATGACGCCATGGCGCGCCAGCCCCAGACAGGATCCACGCAGGACTGGATCACGGCGCAAAAGCGAAAGGCCAGAGACCGGCAGTTCAGCATCCGGTGTTGAGCTGACAGTGCCTGGGCCTGCGCACGCCTGCCGGCGGAAAAAACCCCACAACGCACCCGGCGCGCGAATATACTGTATGAATGTACAGCCCGATTCCACCCACCGCCGCGCTTTATAAACCGAGCGCCCCGCTGCCGCTGCCGATGGTCCAGGGCACGGTCTGGGCGGGCTTTCCCTCGCCGGCGGCCGACTTCGCGGTCAAACGGCACGATCTCAATGACCTGCTGATCACCCACCCGGCCGCGACGTTTTTCTGGCGCGTGCGCGGCACCTCCATGATCGAGGCGGGGATTGACGACGGCGACCTGCTGGTGGTCAACCGGGCCCTACGGCCTCGGCACGGTGACGTGGTCGTGGCCGAAGTCGATGACGAATTTACGGTCAAGTATTTCCACTGCAAAGTCGGGCTGGTCTCGCTGCGCGCGGCTAACCCAACGTTTCCTCCCATCATTCTCAAAGACGGGCAGACCTTGACCATCTGCGGGGTGGTGACCTTCACCATCAAGCAGTTCAGGAAGTAGCGGTGTTTGCGCTCGTCGATGGCAACAACTTTTATGTCTCGTGCGAGCGGGTGTTCCGGCCCAGCCTCAAACGCTGGCCGGTCGTGGTGCTTTCCAACAACGACGGCTGCGCCATTGCCCGGTCCAACGAGGCCAAGCGCCTGGGCATCAAGATGGGCGCGCCGTGGTTTGAAATCAAACACATGGATGCGAGCGAAGGTCTGGTCGGCCTGTCGGCCAACTTCACCCTGTACGGCGACATGAGCGACCGCATGATGTCGATTGCCGCCGGGCTCGGGCCGCATCAAGAGGTCTACAGCATCGATGAGAGCTTCATTGGCTTGGCCGGGGTGGGCGGCGACCTGACGGCGCGGGCCCGCGCGGTCCGGTCCCGGATCGAGCAGTGGACCGGCATCCCCACCGGGATTGGCATCGGCGCGACCAAGACGCTGGCCAAGCTGGCCAACCACATTGCCAAGACCGCCGAGCGCAAGCCGGGCAGCTATCCCGAAGCGCTGGCGCAGGTGTGCAACCTCTCGGCCCTGCCGGCAAGCGACCTGGACGCGGTGCTGCGCGCCACGCCAGTCGGCGAAGTCTGGGGCGTAGGGCGGCGTATTGCGAGTCAATTGAGCGACGGTGGCATTGGCACCGTACTGGACCTGGCGCGCATGGACCCGGCGACCGTGCGCCGGCGCTGGAGCGTGGTGCTCGAGCGCACGGTGCGCGAGCTCCAGGGCTTGCCGTGCATTGCGCTGGAAGAGCAGCCGGCGCCCAAGAAAGAAATCGCTTGCACGCGCAGCTTTGGCCAGCCCGTCACTGACCTGGCGCCCCTCATCGAGGCCGTCAGCGAGTTCGCCGCCCGCGCGGCCGAAAAGCTGCGCCTGCAAGCGAGCGTTGCCAGTGAGCTCCTGGTGTTTGTCCACACCTCGCCACACCGGCTCGGGCCACGCTTTTCGCAAAGCGCCGTGGTGCCGCTGCGCCACCCGACGGCCGACACGGCCGCCTTGGTGCAGGCTGCAGTGCTGGGCCTGCGCTCGATCTACCGGCCCGGCTTTGCGCTGATCAAGGCGGGCGTCATGCTGCTAGACCTGGTGCCCGGCATCCTGTTCCAGGGCGAGCTGGACCTGGAGCCTGAGGCCAATCGCGAGCGGGCCAGATTGATGGCCACGATGGATGCGCTCAACGGCAAATACGGCAAGGGCACGGTGCGTCTGGCCAGCACCGGCATGGATGACCGCACGCGCCAGTGGGGCATGCGCCAGGAGTTGCTCACGCCGCAGTACACCACCGACTGGGCCGGCATGCCCATTGCCAAGGCGGTTTAAAAGGCGGCTTAGGTTTTGAACATCCAGACTGAAACGCTGCGTTATCTGTGGTTAATTCAGACTGACGGGTGTCAGGGCACGAATCCAGGCTCGACAAGGACCCAAAATGTAGTTTCCATAAATGACTCCTACGCAGCGAAACCCGACGGCTGTCAGTACCCGCTTTCTGGCAGGCCAGCAAACAGGCGTTTTTTGCTGCCGGGCAGAGCCCACAAGGACTTTCGGCCCACCACGTGTCTTATGGCACCAGCGGATCAGCTTGCGGCATGTTCACATGCGGTATCGCCCGCTCCCACAGATTGTCGAACCATGCGAGGTACTGCTTGAAGCCGGTACCTTCGATCTCGGTGACCACTTCCAGGTTGTCCGATAAGCCTGATGCCGTCGCGTTCATCGATCCGACCAGAGCCTGCCCGCCTCCACCGACGGCATGGAAAGAATAGGCTTTCGCATGCTGGAAGTTCCTGCTGGCGTGGTGGTGGTCTGTGACTACGTAGCGCACCTCCGCACCTAGTTGGATCAGGGGTAATACATGCTCCAGGTACTCGTAAGGTTCGTTCATTAGTTCCTTGGCGGGGTAGAGGTGCGCCCAGAACATGTCGTCGTCCAGCAGGATCTTTACTTTCTTACGTTCCCGTAGGGCGAGCCGTACAAGAAAGTTGATGTCGGCCGAATTGAAGCCTTGGCTGATCACGCGCAACTCGCTTGCCTGGCCCAGAAGGTATCCCATGCGGGCCAGCAATGGTCGAGCGTCACCGGGCATGAGGTAGTGCGCCTCGCGGGTATCGACGGCCTTGCATTCAAAGCGGATTTTCAGCACCGTGTCGCGTCGGTTATCGAAGGCGTCATTATTCAGGCGCTGTGTAACGCAGTCCGTCCAGTCCACCAAAGGTTTTGCATTGGCGTCCGCGGCACCGCCGACCTTTGAAGTCTCTACCGAGTAGACGTAGTCGAGGTGCTTGCGGCCGCCACTGATATTTCCGGAACCCACCCAGGCCAAGCGCCGCATCGGTGTCTCCACGTACACAAGCTTAGGGTGAAAGGAGTTGATCCCGCCCACCTCCATGCCGCTGAAGTACCCCTTCGCTACGGGGATGCCGCGCTGTTTCGCGCAATTCACCAAGTGGTTTACAGCCACCTCGCTCGATGTGTCCTTCTGCACCGAGACCGTGACTTCCTTCGTCGAAGCAGACAAGGTATTGCAAATACGGTTGGCCATACTCAGGTCTGATAGTGAGAACAGCGACATCCGAAGCACCTGGACAGGCTCTCCGGCCACGAGTTTTTCGATTGCCCCCACGAAAAAGTGGGGCTTGGCGAGTTCGTATTCCGCTAGCGTGCAATAGGTCGTCACCGGCTTGACATAACCGGGACGCGCAATACACTGCACAGAGTTTCCAGTGAACTCCGCGACGCTGGGGTCGACGAAGGTCAAGGAGACAATGAGGAGTGTCATCGTGCGAAAGGCGTTGGCGGTCATCACCGCAATTTTCACTGCTTGCCCGCTTCTTGTCCAGTCGGGCGAGCTTTCGCCGTCCCTGACTGTCGCAACTTGGAACTTCGAGAACCTGGGTGGCGAACACGGCGAAAGCCTTTTCCCGGATCGCTCTAGGGCGCGCAAAGAGCGCGACTTTGATGCTTTTCGGAAATATCTGCTGGCCACGGAGGCGGAAGTGATCCTCCTGCAGGAGGTGGCGTCTCCCAAGGCCATGCGCCAGGTGCTTCCGAAGAGGTATAGCTACTTTATAGCGCCGGATTACTTCAACGCCGGGTCCATACCGGGCATTTTCACTGGTATCGCTTATGACAGTACGGCGGTGAAGGTGACAGGCGTAATGACCATTCCGACCGGAGTCGAGTACTCAGCCGGTTCCGGTCCACCAGTGCGAGCTCGCGACAGCGTTGCAATTCAACTGCAGCTGGGGGCGCAGCGGATCTGGGTAGTGTCCGTCCACTTGAAATCATCATGCGAACGCAAAATGCTGCCAACAGCCAGAGCTTCAACCGATTGCATCGTTTTGCACCGTCAGCTGCTGATACTGCGGGACTGGCTGCCGCGACTGATGGGTGACGACTCGCACGTGGTTCTCGGCGGGGACTTCAACCGTAGGGGTGACCCTGATTATGAGTCGGATGCCTACCTGTCCCTAGTGAGGTCGCCCGTGGCCAGCCGCGTTGTGGCGAAGCCCGTGCAGAGGAACTGCACGACGTTTGCAGGTGCGGACAGGAAGCCCATCGACTACTACATGCTTTTCGGCATTCCGCCCGACCGGGTGTCCGTTGAGGAGTTGGTTATCGCCGATGCCGACCTGCAGGCGGGCTACAAGCTCAGTGATCACTGCCCGGTTTTGCTTCGGATCTCACCAACATTGAGAGGCTAGGGTCCTGAATCGGCATGCTGGATGTCGATCGGTCAGCGGGCAGGGTATTTTCTCAAAAACGGAAGGAAGACAAATGACTATTGACGATGCGTTAGAAGCTTTCAAGACGCTCTCCCAAGAGGATGTCTTTTCGGGCATGCTGCTGGACCGAGACCCTGTTTACCAGCTCAGCTACTTAATCAACTACTTGTTGCGCGTCAAATCTTGGGTAAAGAATGCCAGCGACGCTTTGGCCACTACTCCACAAGTCGAATTCGCGAGTGCGGTGGCAAGTGCGCATGCAGTGGTGAATGAAAGGCTGCCTCGCACCGCACGCATGCTGGCAAATGCGATCGAAATGCAGGCAGTGCCCCTTGCCAACGTCGTCGCCCCAATGTCTAAGGATAGTGACCCGGCGCGGGACTGTATGGAGCGGCAGCAAGAAATCAACCGCGAAACACTGAATGGGCTCTCGGAAGCGGATTCTTTGAGCGAGCGGGCAGATGTCATTACGGACTGGGGTCGCGACACCAAAGAGAACCTCGGCCAGTGCCTAGACGATGCGTTCGGCCAGTTCGATGATGCCAACAAATAATCATCACTCCATCGACCAAGATTGCTTTCTGAAGGGGAAACACATGTGGCAATCGCGTGGACTGTCTGTAGGAATGATGATGGCGCTCTTTACGGCTGCAATGCATGGCGTTGCCGTTGCCGACCCTGTCGTACGCGCTGAATGGATCAGCGGCGATTGTCCAAAGGGGTTGCCCCTGATTACTCAGGAAACCCCTCAGAAGTTTGCTGGCCTCTTGGCCGGTGTAGTGGCCGTAATTGTGCCCAAGCTCGTTTCGGGTGGCGTGGACTTGGCCGCGAAAAGCCTCCAGGCGGCAGGCGCGGATCGGCCCAATGCACTTTCCGCTCGAACCAGCCAGGACTTCTACAACTACCTCCGTGAACGCAAGATCACGCTGCGGTCCAAGTGTCTAATTGTGGTCGAGGCTGACAGCTTCGACGCCACGCCGGTCGCCGCGGAACCGCACACTTGGCGCCCTCTAGCATCTCATGTTGGCTCGTACCAGAACCCGCGTATGATTTTCATGGCCGCCGTAGACACGGCACCCGAGGGCAAGTTGTTCCGATTGGTGCCGGCGTACTTTGAGATCATGGACTGGCGGGAGCGTTCGTTTTGGAATAACGATCGCCGCGACTACACCTTTGCCGTTACGCTATCTGTCATCGGTCAGACAACGAATTTCGCATCTGTCAGCATGACACTCAAAGGGGTCGAAAAGCGAGAGAAAGCGTATGGGCTTGCGGATGCGCTTATGAACGAAGCCGCGACAGACTTCGTGCCGCTGCCGCCCCTGTCTGCTGAAGGCACCAAATACGTCAACAACGTTGAATTGGCATGGGCAACCAAGGACCGGGCCGCGTCGGTTTTGGATGAGAAGGTTAAGTACGACGTGGAAGCCCTAGAACGCGCATCCGGGAAATTGCCGCCGCCCATTCCCGATCTTTACGTCAACCCTTACCTAACAGAGCTGGACAAATATTGCGACGCCGTGCGAGCTGCCAACTTTGACATTGCCGAGAGCAAATGGGAAGTGCCAGCCATCTGCACTTGGAAAGTGGACCAGCAGTTGGAGGTAGTGACAAAGTCAAAGAAGGCGGTCGAACGCAACGCTGTTTGGCTAGGATGGGCCGAGGAGGTCTGCTGGCCTGACCCCGCAGTCCGGACTAAAAACCTTGCGACCCCGAAGGCGGACGGCTATGAATGCACCCCTCCAACGACAATCAAGAATGAGTCTAAAGCGCATACCCGAGTAGCTGGCTTGATCACCGTGACAGAATTCAGACCAGGCAGCAAGACGGCCAAGCTCCTGGGCGACGCGTTAGCAGCGAGCGCGGCTGATGTGAGCAAGGTTATCGCGAGCAAAGTCCCGCCGCTTTCGCAAGAAGCGCGCGACACAGCCAATACCTCCGATCGTGCTCGGGACCAAGCTGTCCTTAGTGCGGATTTTGAGGTGCAGATCGCTGAGGCTGAACTGGCGGAGTTAGATAGCGCCGCGCTTGCAAGCAAGGTCACCGCTGCCCGCATGAAAAGGCAGGCAGCTTGGTATGCTGCCAACAATGCCTACCGGGCTGCGGGCCGCAATCCTCCGTATCCGGAAGCGCCATCGTGATTACGTGGAAGTACGTGCCCTCGCTTGCACTGGCGCTTTGCCCATTGACGTTGATGGCACAGGTCGAGCCGTTGGGGTGGAAGGCCTACAAGCCCGAGATCTTCAACGGATGGCCTGCCGACCTAATCACCTCAAATTACATGGTAGCGTTGCTGCGCGAAGGTCTGGAGTTTCCAGGTGGATTCATTTGTGGTGCCTCTGTCATCGCAGACGGTTGGGCGTTGACAGCCGCCCATTGCGTTTTCGACGCCACATGCAAGCTCAGGAAGCCGGCGACGCTGTATGGTTTGAGCGGTTCCGCCAAATTGGACCCAGGCCTTCCAAGGCTGAGTGCGACGAACGTGTTGCCTCACCCTGACTTCACCTGCGTGCCAGCGGAAGAGCAGATCGCAGCTGCCAAGGAGAGCAGACCTATTCGAATGGGCAATGATATTGCTCTTGTTGTGCTGGAAGGCCTCAAGGTGTCACAACGCCCTCTTCTCATAGCGACCGATGGCACGGTAGCCGTGACCAAAATGGTAGCTTCCGGCTGGGGCACGCTGGGCAATGCTAGCTTATCCTACCAACTGATGTCCGTGCAACTTGAACTTGAGCCTCAATCCACATGTGCTCAGGCTTGGCAGCCGAGCATACTGAGCAGCGACCAACTCTGCGTCGGACCACCCGCGAAGGGGCCTGCGGCCGGAATCTGCAGCGGTGACAGTGGTGGGCCTCTGGTCGGCTCAAAGGGACCAACACGAGTGCTGGCGGGCTTGGTCAGCCTAGGGCACCTAGTGTGCAGTAAAGTCGACCGGCCAAGCCTGTTCACCAACGTGACGATGCACCGGAGTTGGA
>JAQGMZ010000063.1 GCA_028292045.1 Polaromonas sp. | reverse complement strand
GGGTTGGCGTGTGTGTGCAGCGCGCCTTTAGGCTGGCCGGTAGAGCCCGAGGAATAGAGCCAGAAACCCGGATCGTCCGGCCCAGTCGGTGCCGCCTGGGCTAGCGGTTGATGCTTTCCGATCAACCCATCAAGAGCCGTGATGCCTTGTGGCAGCACTCCATCGGGGCGAGAAACAATGACGGTTCTGACCTCATGCGCCGCTTTGTTCATGGCTTCTTGCAGCACGGGCAGCAGCGCACTAGAGACCAGCACCGCCTGGGCGCGGCTGTGCGCCAGCATGAAGGCATAGTCGTCGGCGGTCAGCAGGGTATTGACCGCCACCGGCACGATGCCGGCATACATCGCCCCCAGAAAGCTCACCGGCCAGTCGCTGCAGTCGTGCATCAGGAGGAGCACCCGTTCTTCGCGGCGCACGCCAGCGGCCAGCAGCCCCGCGGCCAGCCGACGGATACGCTCGGCCAGCTCACCATAGCTGACGCTTTCCACATCGTCGATGTAGGCCGTCTTGGCCGGGCGAGAGGTGTTGCACTCGATCAGGTGCTGGGCGAAATTAAAGCGCGTTCCTGGCTCTGGAACAGCCGGCGCGTGTGTTGTTTCTGGCATGGCGTTGTCTCCTGAATTGCTCTTGTGTCATCAAGCCGCTGACGGCGCCTGCAGGTGGGCCAGCACCGCAGTGCTGGCCTGTACCGCGCTGCGCCGGTGGTAAAAGTTCAGCGCGCGCAAGCCGCCGAGTTCCTCGCCGCCACCCGCCCGGCCCGGGCCGCCGTGCAGCGACTGCGGCATGACGTTGCCGTGGCCGGTCTGCAGCTGCGCCACGTCGGGCGAAATCACATGCACCCGGCCATGGCTGTCGGCCAGTTCTAATGCGGCAGTTGCCAGCGCTTGAGAATCACTGCCGTAAAGCGACGTCACCAGCGAGCCCTGGCCGCGGCGAACAAGTTCCAGCGCATGCGCCGCATCGCGGTAGGCAACCAAGGTAGCAACTGGGCCAAAGACCTCGGTGTCATGCACACGGTCGGCGCTGTCGCTGCCGCTGGCGTCGCGGGTGCCCAGCAGCGTCGGGCCGACGCAGCAGGCCAGGGCCGGATCGGCATCGACCAGCATGGTCTGGCTGCCGTCGTGCAGCACTTCGGCCTGGGCCGTCAAGTGCGCCAGGCCTTCTCGCACAGCGGTCAACTGGCTGCGGCTGACCAGCGCGCCCATGCGCACGGTTTCATTGCGCGGGTTGCCCACGATGGTCTTGGCCAGCCGCGCTGAAATAGCTTCGGCCACTGCCGCGTAGAGCACTTCAGGCACGAAGACACGGCGAATCGCCGTGCATTTCTGGCCGGATTTGACCGTCATCTCGCGTGCCACCTCCTTGATCAGCAGGTCAAAGGCCGGGCTACCGGCGGCCTCGCCGGGCAGCAGCAGCGCCGAGTTCAGGCTGTCGGCCTCAATGTTGACGCGCACCGAGCGCTGCACCACGGCCGGATGCGAGCGGATCACCGCTGCCGTTTCGGCCGATCCGGTGAACGACACCACATCGAAAGGCTGCAGCTGGTCCATCAGTCCGGCCGAGCTGCCGCAAATGACGGACAGCGCGCCCGGCGGGAAAATCCCCGCTTCGACCACATCTTTGACCATGCGCTGCGTTAGCCAGGCGGTGGCCG
The DNA here is from genome assembly GCA_028292045.1 of Polaromonas sp. Taxonomy (GTDB): domain Bacteria; phylum Pseudomonadota; class Gammaproteobacteria; order Burkholderiales; family Burkholderiaceae_C; genus Polaromonas. The sequence goes on along the minus strand of JAQGMZ010000063.1, from coordinate 2,342 downwards.
TGGCCGGTTTGATGATCACCGGCACGCCTGAGAGCAGGGCCGGCGCGGCCTTTTCCCACAGGCCCCAGGCCGGAAAGTTGAAGGCGTTGATGAACAGGGCCACGCCGCGCGTGGGCGTGAGCACATGCTGCGACTGGAAAAGCGGGTCCTTGCTAAGGCGCGCCATGTCGCCGTCGAGCATAAAGCGCCGATCGCCCAGCGCGTCGCCCAGTTTGGCATAGGTGCCCAGCGTGAAAAGCCCGCCGTCGATGTCCACGGCCGAATCATTCTTGACCGTGCCGCTGTTGGCCGTGGCGATGTCGTAATAGGCGTCGCGGTTGGTTTGCAGCACCTTGAGCGCCGCGCTCAGCAAACCGGCGCGTTCGCGGTAAGTCAGGGAGCGCAAGGCCGCGCCGCCCTGTTCGCGGGCAAAGTCAAAGCCGGCGGCCAGGTCCAGCCCGGTGGCATCGACGCGCACAAGTTCCGTGCCCAGAACGGGATCAATCAGCGCGGTGCTCGCGCCCGTGCCAGCCTGCCAGCGGCCGCCGAGGTAGTTGGAAAGCAGTTCGGTCATAGGAGTCATTTCGTAAAAATCAGGGGCACTTCATCAAGGGCGGGTAAATTCAATGCTGCCCTGTGGCAACAGGTACAGCACCAGGGCACGCCCGCTGCTAACCGTCGGCCGGTGCGCGCTGCCCGGCGGGCAAACCAACCAGCCGGCCGGGCGGCCATCGAATTGCGCGGTCTCATCGAGCGGCATGATCAGGTCGATCTCGCCATTCGGATGCGCGTGGTGCGGGCCGGCGATGTTCTGCATGTCCACTACATCGACCGAAAAGCCATGCAGGTCGTATGCCGGCTTGAAAATGCGGCCATAGCGGATGCCGCCGCCCTCGCGGTCGCACAGCCAGCCTTCGGCAACGCCTGCGACGCAGGTCTGCTTCAGCTGGCGGTAAGTAGCGCTGCCCGCGCCATGCTCGGCATTGAGCCAGCGGTCCAGGTCGGCATCGAGCGGTCGGCCGGCCAGCTGGGCCGTTAGTTCGTTGAGCTGTTCTCGAAGTTTTGTCGATGACACGTTGCTGCTCCAAAAAGGGTATTTATCTTGCCAATTCACACTAGATGAATTATTGTGCTCCTATGAACCATAATTCTTGAAAAACATCATGTCAAGCAATATATTGCATTCTTCCGGGTTAGTCCCTAGTTCTACGCTTCCAACGTCTTGTTTGACACCAACGAAGGCGCCCTTATCCCATGCGCTGCACAGCGAGGAAAAAAACCCTTTTCTGGTTGCCTTGGGCGAGCGGGTCAAAGCACTTCGGGCACGGCGCGGCATGACCCGCAAGGCGGTGTCAATTGCCGCCGATGTGTCCGAGCGCCATCTGGCCAACCTGGAGTACGGTGAAGGCAATGCCTCCATCCTGGTATTGCTGCAGGTATCTCGCGCCTTGCAATGCTCGCTGGCTGAAATGATCGGCGATGTCACCACCTCGACGCCCGAATGGCTGTTGATCCGCGAACTGCTGGAAAGCCGGGACGACGCCGCGCTGCGTCGGGTGCGGATCGCCGTAGGCCAGATGCTGGGCACCGGCAGCGTCAACACCGCCGTCAGCACCCAGGTCGCACTGATCGGCCTGCGCGGGGCAGGCAAGTCCACGCTGGGCGCATTGCTGGCCGAAGACCTTGGTTTTCCCTTTGTGGAACTGAGCCGTGAAATCGAGAAATTCGCGGGCTGCAGCGTCTCGGAAATCCAAGCGCTTTATGGCATGAACGCATACCGGCGCTATGAGCGCCGCGCACTGGAAGAAGCCATCCAGATATATCCGGAAGCGGTCATTGCCACGCCGGGCGGTCTGGTGTCGGACCCGGCCACTTTCAACCAGTTGCTGTCGCATTGCACCACCGTGTGGCTGCAGGCCGACCCTGAAGACCACATGTTGCGGGTGCAGGCGCAGGGCGACCTGCGGCCCATGGCGGCCAGCAAACAGGCCATGGAAGACCTCAAGGGGATTCTTTCAGGCCGCGCTGCTTTTTATTCGAAGGCGCAGTACAAGGTTGACACCAGCGCGCAAGGCTTGGAGCAGTCGTTCGAGGTGCTCAGGACCACAGTACGAAAAGCGCTTGGCTTGCCCATGTCGTAACGCGCCATCGTAGTTTACAAAAAAATGCATAAAAGTGCTTGTCACTTTCGTTAAAAATGCAATATCATGCGTTCATCCAATATTTATTAATGCACTTTTATGCAGCAAACCGGGGCATCATTCATGACCATCGCCACCCACGTCGAATACCAGACCGATCCGTCGCAGTACAAGCACTGGAAGCTCAGCTTCAACGGCCCGGTTGCCACGCTGGCGGTGGAC
>JAQGMZ010000020.1 GCA_028292045.1 Polaromonas sp. | reverse complement strand
TGCCCTCGCCGATCTTGCCCATGCCAAAGCCCTTGACGGTCTTGATCAGGAGCACGCTCGGCTGGCCGGTGTGGTTCACGGCCGAATGGAAGGCGGCATAGACCTTTTGCGAATCGTGGCCGCCGCGCGTGAGCTTCCAGATGTCGTCGTCGCTCATCTTGGCGACCATTTCCAGCGTGCGCGGGTCGCGGCCGAAGAAATGCTTTCGCACGTAGGCGCCGTCGTTGGCCTTGAACGACTGGTAGTCGCCGTCGTTGCATTCCATCATGATCTTGCGCAGCGCGCCTTCGGTGTCGCGTGCCAGCAGCGGGTCCCAGCCCGCGCCCCAGATCAGCTTGATGACGTTCCAGCCGGCACCGCGGAATTCGCCTTCGAGCTCCTGGATGATCTTGCTGTTGCCGCGCACCGGGCCGTCGAGCCGCTGCAGGTTGCAGTTGATGACGAAGATCAGGTTGTCGAGTTTTTCACGCGCGGCCAGGCCGATGGCGCCGAGCGATTCGACCTCGTCCATCTCTCCGTCGCCGCAGAACACCCAGACCTTGCGGTTTTCGGTGTTGGCAATGCCGCGCGCATGCAGGTACTTGAGAAAACGCGCCTGGTAGATCGCCATCAGCGGGCCCAGGCCCATCGACACCGTGGGGAACTGCCAGAAGTTGGGCATCAGCTTGGGGTGCGGGTAGCTCGACAGGCCCTTGCCGTCGACTTCCTGGCGGAAGTTGAGCAGCTGCTCTTCGCTCAGCCGGCCTTCCATGTAGGCGCGCGCGTACACGCCGGGCGACACATGGCCCTGGATGTAGAGGCAGTCGCCGCCGTGGGTTTCATTTTCAGCATGCCAGAAATGGTTGAAGCCGGCGCCGAACATGCTGGCTAGGCTGGCAAATGAGCCAATGTGGCCGCCCAGGTCACCGCCATCGGCCGGGTGCAGCCGGTTGGCCTTGACCACCATGACCATGGCGTTCCAGCGCATGTAGGCGCGCAGGCGCTGCTCGATCAGCAGGTTGCCGGGCGAGCGCTCCTCCTGGTCGGTTTCGATCGTGTTGACATAGCCCGTGGTGGCCGAAAACGGCATGTCGATGCTGTTCTGGCGGGCATGCTCCAGCAGTTGCTCGATCAAAAAGTGGGCGCGTTCCGGGCCGTCGCTCGCAATGACGGCGGACAGCGCATCCATCCATTCACGGGTTTCCTGCGTGTCTGCGTCCTGAGGGTAGCCCAGGGAGGCGTTTGCATCATTCATTGCGGCTTGGTGAGGTTCGTTGGGATTGGCTGCCATGTTGTCTCCTGAATAAATATTTTCGTTAGCTACGTGGGCGCATGCCGTGCCTCAAGCCCCGCAGGTCGGGCTAAGTCACATGCATGTTTTTAAACCGGATTTAAGTTTAATAGCCTAGTTTCTCACAATTATTTAGAAATTTCAAATAGTGCTTTTTGATTTTGCAATATGAAATATTTGCAGTTTCAAACCTATGCTGCCTGGAATCATTGGCAAGTCCTGCGGGCATTGAACTTATGCATTCCCATCGCACTCTCTCAGTTGCCGCAATTAATCTAAGATCGGCTGTTTTTCCTTATGCCTCAGCCCCTGCTTTCTCCCACCACTGCTGCCAAGGCCGGCCCCGCCCCCCTGGCCTTATGGCGGAGCTGGTGGCGCAAACAGTCGCCTTCCCGCCAGGACCGCTTCATCGTGCTGGGCCCGCTGTTTGCCGTGCTGCTTTTCCTGGCTGCCGTGGTGGCTGCCTTTGGCTACCTGCGCATTGAAGAAATTGACCGTGAACAGCAGGCCGTGACCCGTGATGTGGAGTACGCCCAGCAGCGGCTGCGGCTGCGCCTGCTTGAGCGGCAGGAACAATTGATGCGTATTGGCCGGGACGCCTCGAATTACGAAATTGACGCGGAAGAATTTGTGATCCAGGCCGAAGCGCTGGTCAACCAGAACCCGGAATTGATGGCCATCAGCTGGGTTGACAGCAAGCGGCGCATCAAGGCGTCCTATGTATCGCCAAGCGCCCACGGCATCGGGTCGCGCTCAGTAGGCGAGCAGCTCAAAGTGGGGGAAATGGACGGCACCTACGAACTGGCGCGCGACTTGCGCCAGCCGGTCTATTCAAGACCGCTGGTGCTGCAGAACGCACGGCAATTCAACGAGGCCAGCCTTCAGTTGCAGGTGCCGCTGGACGAGCAAGGCCGGTTCGCCGGCGTGATCATGGGCGAATACTCGGTGGACGGTTTGCTGCGTTTTGGCATTCCCACCGAGATCACGGCCAAATATGCGGTGGCGCTGGTGGACGACAAGGAAACCGTGCTCGCCGGCAACCTGCCACCGCCCCGCAATGGCGCGGCACAGTTGATGCCTTGGGCAGAAGGCGCGGCCAAGTACGAAATCCCGGTCTCGCCGGTGGGCAACGGCCTCTTGATCCGCGCTGAAGGGTACCGCGCCTCGCAAGGGGTGGTGGGCAGCGGTTTTTTCTGGCTGGTGAGTGCGCTCAGCACCCTGACCGTGTGGATGCTGCTGGGCAACTGGCGCCATACCCGGCGCAAGGTTCAGGCGCAAGAGGCGCTGCTCACCGAAACCCACTTTCGCCGCGCCATGGAAAACTCGATGCTGACCGGCATGCGGGCGCTGGACCTGCAGGGCCGCATCACCTATGTCAACCCGGCTTTTTGCCAGATGACCGGCTTGAGCGAGGACGAACTGGTCGGATGCACCGCGCCCTTTCCGCATTGGCCCGAGTCCGAACTCACGACCCTGATGGCCCGGCTGGAAGACGAGCTGGACGGCAGAACGCCGGCCGGTGGTTTTGAAGTCCGCGTCAAGCGCAAGAACGGCAACATTTTTGATGCCCGCATGTACGTGTCCCCGCTGATCGACCCTCACGGCCAGCAGACCGGCTGGATGACGTCCATGACCGACATCACGGAGCCCAAACGCATCCGCGAGGAACTCACCGCTTCCTACGAGCGATTCACGACCGTGCTTGAGGGGCTGGATGCCGCCGTTTCGGTCGCGCCGCTGGGCAGCTCAGAGCTTTTGTTTGCCAACAAACTGTACCGTTCCTGGTTTGGCAGCCTGGGTTCAAGCCATGTCAACCTGGTGGCCCAGGTGGGCGTGCCTACCTTTGCGCCCACAGGCGACGCGCTGGACGCGGTGGACGGCATGGCCGGTTTCCCGACCGACTCGCTGACCGATGCGCAAACGGCCAACGCCGAGATTTTTGTGCCCGAACTGGCTAAATGGCTTGAAGTTCGGTCACGCTACCTGACCTGGGTGGACGGGCGGCTGGCGCAGATGGTGATTGCCACCGACATCACACCGCGCCGCCATGCCGAGGAGCAGGCCGCCCAGCAAAACGAACGCGCGCAAAATGCCAGCCGGCTTATCACCATGGGCGAAATGGCGTCCAGTGTGGCCCATGAGCTGAACCAGCCGCTGACCGCCATCAACAACTATTGCAACGGCATGGTCTCGCGCATCAAGGCCAACCAGATCAGCAACGACGACCTGCTGGTGGCTCTTGAAAAAACCGCCAAGCAGGCCTGGCGGGCGGGCCAGATCATCCAGCGCATCCGGGCTTTCGTCAAACGCAGCGAACCCAACCGCGCCTCTGCAGAGGTGGCCACCCTGGTCAGCAACGCCATGGAACTGGCCGAAATCGAACTCCGGCGCCACCATGTCCGGCTCAGCCATCACATAGCCGCTCGTTTGCCCGACATTCTGGTGGACCGCATCCTGATCGAGCAAGTCCTGATCAACCTGATGAAAAATGCTGCCGAGTCGATTGCCCAGTCACACCGGCCTACCGCGCAGCGCAATGTCGAGCTGAGGGTGGTGCCCAAACATATCGAAGGGCAGGACGTGGTGGAGTTCTCGGTGATGGACTCGGGCCAGGGCCTTTCGCCGGAAGTCATGGAACGGCTGTTCGAAGCTTTCTACTCCACCAAGGCAGAAGGCATGGGCATTGGACTGAAGCTGTGCCGCAGCATTGTCGAATCCCACCAAGGCAGGCTGGAAGCGGCCAACCTCTACAATGGTGACGACGTGGTCGGGTGCCGGTTCACCTTCTGGATTCCTGTGGTACCCCTGGTGCCTACGGCGGGGCCCGACACCGATACCATCGCCATTGAAGCTGCGGGTACGCCTTAAAGCAACATCGTCATTTCCATTCCAGTAACGAAGAAAGCAAGGCATGAGTTTGATTCCCAAAAAAGGCACTGTGTATGTCGTCGACGACGACGAAGGTGTGCGCGACTCGCTGCAATGGCTGCTGGAAGGCAAGGACTACCGGGTGCGCTGCTTCGATTCCGCGGAAACGTTCCTGAGTCGCTATGATGCCCGCGAAGTGGCCTGCCTGATCGTTGACATCCGCATGGGCGGCATGACCGGGCTGGAGTTGCAGGACCGCCTGCTGGAACGCAAATCACCCCTGCCGATCGTGTTCATCACCGGCCACGGCGATGTGCCCATGGCAGTGAACACCATGAAAAAAGGCGCCATGGATTTCATCCAGAAACCCTTTCAGGAAGGCGCCCTGGTGGACCTGGTCGAGCGCATGCTGGCGCAGGCCAAGGACGCTTTCAACGATCACCAGCAATCGGCCAGCCGCGACGCCTTGCTGGCCAAGCTCACGTCGCGCGAGGCGCAGGTGCTTGACCGAATCGTTGCCGGCCGGCTGAACAAGCAGATTGCCGACGACCTAGGCATCAGCATCAAGACCGTCGAGGCGCACCGCGCCAACATCATGGAAAAGCTCAACGCCAACACCGTGGCCGACCTGCTGAAAATCGCCTTGGGCTCGACCGCGCCCAAAGCCTGACACGTTCAGCAGCCATTTCGTTTTACCATCCCTTGCGCCCGTCGCCTTTGCGCTGACGGGCGTTTTTAATTCAAATTCATAATCATGACGGCCCAACTCATCGATGGCATTGCACTTTCACGAACCCTGAGAACCGAAGTTGCCCGGCGAGCAGCCGCGCTGCGCGCACGCGGCATCACGCCCGGCCTGGCGGTGGTGCTGGTGGGCGAAAATCCGGCCAGCCAGGTGTATGTGCGCAACAAGGTCAAGGCTTGCCAGGACAACGGGCTGCATTCGGTGCTCGAGCAGCATTCAGCCAGCTTGAGCGAGGCCGAATTGCTGGCCCGGGTCGAATCGCTGAACCGCGACCCCGCCATTCACGGCATCCTGGTGCAGCTGCCGCTCCCGGCGCACATCGATGCGAACAAGGTCATCGAGGCCATCTCGCCTGCCAAGGATGTTGATGGCTTCCATGTCGGCAGCGCGGGCGCCCTGATGGTCGGCCAGCCGGGTTTCTGGCCCTGCACCCCTTATGGCTGCATGAAGATGCTGGAAAGCATCGGCTATGACCTGCGCGGCAAGCATGCGGTGGTCATCGGCCGGAGCAACATCGTCGGCAAACCGATGGCGCTGATGCTGCTCCAGAAAAATGCCACCGTGACCATTTGCCACAGCGCCACCGCCAACCTGAAGGCCATGACGCTGCAGGCTGACGTGATCGTTGCCGCCGTTGGAAAGCGCAACATGCTCACCGCGGACATGGTCAAGCCCGGCGCCGTGGTGATTGATGTCGGCATGAACCGCAACGATGAAGGCAAGCTCTGCGGCGATGTCGATTTCGAGGGCGTCAGGCAGGTGGCGGGCTACATCACGCCGGTGCCCGGAGGCGTCGGCCCCATGACCATCACGATGCTGCTGGTCAACACGCTGGAAGCGGCTGAACGCGGCTGAAACCCCGGCCGAAGTGCTTGGGTCGGGGCTGAAGCTAGCGCTCCGTCTGCGCTGACAGCCGCCACAGCGTGAAACCGGCGCACAGCCACTGGCCCAGCAGCATGGCACTGCCCAGGCCATGCCAGAGCCGGAGATTGCCGCCGTCCGCACGCGCACTGACAATTCGCGGCGCCACGGCGAACTCGACCAGCAAGGCCATCAGCATTCCGGCCACGATGAATTTGACGGTTGTCTGCGCGCGTGAAGATGGCGCAGAAGTCACTTCTTGCCGTAAAACCACAAGTATCAGCAAGGCGCACCCAGTGCTGGTCCAGGTCTGCGCGCCAAACAACCTGGCGGCCATGGCGCCTGCCACGGCCGGGCTGCCCAGGTGCATGAACAGCATAGGCACCACCACCAGCCCCAGGGCGCTCAGGCTGCCCCACCACAGGGCTGCCGCCATCAAGCCGATCCGCTGGCGCGCCGGCGCTTGCATCAAAGGTAGCTGACGCTCACGATTTCGTAGCGGCGGATGCCCCCGGGCGCCTGCACTTCGGCGCTGTCGCCCTCGTCCTTGCCGATCAAGGCCCGGGCAATCGGCGAGCCGATGTTGACCAGCCCGAGCTTGATGTCGGCCTCGTCTTCCCCCACGATCTGGTAGGTCACGCTTTCGCCGGTGGCTTCGTCTTCCAGCTTCACGGTCGATCCGAACACCACCCGCGTTCCCGGCTCGAAGGTGGTCGGGTCGATGATCTGGGCGGCGGACAGCTTGCCTTCCACCTCCTGGATGCGCCCTTCGATGAAGCCCTGGCGGTCCTTGGCGACTTCGTATTCCGCGTTTTCGCTCAGGTCGCCCTGGGCCCGCGCTTCAGAGATGGCGTTGATGACCCAAGGGCGCTGAACCGTCTTGAGGTTGTGCAATTCGGCTTTCAGTTTTTCTGCGCCGCGCTTGGTGATGGGTAAGGTGGTTGCCATGTTTTATGTCCTGCAAAATGCGAAACCGCCACCAGTCACCTGGTGGCGGCATATTGAATCGACTTGAACTTTAGTTTAATCCAAGTTCTGCCGTAGCAGCCGGGCCATCTACCCGGGGGGTTTATGCTGCCTGCGCCGCCAGTTGGGCGTGCAGTTCCTGAATCGAATAAATGCTCAGGTTGTCCAGGTACTTCATGCCTTCCACCGCCGCTTCGGCGCCGGCGATGGTGGTGAAGGTCGTCACCCGGGCCAACAGCGCCGACGTGCGGATCTGGCGCGAGTCGGCTATGGCATTGCGCCGCTCTTCCACGGTGTTGATGACCAGCGCAATTTCATGGTTCTTGATCATGTCCACGATATGCGGCCGACCTTCCGTGACCTTGTTCACCGTGCCGCAGGCAATGCCGGCCGCACTGATGGCTGCCGCCGTGCCCTTGGTGGCCACCAGTTCAAACTTCAGCGCTGCCAGCGCCCGCGCCACTTCCACGGCGCGCGCCTTGTCGTTGTTCTTGACCGTCAGGAACACCTTGCCGCTGGTCGGCAGTTTGGTGCCCGCGCCAATCTGGGACTTGACGAAAGCCTCGCCAAAGGTCTTTCCCACGCCCATCACTTCGCCGGTGGACTTCATCTCGGGGCCGAGAATCGTGTCCACGCCCGGGAATTTGACAAACGGAAACACCGCTTCCTTCACGCTGAAGTAAGGCGGCGTGACCTCGTGGATGACGCCTTGCGACGCCAGCGACTGCCCGACCATGCAGCGCGCCGCCACTTTGGCCAGCTGGATGCCGGTGGCCTTGCTGACAAAAGGCACGGTACGCGACGCTCGTGGATTGACTTCCAGTACGTAAATTACATCCTGGCCGTCGATGTTCTGAATCGCGAACTGCACATTCATCAGCCCAACCACATTGAGCGCCTCGGCCATGGCGGCGGTCTGGCGCTTGATTTCAGTGACGGTTTCGGTGCTCAGCGAGTAAGGCGGCAGCGAGCAGGCCGAGTCGCCGCTGTGCACGCCAGCCTGCTCGATGTGCTCCATCACGCCGCCGATGAAAGTCTTGCCTTCGCTGTCGCGGATGCAGTCCACATCGCATTCGATGGCGTCGTTAAGGAAGCGGTCGAGCAGCACCGGGGAGTCATGGCTGACCTTGACCGCTTCGCGCATGTAGCGCTCCAGGTCGCGCTGCTCATGGACGATTTCCATGGCCCGTCCGCCGAGCACATAGCTGGGGCGCACCACCAGCGGGTAGCCCAGCGCGGCGGCTTTTTCCAGCGCTTCCGGCTCGGTGCGGGCCGTCGCGTTGGGCGGCTGCCGCAGTGCCAGCGCATGCAGCAGCTTCTGGAAACGCTCGCGGTCTTCGGCCGCGTCGATCATGTCGGGCGAGGTGCCGATGATGGGCACGCCATTGGCTTCCAGGTCCAGCGCCAGCTTGAGCGGCGTCTGGCCACCGTACTGCACGATTACGCCGAACGGCTTTTCCTTGTCGACGATTTCCAGCACGTCTTCCAGCGTCAGCGGCTCGAAATACAGGCGGTCGGACGTGTCGTAGTCGGTCGAGACCGTCTCGGGGTTGCAGTTGACCATGATGGTCTCGTAGCCGTCCTCGCGCATCGCCATGGCGGCATGCACGCAGCAGTAGTCGAACTCGATGCCCTGGCCGATGCGGTTCGGCCCGCCGCCGAGCACCATGATTTTCTTTTTGTCGGTAGGCGCGGCTTCGCACTCGCTGCCTTCGGCCTCATAGGTCGAATACAGGTAGGCGGTGTTGGTTTCAAACTCGGCGGCGCAGGTGTCCACCCGCTTGTACACCGGGCGCACGCCCAGTTCGATGCGCTTTTGGCGAATTGCCGTGTCGGTGGTCTTTAGCTGGCGGGCCAGGCGGCGGTCAGAAAAGCCTTTTTGCTTCAGCGCGCGCAGCGTGGCGGCGTCGATCTTGTCGAGCGACGTGGTTTCCAGCTCCAGCTCGATCTTGACGATCTGCTCGATCTGCACCAGGAACCAGCGGTCGATCTTGGTCAACTCGAACACTTCATCGACGCTCAGGCCCATGGCGAATGCATCGCCCACATACCAGATGCGGTCAGGGCCCGGCGCGCCGAGTTCTTTTTCCAGCACTTCGCGGTCCTGGGTTTTCTCGTTCATGCCGTCCACGCCGACTTCCAGGCCGCGCAGCGCCTTCTGGAACGATTCCTGGAAGGTGCGGCCCATGGCCATGACCTCGCCCACGGACTTCATCTGGGTCGTCAGCCGCGAATCGGCGGTCGGGAATTTCTCGAAGGCGAAACGCGGAATCTTGGTGACCACGTAGTCGATGCTGGGCTCAAAACTCGCCGGCGTGGCGCCGCCGGTGATCTCGTTGCGCAACTCGTCGAGCGTGTAGCCCACCGCCAGCTTGGCCGCGACCTTTGCGATCGGGAAACCTGTTGCCTTGGAGGCCAGCGCCGACGAGCGTGACACCCGCGGATTCATCTCGATCACGACCATGCGGCCGTCGTCCGGGTTGATGGAGAACTGCACGTTGGAGCCGCCAGTGTCCACGCCGATTTCGCGCAGCACTGCTAGAGAAGCATTGCGCAGGATCTGGTATTCCTTGTCGGACAGCGTCTGGGCTGGCGCCACGGTGATCGAGTCGCCGGTGTGCACGCCCATCGGGTCCAGGTTTTCAATCGAGCAGACGATGATGCAGTTGTCGGCGGTGTCGCGCACCACTTCCATCTCGTACTCTTTCCAGCCCAGGAGCGATTCCTCGATCAGCAGTTCGCTGGTCGGCGACGCTTCCAGGCCGCGCTTGCAGATTTCCTCGAACTCTTCCGGGTTGTAGGCAATGCCGCCACCGGTGCCGCCCAGCGTGAAGCTGGGACGGATCACGGTCGGGAAACCAAGGGTCTTTTGCACGGTCCAGGCTTCGTCCATGCTGTGCGCAATGCCAGAACGGGCCGAACCGAGGCCGATCTTGGTCATGGCGTCCTTGAACTTCAGCCGGTCCTCGGCCTTGTCGATGGCTTCCGGCTTGGCGCCGATCAGCTCGACAGCGTACTTTTCCAGCACGCCGTGGCGCCACAAATCGAGCGCGCAATTGAGTGCCGTCTGGCCGCCCATGGTCGGCAAAATCGCGTCGGGCCGTTCCCTGGCGATGATTTTCTCGACCGTCTGCCAGGTGATGGGCTCGATGTAGGTCACGTCGGCCGTGGCCGGGTCGGTCATGATCGTGGCCGGGTTGCTGTTGATCAGGATGACCTTGTAGCCCTCTTCGCGCAGCGCCTTGCAGGCCTGCACGCCTGAATAGTCGAATTCGCAGGCCTGGCCGATGATGATCGGGCCGGCGCCGATGATGAGAACCGATTTGATATCTAGGCGCTTAGGCATTTTTTTTCTCCAGGCTTTGCTCCATCAGCGCCGTGAAGCGGTCGAACAAGTACGAAATGTCATGGGGGCCGGGCGAGGCTTCCGGGTGGCCCTGAAAGCAGAACGCCGGCTTGTCGGTGCGGGCCAGGCCTTGCAGCGTGCCGTCGAACAGGCTGATGTGCGTGGGCCGCAGGTTGGCGGGCAGCGTTTTTTCATCGACCGCGAAACCGTGGTTCTGGCTGGTGATGCTGACGCGGCCGGTGTCCAGGTCTTTCACCGGATGGTTGGCGCCGTGGTGGCCGAACTTCATCTTGAAGGTTTTTGCACCGCCGGCCAGCGCCATGATCTGATGGCCCAGGCAGATGCCGAAAGTCGGGATGCCGGTTTCGATCAGCTCGCGCACGGTTTCAATGGCGTAGCCGCAGGCCTGCGGGTCACCCGGGCCGTTGGCCAGGAAGATGCCGTCGGGCTGGAGCTTGAGCACGTCCGCCGCCGAGGTATCGGCCGGGACCACCGTGATGCGCGCGCCGCGCTCGGACACCATGCGCAAGATATTTTTCTTGACGCCGAAGTCGAAGGCCACCACATGGAAGCGCGGGGTGATCTGCACGCCGTAGCCGGGCTTGCCGTTGCCGTTCAGCAAATTCCACTCGGTTTGCGTCCATTCGTAGGTCTGCTTTGTCGTGACCACCTTGGCCAGGTCCAAGCCATCCATGCAAGGCGCCTGCCGGGCGGCGGCAACCGCCGCGTCCTTGGCCGCCTGGCTGACGGACTCGCCGTCCGCCAGCGCCATGATGCAGCCATTTTGGGCGCCGTGGATGCGCAAATGCCGCGTCAGCTGGCGGGTATCGATATTGGCGATCGCAACGATGTTTTCGCGGACCAGGTAGTCGGCCAGGGTCATGGACGCGCGAAAGTTGGACGCGACCAGCGGCAGGTCCTTGATGATCAGGCCGGCGGCGTGGACCTGGCTGCCTTCAACGTCCTCGGCATTGATGCCGTAGTTGCCGATGTGGGGGTAAGTGAGGGTGACGATCTGCTGGCAATAGCTCGGGTCCGTGAGGATTTCCTGGTAGCCGGTCATTGCAGTGTTGAACACCACCTCGCCGGTTGTTGCACCTGGAGCGCCAATCGAATTGCCAATAAAGATCGTGCCGTCTGCGAGCGCCAAAATGGCGAAAGGGGTATTTCCCTGAAGAGACAAAAGCACTGGGTTCTCCGGTTGAGTACGGTTCGCCCAAGCAAGCACAGGCGGCGTCTTTTTCAGACGCCTGCAGGCGGCTCTTGTGGATGGGTTTTGCTTTGTCTGCGCTTGGGCGAAGCTGTGTTTTGAAAAGCCACTGATTATAGCGCCCCCACGGTCGCCCACTGCGTATGGCTTCCTGCCCTCCGTGGGGGCCGCTGCGCCTGCGGTCTGGCGAAGCCAGTCCCGCGGCCCTGGCTTGATATTTCGCCGCTTCGCTGCTCAGTGCTTAGACACTGAACTTGCGTAGAGGCAAATCGCTGCCGCAGCTGCGACGTTAAGAGATTCTTCGCCCCCTGGCTGGTCGATGCGTACTTTCAGGGTGGCCCTGGCCATCAGGGCTTCGCTGACGCCCTGCCCTTCGTGGCCCATGGCCCAGGCGCAGGGCATCGGAATGGGTTGCTGGTGCAGAAAACTGCCGTGGTGTGAACTGGTGACCACGATCGGTACGGTCAGCCCTGCCAGTGCTTCCGGCTCAACGCCTTCCACCAGCTGCAGGGCAAAGTGGGCGCCCATGCCGGCGCGCAGGACCTTGGGCGACCAGAGGGCGGCGCATCCCTTGAGTGCAATGACCTGGCTGAAGCCGAACGCTGCTGCGCTGCGCAAGATCGAGCCGACATTGCCGGCGTCCTGCACCCGGTCAAGGATGACTGACGCCACGTCACCCAACAAGGGTGGCGAAGCGGGCAGCTCGAGCACAAAGCCCATGGGCGCGGGGGATTCAAGCCCGCTTATCTCGGGCAGGAGCGCATCGGCAATGACTATATTTTTAACAGCTGCCTGCGCATACCGGGCGTGCGCCAGCGGCCAGAAAGACTCTGAAAATACGGCCATGAGCGGCTTGAAGCCGCGGGCCAGCGCCGCCCGGCACAAATGATCGCCTTCCAGCCAGACCCGGCCTTGCTTGCGGTAGGCCGTATTGTCCTGCGACAGGCGCCGAAGGTCCTTCACCAGCGCGTTGTCGCGCGATGACACATGCGTGACGGGCACCGAAAAACCGGTGTTCATCGCAAGACGCCGGCCACTGGCGCAAACGAACGGCGGTGCTGCGGACAGGCGCCATGCTGGCGCAGGGCTGCCAGGTGCCGGGCCGTGCCATAGCCTTTGTGGCCGTCAAAACCGTACTGCGGGTAATGCAGGTGGTAGTCGGCGCACCAGCGGTCCCGGTACACCTTGGCCAGGATCGAAGCCGCCGAAATGGCCGGCACCAGCGCATCGCCCTTGACAATGGCCTCGGCAGGCATCTGCAGCCTGGGCAACTGGTTGCCATCAACCAGCACCATGAGCGGTTGCAGCTTCAATCCTTCAACAGCGCGCCGCATGGCCAGCAGGGTTGCCTGCAGGATGTTCAAGCTGTCAATTTCCTCCGCCGTTGCCAGCGCAATCGAGCAGCACAGTGCCCTGGCCTGGATCTCGTCATAGAGCTTTTCACGACGCAAAGCCGTTAATTTTTTGGAATCCGCCAGCCCGACGACGGGATGAAGCGGATCGAGAATGACCGCCGCCGCCACCACCGGTCCGGCGAGCGGGCCACGTCCGGCCTCGTCAACCCCGGCAGTCAAGCGGGGCCAGCCGGCGGAAAAGACGATGGGCTCAGGCTTCAAGAATTTTCTGGATTGCATCAGTGGCCAGTCGGGGCGTGTCGCGCTGCAGCCGGGCATGCAGTTCGGTGAATCGATGCTGCACGGCGGCAATGGTGTGCGGGGCGGATGTTTTTGCATCCACCCATTTCAGCAGGGCGTCGGCCAGCGCCTGCGGAGTGGCGGCGTCCTGCAGCAGTTCAGGCACCACAAACTCCCGGCACAGAATATTGGGCAGTCCCACCCACGGCTGCAGCTGCTTGCGCCGCATGATCTGCCACGACAACCAGTTCATGTGGTAGGCAATCACCATGGGCCGCTTGAACAGCGCGGCTTCCAGCGTGGCCGTGCCGCTGGCAATCAGGCTGACATCGCAGGCAGCCAGCACGGTGTGCGACTGGCCTTCGACGATTTTCACCAGCGCGCGAACACCGGCTTCATGCGCCAGATTCTCGATCAGGGCTTTCAGCGCAGGAACGGCCGGCACGACAAATTTGATGGCCGGAAAAGCTGCGCTGACAAGCGCTGCCGCCTTGAAAAAGCGCAAAGCCAGGGACTCGATCTCTGACTTTCGGCTGCCCGGCAAAATGGCGATGACCGTGTCTTCTTCGCCCAGGCCCAGCACGCGGCGGGCCGCCTGGGCGTCGGGCCGCATGGGAATCACGCCAGCCAGCGGGTGGCCCACATAAGTCGCGCCAATGCCGTTCGAGGCCAGCAAGTCCGGCTCGAACGGAAAGATGCACAGCACATGATCCACGCTGCGCTGGATGGTTTCAATCCGGTTGGCGCGCCATGCCCAGATCGACGGACAGACGAACTGCACGGTCTTGATGCGTTCGGACTTCAAGGCCGCGGCCAGCCCCAGGTTGAAATCAGGCGCATCGACGCCGATGAACACGTCGGGCCTTGCGTCCGGGCCGCGGAGCAACCGGCTTTTCAATTGCTCGCGGACCGCGGCAATCTGCCGGTAGTGGCGCAGCACCTCGACATAGCCGCGCACGGCCAGCTTGTCGCTGGGCCACCAGGCATCAAATCCCTGGGCGGCCATGTGCGGGCCGCCGATGCCGTGCGTACGAAGGCCGGGCCAGCGGGTTTTCATCCCACCGAGCAACAAACCGGCCAGCAGGTCACCCGAGGTTTCTCCCGCCACCATGGCAATCGTTGGCGCCACCCGCATCACCCCGCTAGCGAACAATGCCGCGATGGGGCGAGGCCTGATTTAAAAACGCAAGCATCATTCGCACGTCGGAGGCGGATTCGGCATGCTTTTGGGTCAACTCTGCAATCCGCAGCTTGGCTTGCTCCAGTGTCAGCCCGTCGCGGTACAAAGCCTTGTGCATCGCCTTGACGGCCGAGATGCGGTCTGCCGAAAAGCCCCGGCGGCGCAGGCCTTCGAAGTTCATCGAACGCGCCACTGCGGGCTGGCCCTGACACATGACGAAGGGCGGCAAATCAGCCACCAGCACCGCCGAAATAGCGGTAAAGCTGTGCGCGCCTAACCGTACAAACTGGTGCACCCCGGTGAAGCCGCCCAGGATCACCCAATCGTCAATCTGCACATGGCCGCCCAGCGTGGTGTTGTTGGCAAAAATGGTGTGGTCTCCAATCACGCAGTCGTGGGCGACATGCACATAAGCCATGATCCAGTTGTCATCGCCCATCCGGGTAACGCCCTTGTCCCCCGGCGAGCCGATGTTGAAAGTGCAGAATTCACGAATCGTGTTGCGGTTGCCGATGACCAGTTCGCATGGCTCGCCTGCGTATTTCTTGTCTTGCGGCACGCCGCCCAGCGCATTGAAGTGGGCAACCCGGTTGTCGTTGCCCAGGGTGGTGTGGCCCTCGATCACGCAATGCGCGCCAATGGTGGTGCCGGCGCCGATGCTGACATGCGGGCCAATCACCGTGTACGGGCCGACGGTCACCGAACTGTCGAGTTGCGCCCGGGAATCGACCAGAGCGGTGGCGTGAATGCCCGAAGGCACAGGGGGCGCTGTCATGGCAGTGCGCTCAGGCAACGGTGCGCATGGTGCACATCAGCTCGGCCTCGCAGACAATCTTGTCATCCACGCGTGTCACTCCCTTGTATTTGAAAATGCCCGATTTCATGCGCAGCAATTCGACATCCATGATGAGCTGGTCGCCAGGACCCACCGGGCGCTTGAAGCGCGCGCCGTCAATGCCGGCAAAGTAATAGACGGTTTTGTCGTCGAGCGTGACACCCATCGTTGAAAAAGACAGCAGCGCTGCGGCCTGCGCCATCGCCTCGATCATCAGCACGCCCGGCATGACCGGGTGCTTGGGGAAGTGCCCCATGAAGAAGGGCTCGTTGATCGTGACGTTCTTGAGCGCCTTGATGCTTTTTCCGGTTTCCAGTTCCAGCACCCGGTCAACCAGCAAGATCGGATAGCGGTGCGGCAACAACTTGAGAATCTGGTGGATGTCGATCATGATTTTTTTCTTCGAAAGTGTTTTGCAATTGACGCAGGGCTTGTTCAGTGTGTTTGAGCCGTTCGCGCAGGGTGTGTAGCTGCTTGAGCGTGGCGGCGTTTTTTTCCCAGGCGGCATTGTCGTCGATGGGGAACAGCCCGGTGTAATGGCCCGGCTTCAAGAGCGACCGGGTCACAATGGAAGCCGCAGACACATGCACCCCATCGGCCAGGCGCAAGTGGCCCAGCACAATGGCGCCTCCGCCGACCGTGCAATGCGCGCCAATGGTGGCACTGCCGGCCACGCCTGCGCAGCCCGCCATGGCCGTATGCCGGCCCACCTGCACGTTGTGCCCGATCTGCACCAGGTTGTCGAGCTTCACGCCGTCCTCAAGCACCGTGTCTTGCAGGGCGCCCCGGTCAATGCAGGTGTTGGCGCCAATTTCAACATCGTTGCCAATGCGCACCGCTCCCAGTTGCTCGATCTTGACCCATTGGCCCGCATGCGGTGCAAATCCGAAGCCGTCGGCGCCAATCACCGCACCCGGGTGGATGATGCAGCGTTCACCGACGCGGCAGCCATCGGCCAGGGTAACGCGCGCATAGAGCCGGCTGCGCGGTCCAACGGCTGCATGGGCGCCAATCACGCAGTGCGGCCCAATGTGCGCGCCTTCGCCAATGACGGCGCCGGCCCCGACGCAGACAAATGCGCCAATCGACACGCCGGATTCGATCCGGGCTTCGGGGTCGATGAAGGCACTCGGGTGAATGGAAGGAGGCGCATCCACCGAATGCAGCCGTTTCCAGAGCTGGGTGACCAGCGCAAAGTAATGGTAGGGATCGTCCACAACCATGCACGCGCCGCGCCTGACGGCCGCTTCGCGAACAGCCGGCGCGACGATCACGCAGGCGGCGGCCGTCTGGGCCAGCTGCTTGAGGTACTTGGGATGGCTGAGGAAGGTCAGGTCGTTCGGACCAGCGGCTTCCAAGGTCGACAGCCTCTCAATCGGCACATCCGGGTTGCCCACCAGTTCGGCCTGCGCCTGGTCTGCC
The DNA here is from genome assembly GCA_028292045.1 of Polaromonas sp. Classification (GTDB taxonomy): domain Bacteria; phylum Pseudomonadota; class Gammaproteobacteria; order Burkholderiales; family Burkholderiaceae_C; genus Polaromonas. The sequence goes on along the minus strand of JAQGMZ010000020.1, from coordinate 10,135 downwards.
AGCAGCCGGGTGATGTCTGAAAGACGCAGCTTCATGCAGCAGGGCCCGCCGTTACCGCGTTCATGCGCTTGACGACTGCCACCGGCAATCAGCGTGCGGCGTTGAGCGCCTTGATCACCTTGTCGGTGATGTCATGCTTGGGGTTGACATACACCGATTCCTGAAGGATCAGGTCGTACTTTTCCGACTCGGCCAGTGTTTTGACCACCTTGTTGGCTCGCTCGATGACCAGTTGCAGCTCTTCATTCTTGCGGGCGCTCAGGTCTTCCTGGAATTCGCGGCGCTTGGTCTGAAACGTGCGGTCCTGGTCCACCAGTTGCCGTTGGCGCAAGGTGCGCTGGCTTTCTGCCAAAGTGGGCGCTTCCCGCTCGAACTTGTCCGACTGGGTCTTGAGCTGGGCCGCCAAATCGGTCAGCTCTTTTTCACGCTTGCTGAATTCCGATTCCAGCTTGGTCTGTGCCGCTTTGGCCGAGTTGGCTTCGCGGAAAATGCGGTCCAGGTTGACAACGCCCACCTTGAATTCCTGCGCGCTGGCTGACAGGCCGGCTACCGCGATCAGTAGGCCGAAGATAAATTTGCTGGAAATATTTTTCATTAGAAAGAGGTACCGATTTGGAATTGGAGTCGTTCGATTTTATCGCCGGCCTGTTTGCGAAGAGGTACTGCATAGGCAATACGAAGGGGGCCCACGGGAGAAATCCAGCTGATGCCCAGACCGGTAGAAGCCCTCAGGCCATCGGGTCCGCTGAGTTTGTAGCTGTCCTTGAAGACATTGCCGGCATCCACAAAGCCGTACATGCGCAAGGTCCGGTCATTGCCGGCACCTGGGAACGGCGCAATCAATTCAGCGTTGAGCGTCAACTTCTTGGGCGCGCCCACTGACAGGTCGGAGCTGTCGCGAGGGCCGAGCGAGCCCTGCTGGAAACCGCGCACCGAGCCCAGGCCGCCCGAGTAATAGTTTTTGAACAGGGGAAAAGGCTGACCGCTGAGTCCCTTGCCCCAACCCAGTTCGCCATTCAGGGCAATCGTGAATTGTTTGTTCAGCGGAATGTATTGCTGGATCTGATAATTGGCGCGAACGAACTTGATGTCTCCGGCAACGCCCCAGTCGCCGTACACGCGCTGGAAGCGACCGGTCGTGGGCACCAGGGCGCTGTCCCGGTTGTCGCGGGACCAGCCGATCGTCAGGGGAATCGAGTTGCTCTTGAAGCCGAACTGGTTGGCGTAATCCAGGTAGCTCACGGGCAGGTTGGTGCCCGGGACGATCGTCAGCGACTCGAAGCCGGAGCCGAAATAAACCGTGTCGGTTTCGGTGAACGGAACACCAAAGCGAATACTGGCGCCCCGTGTCTTGAGCTTGTAGTCGCCGCCCTGGCCCGACAGCGGTTGCGAGGTCCGGTCGTAAACGTCGATGGAGCGCGAAATGCCGTCGGCCGTGAAATACGGGTCCACCGTGCTCAGCACCAATTGCCGGTTGGACTTGCTGGTGTTGACTTCGATACCCAGGTAATTGCCCGAACCGAACACGTTTTCCTGCTTGATGCCGAACATCAGGGAAACGCTGTCGGCGCTTGAATAACCGGCACCGAGTTGCAGATTGCCGGTCGGTTTTTCAGCCACGTTGACCGTGATGTCGACCTGGTCGGCCGTGCCGGTCACTTCCTGGGTTTCCACGTTCACTTCGGTGAAAAATCCCAGGCGGTCCACGCGGTCGCGCGACAAACGAATTTTGTCGCCGTCGTACCAGGACGATTCAAACTGCCTGAATTCGCGGCGCACGACTTCATCGCGCGTGCGATTGTTGCCCGACACGTTGATCCGGCGCACATAGGCCCGGCGCGAAGGCTCGGCCTGGACCACAAAAGCCACGCGGTTGTTGGCGCGGTCGATTTCAGGCACCGCCGTGACCTTGGCAAAGGCAAAGCCGAAAACGCCGAAGTAGTCGGTAAAGGCTTTGGTGGTTTCCGCCACCGCGTCGGCGTTGTAGGGCTGGCCGGGCTTGATGAGCACCAGCGACTTGAATTCTTCTTCCTTGCCCAGGTAGTTGCCTTCGAGCTTGACGCCTGAAACCACGAAACGCTCGCCCTCGGTCACATTGAGCGTGATGGCAATGCCCTGCTTGTCGGGGGAAATGGCCACCTGGGTGGTTTCCACCTTGAACTCCAGGTAGCCGCGGGACAGATAGTACGAGCGAAGCGTTTCAATGTCGGCATTGAGCTTGGTGCGCGAATAGCGGTCTGATTTGGTGTACCAGCTCAGCCATCCGCCCGTGTCCAGGTCGAACAGCCCGAGCAGGGTGGATTCGCTGAAAGCCTTGTTGCCGGTGATGCGGATTTCATTGATTTTCGCGACATCGCCTTCAATGACGTTGAACGTCAGATTGACCCGGTTGCGCTCGATCGGGGTCACGGTGGTCACCACCTCGACGCCGTACAGGCTCTTGTTGATGTACTGGCGCTTGAGCTCCTGCTCCGCCTTGTCAGCCAGCGCCTTGTCGAACGGCTGGCCGTCGGCAATGCCTGCATCGCGGAGCGCCTTTTTCAGCACTTCCTTGTCGAATTCCTTGGTGCCTACGAAATCAACGTCGGCTACGGTGGGGCGCTCCTCGACAATCACCACCAGCACGTCGCCGCTGACTTCCAGGCGCACATCCTTGAACAGGCCCAAGCCAAACAAGGCGCGAATGGCGCTGGTGCCCTTGTCGTCGTTGTAGGTTTCACCGACGCGAAAAGGCAGCGACGCAAATATGGTTCCCGGCTCCACCCGCTGCAGCCCCTCGACCCGGATATCGCGGACGGTGAACGGGTCCACCGCCCAGGCCGCATGGGCGAACATCAAGCCGGCGGCAATTGCGCAGACAGCACGAACTTTGAAATGATTGAATTGCTTTTGCATGAATTGGTAGAAATTAGCCGACAAGCCGGGAGACATCATTGAAAAGGGCGATGCTCATCATGCCCAACAGGATCGCAACGCCACCGCGCTGCAAACGATCCATCCAGGCGTCTGACACGCCGTGACCGGTGATCCACTCCCAAAGATAATACATCAGGTGACCACCGTCCAAAACCGGCAGCGGCAGCAGGTTCAGGACCCCCAGGCTGACACTGACCAGGGCCAAAAACACCACGTAGGCGGTCCAACCCATGCTGGCGGATTTGCCCGCATAGTCGGCAATGGTGAGCGGGCCGCTGAGATTTTTCAGGGAGGCCTCGCCAACGACCATTTTGCCCATCATTTTCAAGGTCAGCACCGACACTTCCCAGGTCCGCACCGCGCCTTGCCAAAGCCCTTCCAAAGGCCCGTAACGCACGGTCACCATTTCAGGCGGGGCCCCGACGTAGGCGCCAATGCGGGCCACCGCCCTGTTGTCTTCCTGGCGGATTTCAGGCGTGACCTGCAAGGCCAGGGGCTGGCCTGCGCGCAGGACCTGCCAGTCTTGGGGAACTTGCGCGCCCTGGGCCGCTTCCGCCAAAGGGGCAGAGCTGCGAATGGTCTCGCGCAGCTGCTGGCCATCGACCACCACCGTTTGTCCTATGCGCTGCACCAGGTCGCCTGCGCGCAGGCCTGATTTTTCCGCCACGCTGCCTGCCATGACCTCACCAATGATCGGCTGCGTCCACGGTCCGAGAATGCCGATCTTGCGGAACAACTGGGCGTCGGCGTCTGCCGCGTCCAGCTTGCTGAGCGGGAGGGAAACCGTCCGTGACGATGAACCGGCCTCGTCGACCAGTGCCAGCTGGACATCCTGGCCGTCAAGCGCGCCCTGGGTCAAGCGCCAGCGCAGGTCTTCAAACGACCGGACTGTTTCCAGCTCTTCGCCATCGAGCGCTGCTTTCTGCACGATCTCGCGGCCGGTCAGCCCGGCACGCTCTGCCAGCGAACCGGCCACCGGGCTGGCCAGGACGGCTTTGGGTTCCTGTACGCCAGCCCAGTTGACCAATGCGTACAGCAGCACAGCCAGCAGCAGGTTGGCCGCAGGCCCGGCTGCGACCACTGCGGCGCGCGACTTGAGCGGCTGGGTGTTGAAAGCCAGGTGGCGTTCAGCCGGATCGACCGGCGCTTCCCGCTCGTCGAGCATCTTGACGTAGCCACCCAAGGGCAGCATGCCAATCGAAAAATCGGTGTCCTTGCCCTTGAGCCGCCAGGTAAAGATTGGCTTTCCAAAGCCGATGGAAAATTTGAGCACCTTGATGCCGCAGGCCACGGCCACCCGGTAATGGCCATATTCGTGCACTGCGATCAGGATGCCCAGCGTCACCAGGAAAGAAATCAGCGTCAGCATGTCATGCCTCCAGACGTTCGGCGATTCGGCCCGCTACGCTGCGGGACTGCGCATCCAGCGCCAGAAGGCCCTCGATATCGTGGATGTCAGAGACCGACACCGCCTCCAAAGTTGCATGGTTGACCTGGTGAATGTGATCGAACCGGATACGCCTGTCGAGAAAAGCCGCCACGGCCACTTCATTGGCGGCATTCAGCACGGCGGCACTGCCTACGGGCGCATTCAGCACCTCCCAGGCCAGGGGCAGCCCAGGAAAACGTGCGTTGTCGGGGGCTTCAAATGTCATGGCGGCCAGGTTTCTGAAGTCCAGCGTCCTGGCTCCGGAACTGATGCGCTCCGGCCAGGCCAGGCCATAGGCAATCGGCACCCGCATGTCGGGCGTACCCAATTGGGCCACCACCGAACTGTCGTGGTACTGCACCATGGAGTGGATGATGCTTTGGGGGTGGATCACCACCTCGATCTGCTCGGGACGCATGCCAAAGAGGTATTTGGCCTCGATGACTTCCAGCGCCTTGTTCATCATGGTGGCCGAATCGACCGAAATCTTGCGGCCCATGACCCAGTTCGGGTGCGCACAGGCTTCCTCGGGCGTGACGTCCCGCAAACTGGCAGGCGAGCGTGTGCGAAAAGGTCCGCCCGAGGCAGTAAGAATGATTTTTTCAACGCGCCATGCCCAGCTGGCCGCGTCGTCGGGCAACGATTGAAAAATGGCTGAATGCTCGCTGTCGATGGGCAGCAGCTTAGCGCCTCCGGTGCGCACAGCCTGCATGAAGACATCGCCGCCCACCACCAGGGCTTCCTTGTTGGCCAGCAGCAGCCGCTTGCCCGCCCGCGCCGCAGCCATGCAGGCAGGCAGGCCGGCAGCGCCCACGATGGCCGCCATCACAGCATCGACCTGCTCATGCGAAGCTATCGTTTCAAGAGCATCTGGCGCATCTAAGACCTGCGTGGAAAGCCCATTGGCCTTGATTTTATCGGCCAGAATGCGCGCATGGGGTGGGCTCGCCATCACGGCGAACTTCGGCTTGTACTGTGCGCATTGGGCCAGCAGCAGGTCAATCTGGGTGGCTGCGCTGAGCGCAAACACGTCGAAACGCCCGGGGTGCCGGGCTATCACCTCCAGGGTACTGACGCCAATGGAGCCGGTCGAACCCAAAATGGTGATGCGCTGCTTCTTGGTGCTCATGGGGTTCAACGTCCAGCCAGAAATGTTTACAAGGTGGCCAGCATCATGGCCAGCGGCAAGGCGGGCAACAGCGCATCGACCCGGTCCAGGACCCCGCCATGGCCGGGCAACAGGCCGCTGGAATCCTTGACGCCGGCGCTGCGCTTGATCAGCGATTCGACCAGGTCGCCCACCACGCTCATGGCCGCCAGGAAAACCACGGCCAGCAGCATGACCAACCCGCCATGGCGCAGGGTCAGCTGGCTAAAAAGCGTGTCGCCGCCGCCAAAGCGCCATGCCAGCGAAAGCGCGACCACGCCGGCCATGCCGCCCCACACCCCTTCCCAGCTTTTGCCGGGGCTGATGGAGGGCGCCAGCTTGCCGCTGCTGAAACGCCCCCCCAGGGCGCGGCCAGCAAAATAGGCGAATATGTCTGCCACCCACACCAGCGCCAGGACTGACAGCAAAAATTCAATGCCCCGCACGCGCGCCTGCGAAACCGCCAGCCAGGCCAGCCACAAGGCAATCAGGCCGCCGGCAATCCGCAAGGCTCCTGGAATGCGCGGCCAGCCGGCAACGCCGTTTCTCAACAGCCATGCGCCAGCCAGCACCCAGACCGCGCCGGACACCGTCCACAGGACAGGCAGCGACTGCTCGAGCAGACCGCCGTACCAGGACAGGCCGCAGGCCAGCACGCAAATCGCGGCAAGCCCTACAGACCCAGCCTGTCCGGCGCCATTGAGCCGCCCCCACTCCCAGGCGCCCGCAGCGATCAGCAGCAGGGCCAGGGCGCAAAAAGGAAAAGGCGTCCGGTAAAAAAGCGCCGGCAGCAAGAGGGCCAGCAGGACGATTGCGGTGATGACACGCTGTTTAAGCATCAGGCAGTATTTTCATTGGGAATCGCGATGCCGCGGGTTGCCAGCTGGGCCGAAGTCTTGCCAAAACGGCGCTCCCGCGCGCTGTAGGCGGCGATGGCTTCGTCCAGCGTTGCCGCATCAAAGTCAGGCCAGAGCTTGTCGGAAAAATACAACTCCGAATAAGCCGCCTGCCACAGCATGAAGTTGCTGATGCGCAACTCCCCGCCGGTGCGTATCAGCAAATCCGGGTCCGGGACATGGGCCAGCGCCATGGCCTGGTCGAGCGACTGTTCGGTGATGGCTTCTCCGCGGCTGGCCAGCTTTTGCGCCGCCTGGGCAATGTCCCAGCGCCCGCCGTAGTTGAAGCACACGTTGAAGATCAGTCGCTGGTTGCCGGCGGTGTTGATTTCAGCATCCTGCAGGCCCGCCTGGACTTTTGTAGAAAGTCGCTGGCGATCGCCGATGAAGTGAAGCTGGACGCCGTTGGCATTGAGCCTCGGCACCTGCTTGGCCAATGCCAGCACCAGCAGGTCCATGAGGCCCGAGACTTCATCGGAAGGCCGGTTCCAGTTCTCTGATGAAAAGGCAAACACCGTCAGCACGCCGACGCCGCGCTCCATGCAGGCCTTGACACAGGCGCTGAGCGACTCGACGCCTTGTCGGTGGCCGGCAATGCGGGGCAAGAACCGTTTCTTCGCCCAGCGGCCATTGCCATCCATGACGATGGCAATATGACGCGGGATGATCAGGTCGGAAGCGGCCATGGGTGAGTCAGGCCTGGTGAAGCGAAGTCAAACCGCCATCAGGTCTTGTTCCTTGCCTGCGACCATTTTGTCGACATCGGCAATAAAACGGTCGGTGAATTTCTGGATTTCATCCTGTGAACGGCGCTCGTCGTCTTCTGAAGCCAGCTTGTCCTTGACCAGCTTTTTAACGCCGTCATTGGCATCCCTGCGCAGGTTGCGTATGGCCACCTTGGCATGCTCGCCTTCGGCGCGAACCACCTTGGTGAGTTCCTTGCGGCGCTCCTCGGTCATGGCCGGCATGGGCACGCGAATCAAATCGCCCTGCGACGCCGGGTTCAGGCCCAGGTCGGAATCGCGAATGGCTTTTTCGATCTTGGCGCTCATGCTTTTTTCCCACGGCGACACGCTGATGGTCCGCGCATCCAGCAAGGCCACATTGGCCACCTGACTGATCGGCACCATGGAGCCGTAGTAGTCGACGTGCACCGTGTCGAGCAGACCGGGATTGGCGCGGCCGGTACGGATTTTGGTCAGGCTGTGCTGGAAGGATTCCAGCGACTGCTGCATTTTTTGTGTGGCCTGCTGCTTGATCTCAACAATGCTCATGGTCGAATCTCCTGATGACTGAATTCCAAAATAATGCAAAACGGCGCTTGCGCCTGCAGGCGCGGCGGTGCCAGGCGGACTCAGACGTGGACCAGGGTGCCTTCGTCCTCGCCCATCACCACGCGCTTGAGCGCGCCGAGCTTGAAAATGCTGAATATCTTGATCGGCAGTTTCTGGTCGCGGCACAGGGCAAACGCCGTGGCGTCCATCACTTCAAGATTCTTGCCGATGGCCTCGTCAAAGGTGATGCTGGTATAGCGCGTCGCCGTCGGGTCCTTTTTCGGGTCCGCAGAATACACGCCGTCGACCTTCGTGGCCTTGAGCACGATCTGCGCGCCGATTTCAGCACCGCGCAAAGCGGCCGCCGTGTCGGTGGTGAAAAAAGGGTTGCCGGTACCCGCCGCAAAGACCACCACCTTGCCCTCTTCCAGGTACTGCAAGGCCTTGGGGCGAACATAAGGCTCGACCACGCGCTCGATGGCAATGGCGGACATCACCCGGGCAATCAGGCCGGCCTTGTCCATGGTGTCGCCCAGCGCCAGTGCGTTCATCACGGTGGCCAGCATGCCCATGTAGTCGGCCGTGGCTCGGTCCATGCCCACCGACCCGCCCGCGACGCCCCTGAAGATGTTTCCACCGCCAATCACCACGGCCACCTGCACCCCCATGCGGGTGATCTCGGCAATTTCCTCGACCATGCGCACGATCGTGGCGCGGTTGATGCCGAAGGCATCGTCACCCATCAGGGCCTCGCCAGACAGTTTCAACAAGATGCGCTTGTAAGCTGGCATGCAGTGGCCTTTGTAATGGGTGAGTGAGTAAAAACCAGCCTGGTCCAACGAGGCAAAGGCTCAGGCGCCTTTGGCCGCGGCCACCTGGGCAGCCACTTCGGCCGCAAAATCGTCAACCTTCTTTTCAATGCCTTCGCCGACGACATACATCGTGAATGACTTCACAGTGGTTGCCTTTTCCTTGAGCATTTGCTCAACGGTCTGCTTGTCGTTCTTGACGAAAGTCTGGTTGTTGAGGCTGACCTCTTTCAAGTATTTCTGCACGCCGCCCTCGATGCGCTTGGCCACGATCTCGGTAGACTGTACCGCCTTGCCGGCAGCTTGCGCAACGGCAGCGTCTTCCGCCGCCTTGGCCGCAGCCACCGAGCGCTCGCGGGCAACCAGTTCGGCGGGCACATCGCCGCTGGACAGTGCCACCGGCTTCATGGCCGCCACATGCATCGCCACGTCCTTGGCAGCCGTTTCGTCGCCGGTGAACTCCACAACCACGCCAATGCGCGTGCCGTGCAGGTAGACAGCTGACTTGCCGTCGGCAAAATGCTTGAAGCGGCGAACGGTCATGTTTTCGCCGATCTTGCCAATCAGGCCTTTGCGCACGTCTTCGACCGTGGGGCCAAAGCTGTCCATGGACAGCGGCATGGCGCCCAGGGCGGCCAGGTCGGCAGGGTTGTGCTTGACGACGCCTTCGGCGACTGCATTGGCAAACGCCAGAAAACTGTCGTTCTTGGTCACAAAGTCGGTTTCGCAGTTGATCTCGACCAGGGCGGCCTTGTCGCCGTCACGGGCGATGGCGACCACGCCTTCTGCGGTGACGCGGGAGGCAGCCTTGCCCGCCTTGCTGCCCAGCTTGACGCGCAGCAACTCTTCGGCTTTTTCAAAATCACCCTCGGCCTCGGTCAATGCTTTTTTGCATTCCATCATGGGGGCGTCGGTCTTGGCGCGCAGTTCTGCGACCATCTTTGCGGTAATTGCCATTGCCATTTCTCATTCTCCGTAATTTCGTTTCAACCCGGAAGCGCGCCTGAAGCGGCACCCTTCATCTTGTCAGCTTGTAAAAAAGGGGCTACGCGAGCCCCTTTTATGCGTTTGGCGCAAGGCCAAAGGCTATCAGGCGGCGGCGTTTTCCACTTCGACGAACTCGTCCGAAGCTTCTTCCGGCACAGCGCGGACGACAGCGTCCTTGGCGCTGGCGCGGCCTTCGATGACAGCGTCCGCAATGCCGCGGGCATACAGCGCCACAGCCTTGGAAGAGTCGTCGTTGCCGGGAATCACATAGTCGATGCCGAGTGGCGAATGGTTGGTATCCACCACGCCGATCAGCGGGATACCCAGTTTTTTGGCTTCCAGAATGGCAATTTTGTGGAAACCGACGTCGATCACGAAGATTGCGTCTGGCAGAGCGGCCATGTCCTGAATGCCGCCGATGTCTTTTTCAAGCTTTTCAATTTCGCGCTTGAAGGTCAATTGCTCTTTCTTGCTGATGGTGTCCAGGCCGGCTTCCTGCTGGGCCTTCATTTCCTTCAGCCGCTTGATCGAGGTCTTGACCGTCTTGAAGTTGGTCAGCATACCGCCCAGCCAGCGCTGGTCCACATAAGGAATGCCGGCGCGCTGGGCTTCGGCCGCCACGGTTTCGCGGGCGGTGCGCTTGGTGCCGACCATCAGGATAGTGCCGTTGTTGGCGG
>JAQGMZ010000013.1 GCA_028292045.1 Polaromonas sp. | reverse complement strand
CTTCTCGATGCCGCCGTTTTTCTGGATATCGCCCAGCATGTTGAGCGCTGCTTCGTTGGCGCCGCCGTGGGCCGGTCCCCAGAGGCAGGCCACGCCCGCTGCGATGGCGGCAAAGGGGTTGGTGCCCGACGATCCGCACAGGCGCACCGTGGAGGTGGAGGCGTTCTGCTCGTGGTCGGCGTGCAAGATGAAAATGCGGTCGAGGGCACGCTCGAGCACCGGGTTCACCACATAGTCTTCGCACGGCGTGGCAAACATCATGTGCAGAAAATTCCCCGAGTACGACAGGTCGTTCTTCGGGTAGATGTAGGGCTGTCCGGCGCTGTACTTGTACGCCATAGCGACCAGCGTCGGCATTTTGGCGATCAGGCGGATGGCCGAGATCTCACGGTGCTCGGGATTGTTGATGTCGGTGCTGTCGTGGTAGAAAGCCGACAGGGCGCCGACCAGTCCGGTCATGATGGCCATCGGATGCGCGTCGCGGCGGAAGCCCCGCAGGAAGAACTGCATCTGCTCGTTGACCATGGTGTGCGTGGTCACGGTGCGGCTGAACTTCTTCTTGCCCTCGGCGTTGGGCAACTCTCCGTACAGCAGCAGATGGCAGGTTTCCATGAAGTCGCACTGCGTCGCGAGCTGTTCGATGGGGTAGCCGCGGTACAGCAACTCGCCCTTGTCACCATCGATGTACGTGATGGAGGACTGACAGGCCGCCGTCGACATGAAGCCTGGGTCATAGGTGAACATGCCGGTCTGGGCGTAGAGCTTGCGGATGTCGATGACATCCGGCCCCACGCTGCCGTGGTAGACCGGCAGCTCGACGTTGGGGCTGCCGTTGGAAAACGACAGGGTGGCTTTGTTGTCGGCGAGTTTCATATCGGTTTCCTTTACTTAATCAGTCGGAGTGGGCCGCAGGTCCGTCTCTTGGGTCTCGAGGCCGCAGCATCTCGAGAACTTGCTTCACCTCACCGCTGCCCAGCTCGCCATCGGGTTCGGTGCGGCGCAGCAGCAGGTCCAGCAGATCGTTGTCCCCCAGCTCCATCAGTTCTTCCAGCGCTGCTCCTTGGCTCACAGTCAGGCTGGCTTCGTATTTGGCGAAAAAGCGTTCGAGCAGCATGTCGTTCTCCAGCAGCCCCCGGCGACAGCGCCACCTGAGCTTGGAAAGCGCCCGTTCACCCAGCACGTGTTCGCCATGCTCGTCCATTAGATGGCTCGCCGCACCATCAATTCCTTGATCTTGCCGATTGCCATCGTCGGGTTCAGCCCCTTCGGGCAGACGTCCGTGCAATTCATGATGGTATGGCACCGGAACAGGCGATAAGGATCCTCAAGATTGTCCAGGCGTTCGGCCGTGGCTTCGTCCCGGCTGTCGGCGATAAAGCGGTAGGCCTGCAGCAAGCCGGCCGGGCCCACGAACTTGTCGGGGTTCCACCAAAAGCTGGGGCAGGCGGTGGAACAGCTCGCGCACAGGATGCACTCGTACAGGCCATTGAGCTCTTCGCGCTGCTCGGGCGACTGCAGGCGCTCCTTGTCGGGCGGTATGTTGTCGTTGACGAGGTAGGGCTTGATCGAGTGGTACTGCTTGAAAAAGTCCGTCATGTCCACGATCAGGTCGCGGATCACCGGCAGGCCGGGCAGCGGCTTGAGGATGATCGTTCCCTTAAGGGTGAGCATGTTGGTCAGGCAGGCCAGGCCGTTCTTGCCATTGATGTTCATGGCGTCCGAGCCGCACACGCCTTCGCGGCACGAGCGCCGGAAGGACAGCGTCGGGTCCTGGGCCTTGAGTTTCATCAGCGCGTCGAGCAGCATGCGCTCCTGGCCGTCGAGTTCCACCTCGATGGTCTGCATGTAGGGCTTGGCGTCGGTATCAGGGTCGTAGCGGTAAATCTGGAAAGTACGTTTGGTCATGGAATATCTCGCTTCTTTCAAATTTCGGATTGCACTGTGTCGCCTAGAACGTGCGCGTCTTCAGTTCCACCGAGGGGACGGTCAGCGGCTTCATCTGCACGGGCTTGTAGGCCAGGCTGTTGGTGGCGCTGTGCCAGAGCGTGTGCTTGTGCCAGTCGGTGTCGTTGCGGCCGTTCGGGTGTTCCGGCGTATCGCCGAAATCATCCACCGAATGCGCGCCGCGGCTTTCCTTGCGGGCAGCGGCCGACACGATCGTGGCCTGGGCGGCTTCAATCAGGTTTTCAACTTCCAGCGCTTCAATGCGTGCAGTGTTGAAGATTTTCGACTTGTCCTTCAGGCCGATCTTGTTGACCCGCTCACGCAGGGCAGCAATCTTGGACACGCCTTCATTCATGATGGCCTGGGTGCGAAACACGCCGGCGTGCTGCTGCATGGCGGCCCGCAGGTCGTTGGCCACGTCCTGGGCGTATTCGCCATCGTCGCTGTTGTCCAGGCGCGCAATGCGGGCCAGGGTCTTGTCGGCAGCGTCGGCTGGCAGGCCCTTGTGCGTCGTCGAGTTGTTGTATTCGACGATGTGGTTGCCGGCGGCACGTCCGAACACCAGCAGGTCCAGCAGCGAATTGGTGCCCAGGCGGTTGGCGCCATGCACGCTGACGCAGGCGCATTCGCCGACCGCATACAGGCCGCCCACGACTTCGCTCTTGTTTTCAGCGTTCTGGGTGACCACTTGGCCGTGGATGTTGGTGGGAATGCCGCCCATCTGGTAATGGATGGTCGGCACCACGGGAATGGCTTCCTTGGTGATGTCGACGTTGGCAAAGTTGTGGCCGATTTCAAACACCGAGGGCAGTCGCTTCATGATGGCGTCGACGCCCAGGTGGGTCATGTCCAGCAGGATGTAATCCTTGTTGGGTCCGCAGCCGCGGCCTTCCTTGATTTCCTGGTCCATGGAGCGGGAAACAAAGTCGCGCGGCGCCAGGTCCTTGAGCGTGGGCGCATAGCGTTCCATGAAGCGCTCGCCGTTGCAATTGCGCAAAATAGCGCCTTCGCCCCGGCAGCCTTCGGTGAGCAGCACGCCGGCGCCGGCCACGCCGGTCGGGTGAAACTGCCAGAACTCCATGTCTTCCAGGGGAATGCCGGCACGCGCCGCCATGCCCAGGCCGTCGCCGGTGTTGATGAAGGCATTGGTCGATGCCGCAAAGATGCGGCCCGCGCCGCCTGTGGCCAGCAGGGTGGTCTTGGCTTCGAAAATGTGGACGTCGCCGGTTTCCATCTCCAGCGCGGTCACGCCCACCACGTCGCCCGATTCGTTGCGAATCAGGTCAAGCGCCATCCACTCGACGAAGAAACTGGTTTTTTCCTTGACGTTTTGCTGGTACAGCGTGTGCAGCATGGCGTGGCCGGTGCGGTCGGCTGCGGCGCAGGCGCGCTGCACCGGTTTGTCACCGTAGTTGGCGGTGTGGCCGCCAAAGGGGCGCTGGTAGATCGTGCCGTCTGGGTTGCGGTCGAACGGCATGCCCATGTGCTCCAGGTCATAGACGACCTTGGGCGCCTCGCGGCACATGTATTCAATGGCGTCCTGATCGCCCAGCCAGTCCGAACCTTTCACGGTATCGTAAAAATGATAATGCCAGTTATCTTCGGACATGTTGCCCAGGGACGCCCCAATGCCGCCTTGCGCTGCCACGGTGTGCGAGCGGGTGGGAAACACCTTGGACAAAACGGCGACGTTCAGGCCGGCACGCGCCAGTTGCAGCGATGCGCGCATGCCGGAGCCGCCTGCGCCCACGATGACGACATCAAATTTACGCTTCGGGATTTTTAAGGGTGCGGTCATGTTTTTATGAATCGTGGAAGCTGGAAAATGCCAGCATTGACTTGGGAAAGACCTGCCGGATCAAAGGCGCCAAAGCACCTGGATGCCCCAGCCGGCGCAAGCGACCAGCCAGAAGATGGTCAACACCTGCAGCACCAGTCGCACGCCCACCGGTTTGATGTAATCCATCCAGATGTCGCGCATGCCCACCCACACGTGCTGCAGCATGGAAATGATGACGGCAAAGGTCAGGAACTTCATCCATTGCGGCGAAAAAATGCCGGCCCACTGGTCATAGCCGATGGCGCCCTTGCTGAAAACAAGCTGGCCCAGTACCAGCAGGGTAAATATGGCCATCAGGGCCGCCGTGATGCGCTGGCTGAGCCAGTCTCGCGTGCCGTAGTGGGCGCCGACAACGATGCGCTTGGAGCCGTAATTGACAGACATTATTTTTTCTTTCCTGGATCAGAGTTGGGGGCAGCCTGCAATGTTTTCCAGTCGCAGGCGTCCGGCCGGTGTTTATTCTTAATAGAGCCCGAACAGCTTGGCGCCCAGCACCACGGTCAGGACGATGCTGACCACCAAGGTGAAGGCCGCTGACTGCCGGCCAAAATCCTTGCTGACGGCTTCATGGCTGCTGTCCATCCACAAATGCCGCAGACCCGCCACAAAATGGTGCAGGTAAGACCAGATCAGGGCCAGCGCGACCAGTTTCCAGAGAATGCCCGGCAGGCCCAGCATGCCCGCGTTGAACGCGGACTTGAAGCGGTCAAAGGAAATGTCCGAGGAAATCGAGGTGTCGACCATCCAGATGATGAACGGCATCAGCACAAACAAGATGGCTCCGCTGATGCGGTGCAGGATGGAAACGATGCCGGCAAGCGGCAATCTGTAGCCTGGCAGATCGGTCAACGCGTTGATGTTGCGGAACTCCGGCCGCTTGGGTCGTGGAGTGGAGGCCATCTCTGTCATTTTTGGGCTTTCGTGGTGGTAACCAGTTGGTAACTCAGCGGAAATTGATTGAGTTCAAAGGCACATTTTAATTCTATTGCAATGCAGCATATTTATTTACAAAGCTTTGCCTTTTTGGGGCAATGCGGTTAACTGAGCGCGTTTCGGTAATGGTGCGTGTCGGTGCGGTACCACCCGCGGCGCAGTTCCATCGGCACGTCGTTGTAGGTGTAGGCGATCCGTTCAACGCTCAAAAGCGGCTCGCTCTGCTTCACATCCAGCAGTTTTGCCGTGGTGGCGTCGGCCAGGACCGCGCGGATTTTTTCCTCGGCCCGCACCATGTGAACGCCGAACTCGGTTTCGAACAGCGCGTACATCGGGCCGCCATACGCCGCCAGCCGGTCTGCCGTCAGCCCCCTGAACGGGCCGCCGGGGAGCCAGACATCTTCAACAATTGTCGGCGTGCCCTGAAAAGCCAGAACGCGGCGCAACTGAAGGACCGCCTCGCCGGCTCGCAATGCCAGGGCGCGGGCGACATCGGCCGGGGCCCGAAGCCGCTTGCACGCCACGATCTGGCGCTCTGCCGGGCCTTCGCTGCTGACGTCGCCGGCGTCGGGCATGAGCCGCAGGAAGCGGTACTGCACCTGCTGCTCGGCATGGGTGGCCACAAAGGTGCCCTTGCCCTGGCGGCGAATCACCAGGTTCTCGGCGGCCAGTTCGTCAATGGCCTTGCGCACCGTCCCCTGGCTGACGCGAAAGCGCGCAGCCAGGTCCATTTCACTGGGAATAGGCTCGCCCGGTTTCCATTCGGCAGCCTGAAGGCCCTTCAGGATCAGCACCTTGATCTGCTGGTACTGCGGGCTGAAAGCCGGTGTCTGGCCCGCAGGCCCGGCGGCATCCGGCTCGCCGGGCGCCATGGAGGAAGCGGGAAGCAAAGAAGGGGTGTTGGTCATACGGCGAATTTGCGCGGCGGCCTGGTGGTGATGTTGCGCAGCGCCTGGCTCGGTGACGCGAATAAAAATCAAGGTTGATCATATCTTATATAAGACATAAGACAAGTTGACCTGCCGCAAAGTTCAAGCGTAAAATCCCGATGGGGGCGCCATCGAAAAGCCCGGCTACCCGGCAAAAATTTTGTCGCGGCGGCTCGTTCAAGTCTGTTGCAAGGCTGAAAACCACATTTTTCAGCCTGTTCGAAAAATTTATTAACTTTCCTGGAGTTGTCAATCATGAGCAAAAAACCCGTCCGTGTTGCCGTTACCGGCGCAGCTGGCCAAATCGGTTACGCCCTGCTGTTTCGCATTGCCTCGGGCGAAATGCTCGGCAAGGACCAGCCGGTCATTTTGCAATTGCTTGAAGTTCCGGTTGAAGGCCCGCAAAAAGCCCTCAAGGGCGTGATGATGGAACTCGACGACTGCGCGTTCCCGCTGCTGGTCGGCATGGAAGCGCACGGCGACCCCATGACGGCCTTCAAGGACGCCGACTACGCCCTGCTGGTCGGCTCGCGTCCGCGCGGCCCCGGCATGGAGCGCGCCGAACTGCTGGCCGTCAACGGCGCCATCTTCACCGCGCAGGGCAAGGCCCTGAATGCCGTGGCCAGCCGCAATGTCAAGGTGCTGGTGGTCGGCAACCCGGCCAACACCAACGCCTACATCGCCATGAAAAGCGCGCCCGACCTGCCGCGCAAGAACTTCACCGCCATGCTGCGCCTGGACCACAACCGTGCAGCCAGCCAGATTGCCGCCAAGACCGGCAAGGCCGTGGCCGACATCGAAAAACTCACCGTCTGGGGCAACCACTCGCCCACGATGTACGCCGACTACCGTTTTGCCACCATCAACGGCGAGAGCGTCGCCAGCATGATCAACGACCAGGAATGGAATGCCAACACCTTCCTGCCCACCGTCGGCAAGCGCGGCGCGGCCATCATCGAGGCGCGCGGGCTTTCGTCCGCCGCATCGGCCGCCAACGCCGCCATCGACCACATGCGCGACTGGGCGCTGGGCACGAATGGCAAGTGGGTCACGATGGGCATTCCATCGGACGGCCAGTACGGCATCCCGGCCGACACCATGTTCGGTTTCCCGGTGACCTGCGACAACGGCGAGTACAAACTGGTCGAAGGCCTTGAAATCGATGCTTTCAGCCAGGAACGCATCAACAAGACGCTGGAAGAACTGCAAGGCGAGAAGGCCGGCGTTGCCCACCTGCTTTAAGCTGCGTGCCGGTGTACGGGGGCGGTCTCTTTTCAGCCCCGGGCCGGGCACAGAGGTTTCAGGCGTGAAACTTGCACGCTTCGGCTTGAGCATCAAATGACACCCATCCCATCCCATCCCCGCGACATTCTTGCCGGCGCCCAGGCTGCCTCCGGGTTCTTGCCCGTTTGCGACCATTACAGCGGGGTCGAGGCGCGAATGCGCAAAAGCCTGCAGTTGCAGGCCGACATGATGGACGAGTTTGGCGCCTGCGTTTTTGACGTGACGCTTGACTGCGAAGATGGCGCGCCGGTGGGCGGCGAAGCCGACCATGCTGCCATGGTGGTGTCGCTGGCCGCGCTGGCCCGGCCCGGGGCCCGAGTTGCGGTCCGGGTGCATGCGGTCGATCATCCGTCTTTTGAGCCCGACATGGCGGTCATTGCCGGCCAGTTGGGGCGGCAGCTTTCGCACATCATGGTGCCCAAGGTCGAGTCGGTGAACGACGTTTTGAGGGCAGAGCAGGCCTTGCTGGCCGCAACAGGCGCCGACCTGCCCCTGCACGTGCTGATCGAGTCGCCGCTGGCGGTTCGCAATGCCTTTGAAATCGCCGCCCATCCCAGAGTGCAGTCGCTCAGCTTTGGCCTGATGGACTTCGTTTCGAGCCACGGCGGCGCAATTCCTGCCGACGGCATGGGCAGCCAAGGGCAGTTCACCCATCCGCTGGTGGTGCGCGCCAAGCTCGAGATCGCCTCGGCCTGCCATGCCTTTGGCAAGGTGCCGTCCCATTGCGTGGTGACGGAATTCAGCGACGCGGCTGCCCTGCGGCATGCTGCGCAACGCGCCTCGCGCGAGCTGGGCTATACCCGCATGTGGAGCATTCATCCGAATCAGATACGCTCCATCCTGGAGGCTTTCGCGCCGACTGAAGACGACATTGAAATTGCTTCAAAGATAATAGCTGCCGCTGCAAGCGCTGACTGGGCGCCCATCGCTTTCGATGGAAAATTGCATGACCGGGCCAGCTACCGCTACTTCTGGCAAGTGCTTGAACGGGCGCACCAGACGGGCCGGAGTATGCCGCCCGAGGCGCAGGCCTATTTTTCAGCCGGGCTTATCCGGCCTGTGCCACCTCAACCTGTTCATTGCTAGGATTTACATGCGATTTGTTATTGTTTCCGCGCTGCTGCTGGCAGCGCCCGCGATTGTGCTTGCCCAGACGGCAGCCTCCGAAAAACCGGCTGCAAAAAAGGCCAAGGCCGCGGCCGCCGCCAAGCCTGAACTCAAAAAGCGCGCGCCCATTTCACGTGCTGCGGCCAAGGCGGTGGAAGAAGTCACCCCGATCGACGATGACCCGAACGTCAAGCTGACCGATCAGGACCTGGAAATCGCCAAACGCGTCTACATTGGCGTCATTCCCTGCGAACTGGGGGCTTCCGTCACCATCACGCCAAATGAAAAACGCCCGGGCTTTTTCCTGGTAACCACCAAGGGCGCCAAGTTCCGCATGCACCCGGTCGAAAGCCGCACAGGCGCGATCCGGCTGGAAGACCCGCGCGCTGGCGCGATGTGGCTGCAACTGGGCAACAAGTCCATGCTGATGAGCCAGAAGCAGGGCCAGCGCCTGGCCGACGAATGCATGAGCCCTGCACAGGTGACCTTTGCGGACGAACTGAAGAAAAATCCACCGCCCAGCATCCTGGACGCTCCCAGGTTATTGAACTGACCCTGGCAAATACCCGGCAGGTTGATGACCCGTTGCCCCTTTTAATACAGTGAAACAGTGAAACAGTGAAACAGGAGAAGCCCAGCATGTCACCCGATTTTTTATCCATCTACCGCAACCACGCCGCCGAGCGCGCCGCCCTGGGCATTCCGCCCCTGCCTTTGTCCGCCCCGCAAACCGGCGAGGTCATTGAGCTGCTGAAGAATCCGCCTGCCGGCGAGGAAGCCTTCCTGCTGGACCTGATCACCCACCGCGTGCCGGCCGGCGTCGACGCCGCCGCCAAGGTCAAGGCCAGCTACCTGGCCGCCGTCGCCCACGGCAGCGAAAAATGCGCGCTGATCTCGCGTGAAAAAGCCACGCAGCTGCTGGGCACCATGCTCGGTGGCTACAACATCAGCCCGATGATCGCGCTGTTGGACGATGCCGAGGACAGCGTGGCCATGCAGGCCGCCAACGGCCTGAAAAACACCCTGCTCATGTTCGACCAGTTCCATGACGTGCAGGAAAAGGCTGAAAAGGGCAACAAGTACGCCAAGGCCGTGCTGCAGAGCTGGGCCGACGCCGAATGGTTCACCAGCCGCCCCGAAGTGCCCGAGTCGATCATGCTGTCCATCTTCAAGGTCGCTGGCGAGATCAACACCGACGACTTGTCGCCCGCCCCCGACGCCTGGAGCCGCCCCGACATTCCGCTGCATGCGCTGGCCATGCACAAGAACGCCCGCCCCGGTGTCACGCCGGAAGAGGACGGCAAGCGCGGCCCGGTGAAGTTCATCGAAGAACTCAAGGCCAAGGGCCACCTGGTGGCTTACGTGGGCGACGTGGTCGGCACCGGCTCCTCGCGCAAGTCGGCCACCAACTCGGTGCTGTGGTTCACCGGCCAGGACATTCCCTTCGTGCCGAACAAGCGCTTTGGCGGGGTCTGCCTGGGCAGCAAGATTGCCCCGATTTTCTACAACACCATGGAAGACTCGGGCGCGCTGCCAATCGAGCTCGACGTGAGCCAGATGGCCATGGGCGACGTGATCGAGCTGCGCCCCTACGACGGCAAGGCGCTGAAAAACGGCGCGGTGATTGCCGAGTTCAAGCTCAAGAGCGAAGTGCTGTTTGACGAAGTGCGCGCCGGCGGCCGCATTCCGCTGATCGTTGGCCGCGGCCTGACCGCCAAGGCCCGCTTTGCACTCGGCCTGCCGGTGTCCACGCTGTTCCGCCTGCCGCAAAACCCCGAGGCTACCGACCGCGGCTTCACGCTGGCGCAAAAAATGGTTGGCCGCGCCGTCGGCCTGCCCGAAGGCCAGGGCGTGCGCCCCGGGACTTACTGCGAACCGAAGATGACCTCGGTCGGCTCGCAGGACACCACCGGCCCGATGACCCGCGACGAGCTGAAAGACCTGGCCTTCCTGGGCTTTTCCGCCGATCTCGTCATGCAGTCGTTCTGCCACACCGCCGCCTATCCCAAGCCGGTCGATGTCAAGATGCACCATGAGCTGCCCGACTTCATGAGCGACCGGGGCGGCATTCCGCTGCGTCCGGGCGACGGCATCATCCACAGCTGGCTCAACCGCATGCTGCTGCCCGACACGGTGGGCACCGGCGGCGACAGCCACACCCGCTTCCCCATCGGCATCAGCTTTCCGGCCGGCTCTGGCCTGGTGGCGTTCGGCGCGGCCACCGGCGTGATGCCGCTGGACATGCCCGAGTCGGTGCTGGTGCGCTTCAAGGGCTCGCTGCAGCCCGGTGTGACGTTGCGCGATCTGGTCAACGCGATCCCGCTCTACGCGATCAAGCAGGGCCTGTTGACGGTGGCCAAGCAGGGCAAGCAGAACATCTTCTCCGGCCGCATCCTCGAAATCGAAGGCCTGCCCGACCTCAAGGTGGAACAGGCTTTCGAGCTGAGCGATGCCTCGGCCGAGCGCTCCGCCGCCGGTTGCACGGTGCACCTGAACAAGGAGCCGAT
>JAQGMZ010000245.1 GCA_028292045.1 Polaromonas sp. | reverse complement strand
TGGACTTGTCCAACTACAAGGCGGTGTTGGTGGGCAGTGGCTACATCAAGGAAGAGCAGCTGAAGTAAGCGAGCAAGGTGGAACGTAAGGCCTTGTGCCGAGATGTACAAGGCCTATTACTTTATTGGAGGCAAATATGGCAGATCCCATTCTTGAAATGCGCGGAATGAAAAAATCATTCCATGGAGTGAAGGCGCTGAGTGATGTCAACCTGACGGTGCATGCGGGTCAGATTCACGCTATCGTGGGTGAAAACGGGGCTGGAAAGTCCACCCTGATGAAGGTGCTCAGTGGCGTATACCCTTATGGAGAATACGAGGGAGAAATTTTTTTCTTGGGGCAGGAATGCCGCTTCAAGGGCATCCGCGATAGCGAGCATGCGGGCATCATCATCATTCATCAGGAATTGGCACTGGTGCCCCTACTGTCGATTGCGGAAAACATATTTTTAGGTAATGAGCAAGCGCGCTATGGGGTGATTGATTGGCATATTTCGCATGTCAAGACGCAGGCCCTGTTGGATAAAGTAGGGCTGAGAGAATCCCCCGACGCCTTGATCACCAACCTGGGCGTCGGCAAGCAGCAATTGGTCGAGATTGCCAAAGCCCTGTCAAAAGAAGTGAAGCTGCTGATTCTCGATGAGCCGACCGCCAGTCTGAACGAGACCGACAGCGACGCCTTGATGGAACTGTTGCTGGAACTGAAGAAGCAAGGCATTGCATGCATCTTGATTTCGCACAAACTCAATGAAATCTCCAAGGTCGCCGACACCATTACGGTTTTGCGCGACGGAGTCACCGTCATTACGCTGGAATGCAATACTCAAGCGGTCAGTGAAGACACGGTGATCAAGCACATGGTGGGGCGTGAAATGGCAGACCGCTATCCCAAGCGCACACCGCACATCGGCGAGAAAGTCTTTGAGATCCGGGACTGGAAAGTTCATCACGCGGAGCATGCGGATCGGCTGGTCATCAAGGGCGTGGACCTGCATGTGAACAGTGGAGAGATTGTCGGTATTGCGGGACTGATGGGAGCTGGCCGCACGGAACTGGCGATGAGTATCTTTGGGCGCACCTACGGTCAGGGAATCAGCGGAAAGGTGCTGATGCATGGCAAGGAAATTGACACCAGCACGGTGCAAAAGGCCATCAAGCATGGTATTGCCTACGTGACCGAAGACCGCAAGGGTTATGGCCTGGTGCTGAATGAAACTATTGCCTGGAACACGACGTTGGCGAATCTGGACGGCGTGTCGCGTCACATGGTGATTGACGAAGGAAGCGAATTTGACATCGCCGAAGCGTACCGGCGCAAGCTCAATATCCGCAGCCCCGATGTGTTTGCGCGCACTGTCAACCTCTCGGGCGGGAACCAGCAGAAAGTGGTTCTGAGCAAATGGCTGTTTTCCAATCCGGAGCTTCTGATTCTGGATGAGCCGACCCGGGGTATCGATGTGGGGGCCAAGTTCGAGATCTACACCCTCATTGCGCAACTGGCCGCCGAAGGGAAGTGCGTGCTGATGATCTCATCGGAGATGCCTGAATTGTTAGGCATGTGTGATCGAATTTATGTGCTGAACGAGGGTGGTTTTGTGGCCGAATTTCAGGCTGCCGAGGCCACACAGGAAAAAATAATGCGATCTATCGTGACATCAGGAGTGAATTGATATGGCAACCCTCAGCACTGCAAAAAAGTCCCAGCCGGCGGCAGGGAGCATCAGTTTCATCAAAAATAATTTACGTGAATATGGCCTGTTGATATCCTTGGTTGCGATCATGGGGTTTTTCCAGTTCATGACCAACGGTACGCTGCTTCAACCCTTGAACCTGACCAACCTGATTTTGCAGAACAGCTACATCGTCGTTATGGCGTTGGGCATGCTGCTGGTAATTGTGGCTGGCCATATTGATCTGTCGGTGGGCTCTGTCAGCGGCTTTGTTGGCGCCCTGGCGGCGGTACTGATGGTG
Source organism: Polaromonas sp. (assembly GCA_028292045.1). Taxonomy (GTDB): domain Bacteria; phylum Pseudomonadota; class Gammaproteobacteria; order Burkholderiales; family Burkholderiaceae_C; genus Polaromonas. Next base: position 7,676 of record JAQGMZ010000245.1, on the reverse strand, counting down.
GAGTACCGCATGCATTTCGTACCGGCGGCCCTGCTTTGCCTGCTTGCGGGCGCTCTCATTGGGGCCGCGCAAGGCTACTGGGTGGCTTTTTTCAAAATACCCTCATTCATCGTGACGCTGGCCGGCATGCTGGTATTCAAGGGACTGGCATTGGTGGTGTTGCAGGGCGCATCGGTGGGACCGTTTCCGCCAGAGTTTCAGCTCTTGAGCACCGGCTTCATTCCCGATCCTTTTACGGGTGAGGGACTGCGCATCCTGTCATTGGTCATTGGCTTGGCTATGGCGCTGGCGTTGCTCATCTTCAAGGTAAAAGGCCGTGCCGACCGGATCAAACACGGCATGGACAATGAACCCTATGTATTTTTTCTGGTGAAGAATTTGGTCTTCGCCGCCATGATCGCCGCGTTCAGTTATCTCTTGTCTTCGTACCGCGGATTGCCAAACGTGCTGATCGTCATGCTGCTGCTGATGCTGGTGTATGACTTTGTGACTTCCAAAACCACGGTAGGACGGCGTATTTACGCCTTGGGCGGTAACGAAAAGGCTGCACGTCTATCGGGTATCAATACCGAGCGCCTGACATTTCTGACCTTCGTCAACATGGGAGTGCTGGCCGCGTTGGCAGGTCTTATTTTTGCAGCCCGCTTGAACACGGCGACACCGAAGGCCGGTTTGGGTTTTGAGCTGGATGTGATTGCCGCGTGCTTCATTGGCGGCGCATCGGCGTCCGGTGGAGTGGGCAAGGTGTTGGGGGCCGTGATTGGCGCCTTCATCATGGGCGTGATGAACAACGGCATGTCCATCATGGGTATCGGCATCGACTATCAACAGGTGATCAAGGGCCTGGTGCTGCTGGCTGCTGTGTGCGTTGATGTGTACAACAACAGAAAATAAGGAAGCAGGCCATGACCACATCCAGGGTCGCGCGGTACCAGGGCGTTTTTCCGGTGGTACCCACCACATTCACCGAGTCCGGCGAGCTGGACCTGGCCAGCCAGAAGCGCTGTGTCGATTTCATGATCGATGCAGGGTCGAACGGCTTGTGCATCCTGGCCAATTTTTCCGAGCAATTCGTCTTGTCGGATGCTGATCGCGAGGTACTGACCCGCACCCTGCTTGAGCATGTCGGGGGCCGTGTGCCGGTGATTGTGACCACCACCCATTTCAGCACGCAGGTTTGCATCGCCCGCAGCGTGAGCGCCCAGCAGCAAGGTGCGGCCATGGTGATGGTGATGCCCCCCTACCACGGGGCGACCATCCGGGTGCCCGAAGCGCAGACCAGTGAGTTTTTTGCGCAGCTGTCGGATGCGTTGGACATTCCCATCATGATTCAGGATGCGCCGGTGAGCGGGGTGGCGCTTTCCGCGGCCTTCCTGGCTCGCATGGCGCAAGAAATTGCCCAGGTGTCCTATTTCAAGATCGAGACGCCCGGTGCAGCGTCCAAGTTGCGCGAACTCATACGACTGGGCGGTGATGCCATTGAAGGTCCGTGGGACGGTGAAGAGGCCATCACGCTCTTGCCTGATCTGGACGCGGGCGCAACCGGCGCCATGACGGGCGGCGCCTACCCCGACGGCATCCGCAAGATTGTCGATGCCCATGGCGCAGGCCGGCGCGAGGAGGCCGCCGCCTTGTACCAGCAGTGGTTGCCGCTCATCAATTATGAGAACCGCCAAAGCGGCTTGCTGGCTGCCAAGTCCCTGATGAAAGAGGGCGGCGTGATCGCCTGCGAGGCACCGCGCCATCCGTTTCCCGCCATGCATCCAGCTACGCGCGCAGGCTTGATCGAAGTGGCGCGCCGTCTGGATCCGCTGGTATTGCGCTGGGGAGGATGACGCCGTGCCAGACAACACCGTTTTCATGCTGTTGGGCCGCCGCTTGCGCCTGGCCGTTATCGGGGGTGGACCGGGCTCCTTCATTGGCGCCATGCATCGGCAGGCAGCGCGCCTGGATGACCATTACGAACTCGTGGCCGCTGCCGTGTCCAGTGACCCCGGGCGTTCGCGCACGGCAGGCAGCAGCCTGGGGGTTGCGCCAGAGCGCTGTTATCCCGATGGGAACGCGCTCATCGAGGCAGAAAAGCTGCGTGCGGACGGTGCCGACGTGGTGGCCATCATGACGCCCAACGACAGTCACTTCACGTTTGCGATGCAGGCGCTGGGCGCAGGGTTCGACGTAATTTGCGACAAGCCCATGACCAACACGCTGCAAGAGGCCGTGACCCTGCACCGGAAGGTGCAGGAAACAGGCCGGGTGTTTTGCTTGACGCACAACTATACCGGCTACCCGATGGTGCGCCAGGCCAAGGCCATGGTGTCGGAATGCCAGCTCGGCGAGGTCCGCCTGGTGCAGGTGGAGTACGTACAAGGCGGGCGCGCCAAAGCCGGGCCGGGAAGGAGGGCATGGAAAGAGGATCCGGCGCGCGGCGGTCCGTCTTTGGTGTTGGGAGACATCGGCACCCATGCCCACAACCTGCTGCGTTTTATCACGGGGCTGGAAGTGGCTGAAGTGGCGGCCGAAGTGGGCTGCATCGTGCCAGAGCGCACGACCCATGACTATGCCGGCGCCATGCTGCGCTTGGGCAATGGCGCGCGCGGCAGCTTCTGGGTGACGCAAGCGGCGGCCGGCGTTGAAAATGGTTTGCGTATCCGTGTGAGTGGCTCGCTGGGCAGCCTGGAATGGGCCCAGGAGCATCCGCAGGTTTTGCAATTCAAACCACTGGACGCCCCCGCGCAGGTACGCACGCCCAACGGGCCCGGCACATTGCCGCTGGCGGCCCGCGCTTCACGCATTGTGGCGGGCCACCCGGAAGGGTTTCACGAGGCCTTTGCCAACTTGTACACCGATGCCGCCTACGCCATTGCCGCGCGCCGCCTGGGACAACCGGCAGACCCGTTGTGCCTGCATTTTCCCAATGCCGCCGATGGCCTGCAGGGCATGCGCTTCGTTGAGGCTGCCGTGGCATCCAGCCTGAACCAGGGCGCCTGGACGTCTCTTTAGAGCGGCTTCACCCTGATCCGCAATAGCCGCGGTGGCGAACGTAGCGCTCGCACCCATCGGAGCCCAACCGGTCCAGCAGTTGGCCAATGGCGCTCCAGAGGATATCCACCGTTCTGGCCTGCGCTTTTCGCAGCATCGCCTTGACCGAGCATCTGGGCGTGGCCATTGAACTGGTGGACGCACAAGCTGCCTACATCGGGGCCATGTCCCATATCCAGACCAACAGGGCAACCTATGAAAATGGCGCTAGAACTATTTCAGCAATTCCAAAGCATGCCCTTGGTGGCGATTCTGCGGGCCCTTTGGAGTGCATCGAGCTTCTGGTCCATACGCTATCGAGCGATGGCCTGGTGGGGGCGGCACCATGTTGACGATTGCCAATCGCTGACGCCCTGAAAGTGATTCCGGCGGAAATGGTGGATTATCACGGGCTTGAAACGCTTTTGTCTATGCTGCCTGCCGGGACTGATGTATGGCCCGTGGGCAGGATAACGCCTGGGAACATCCCACGCGGTGGGCGCAACGGGCTTTGGGATTGGCAGTCAGCTCTACACGCCCGACGTGTTCACGCTCTAGCGCCTCGTTCGCGGCAAGTGGGTCTGCGCCCGCTGCCAGAGCTTGCCCCGGGCGCCGCTACCCGCGCAGGTCATCGACAAGGGCATTTCAACCGCCGGGCTGCTGGCGTAGATGCTGGTGGCCGGGTATGAGCTTTTTTCTTCGACTATTTGGTTGAACCAGTCCGGGATTGGGCCTTTCGTGCCTTGCGCGCCTCGTAATGCTTCATCAGCGGCGTGACGGAAATACCATGCGCCACCACCGACGCGACCACAACGCTCAAGGTGATTGACAACAACCGCTCTGCCAGTTCGGGCTCAATGCCGTGGTTGATGGCGTACAGCAGGTAATACAGCGAGCCAATGCCGCGTATGCCAAACCAGCTCATCAGCGTGCGCTGCGCCGGTTCAATGGCCGTTCCCAGCAGGCCCAACCTGACGGCCAGCGGGCGTATCAGCAAAAACAGCAGCGGGACGAACCACAGCACATCCGGCTCAAAGGTCAGGGTGGCCATCAGCACGCCCACAGCCAGCACGATGCCCACCTCGACGAAGCTTTCCAGTTGGCTGTTGAATCCCTGCACGGCTTTCATCATCTTGGCGGGCGCCTCTTTGCCTGAAGTCTCGGGCTGGCCAGCCTCGGGCGCTGCGTTGGGCGGGCCATCGTCAATGCGGCGCAAGGCCAGTCCCGATGCAAACACCGCCAGAAAGCCGTAGGTATGGCAGAGCAGCGCCAGGCCGTAACTCAGGGCAATCAGGCCCAGGGCGATGAATTCGTCGGAGCGCAAGGCCTCCCGGTGGCGCACCCGCAGATAGACGATGGCACGCCCCACCAGGGCGCCCAGCAGGTAGCCGATGCCCAGGCCGCCGGCGATGGACCAGAACACATCGACGGTCCACCAGCGCCAGCCGCCTTCGCCCAGTTCATGCACGCCCAGCAGGCCCAGCCCGAGCATGACAAAGGGAAAGGCCGTTCCGTCGTTCAGTCCGCCTTCGCCCGTCAAGCCAAACCGCAGGCGGTCGCGGTCGCCGCCGTTGGAAACCTGGACATCGGAGGCCAGCACCGGGTCGGTCGGGGCCAGAATCCCGCCCAGCAAGATAGCCGCCCCCAGCGACAGGCCCAAGCCGTAGACGCCCAGCAAGGCGATGGCCCCCACCGTCACGACCATGGACAGCGTGGCCAGTTGGACCGGAATTCGCCATCGGCGGTCATGCAAGGGCATTTCGAGCTTCATGCCCGCGGTGAACAGGGAAATGAGCACCGCTATTTCCGTCAGGCGCTCCAGCAGTACCTTGTTCTCCAGGGCATCGAGGCGGAGCAAGCCCAGGCCCAACGGCCCGATGGCAATGCCGACGGCCAGGTAGAGCATGGCAGCGCTCAACGGCAACCGGGAAAGAAAAGTGCCGCCCATGGTCATGGCAATCAGCAACAAACCAATGATCAGCGTGCCCAGGGCAAACGCATTCCCATCCAACATTCACAACTCCCCAGGAATGGCCGGCTTTTAAACCAGCTGGGCGCCTTGGCACGGCTGAGGCCAGCGGACGCCGGACCGATCAGGTTTCATGAAGAAGCAGGCCATTTACGCAACAAGCACATGCCATCGACGCTATCTGGAAATAGCATCTTGCACAGGCCAAAGCCTGTATTACCAATCAACCAGGCTCAGGCCCACGCTCAGGACATTGCGTCTTTTGTTGTAGTCCAGCAGGCTGTCGCCATAGCCGTTGAACAACTGGACGTGGTAGCGCAAGCCGGTGTAGTTGGGCGAGGCGGTCGGCGCCATCATCCAGTCAATCCGGGTAGAGCCCTTGGCTTCGCGGTGCAGGGAATGCCGCACTGTCACGCCCAGGGTGTTGGCCTTGTTGATCTGCCAGGTGCCCGTGAGTTCTGCACGGCCAATGAAGTTTTCGATGTCGGGGTTGTTGTCGGTGTTCGAAGATTCACGCAGCCGGTCCCAGATCCGTCCCTGCAGCCGCAGGCTGGAATCCGGGCCGAGCACTTTTTCAGCCCCGCCCATCAGGTAGGTCCGGTTCCAGCTGCGCGACAGCGGATCCGACTGACCGTTGGACTGGTGCACCAGCCCCAATCCGGAAAGCCGGTAGTTCCAGCCGCCCGGCAGCGCAATCTGGTGCGGATAAATATAGACCAGTTCTGGTTCGTGGTCAGTGGTGCGAAAAGGGCGCGACAGGCTGCTGGTGAACAGCTGCCAGTAGCTTTGCTGGCTGTAGCCGAACCACAGCGAATCCTGGTCGTCCTGGTCGAAATTGCCGTCTTTGAACAAGCCCTTGGCAAGCTTGGTGCGCACCGACAGCTGGATCTTGGTTTCGGCATGCCGGTAATCCGGCGGAGAACCCGCACCCAATACCGGGGGTGGGTCGATGCCGCCGGACATGACAAAAGCCAGCGAAATCGGCCGGTAGCCGCGCAGGGAAAACGTGCCGCAGTCGGTACCGCGCTGAAGCTCCCAGAACCTTGAAATTTCCGAATACTGGTCGTTTCGGCAGCCGATGGGCTTGCCGTCGGGCGCGTCCGTGTTCATCGACGGCAGCAGCATGATTTGCGCCGTCGGCGTGCCGGTGTCGGCATTGGCGGGCGCCGTAGTCATCGAAGCCGCCAGCGTGTTGGCCGGCGATTGCGCATCGGCCCATTGCTGAAAGCAGGTCAGTTGCGCGCCGGCGTCCGCCTTGATGGCCTGGCAGGCCTGCCAGCCCAGGCTGGAAGGCGGCATGGCGGGCAGCTTGGCGGGCAGGAGCGTTTGCGCCTGCGCCAGGCCGCCCGCAAGCAGTCCGCTTGCCAGCAGGAGGCGGTGAAGGCGCCGTGGTTTCAATAGCATGGGTAGGCAATCAGGGAAGTTTGGTGAGGGTGAATGCAACGTCAGGCGCATCGGGCGCGGCGCTGGCGCTGGTGTCTTTCCAGAGGCCTTGGTACACCCGGCCGCAAGAGCCCGGCTTCATTTCGCCGTTCCAGGTGCCAGTGATGCTCACGTTGTCGGAAGATTCGTCCAGCAGGAGCATGCCTTCGTCCAGGTCGCCCGCCAGTGCCGCCCGGGCGGCATGCCCACCGGCGGCAGTGCTGCCGAACTGCCGGCTTACGGTGCCCGCCAGGCTTTCTGAAAATTCGGCATGGCGTGTTAGCCGCAGGATGGCTTGCGCCGGCAGCCCTGCAGGCGGGTTGGTGAACACGACTGCCCATTGGCCGTACAGCTGGGCAGCCTGCATGCGGTGCGCCGGCACGCAGCCGGTGGCCGGCTTGTCCTGGGCTGCGGCGAAGGGGGCCAAAACGCTGCACGCCACAAAAAACGAAACAGTGAGAAAAAGTCGGGAGTTCATGGTTCAGTCAGGAGTGCGGGGGTTCGCAGGCCAGCCACGGGCCGGTTGGCTGCAGGGGCAATGGCCGGGCATGGCGGCGGACATCCGGCTATCGCCCTTCGTAGGCGGCAGCGACTGCCGCCGCCGCCGCCAGGCCATCGGCCGCCTTTCGGGCGAATTCAGCGCGCAGGGCCTTGAGCTTTTCGCGCGGGTCTTCCTTGATGGTGGCCTTGTCCAGCGCCATTTCGGCAATGAAGCGGCTGGGCACGCCGGCAATGAAATCACGCCCTTTCTTGCGCTTGCGCAGCCAGTTGACGGCCAGCGTGCGCTGCGCCCGGGTGATGCCCACGTACATCAGGCGACGCTCTTCCTGCAGCCGCAGGACGATGCTTTCGGTCTTCACCGCGTCCGTGCCGTCGTCATCGTCCAGCTTGAAGGGCAGCAGCCCTTCGTTGACCCCGGCCAGCACCACATGCGGCCACTCCAGCCCTTTGGAGGCGTGCAGCGTCGACAGCGTCACGACGTTCTGGTCGCCCTCGCGCTCGCTGATGGTCGACAGCAGGGCAATCGTCTGCACCACTTCGAGCATGGTCTTGGTGGGCTTGTCGACCGTTGCGCCTGACGCGTCGTCGATCTGCCCGCCGCAGCGCTGCGACATCCAGTCGCAGAAATCCATCACGTTGCTCCAGCGCGCGGCAGCGACCTTTTCGCTGTCCTCGCCGTCGTACAGATGTTTTTCGTAGTCGATTTCCTTGAGCCAGTCGGCGAGGAAAATGCGCGCATCCTCGGCGCCCACGCATCGCTTGGCGC